>NZ_JAKRVY010000003.1:0-300042 GCF_023638055.1 Natranaeroarchaeum aerophilus | reverse complement strand
GTGTAGTCCAGTGAGTGATAACAGAACCTCGAACGCCCCCACACCGCTCGACCGCATTTTGGGCTGAAGTGTAGTCCAGTGAGTGATAACAGAACCTCGAACGCCCCCACACCGCTCGACCGCGCTGTGGCCGCGCGCTCCTCGCTGCGCTGCGGTGCTACGGGCCACAGCCCGCCCGACCGGCGTGGCCCCGTTCAATCCACCCAGACGTCGCCTCGTTCCTCCCCAGCCTCGGTGCCTGCGGCACCGTCCCTCGCACGGTGCTGGCTCGGCATGAACGCCTCGCCAGCGCGCGCCACCGCAACCGCGGCGGGGGTTCGATCGCCGACCCCAGCGAGAAAGGCTTTACCGACTGGCTTGCGTACGTGGGATAAATGGTACTCGACGATCTCGGCACGTCCCTTCGCGGGACGCTCGACAAACTGCAGGGGAAGACACGCATCACGAAGGAAGACGTCGAGGACGTCGTCCGCGAGATCCAGCGCTCGCTGATCCAGGCCGACGTCGACATCTCGCTCGTTCAGGATCTGTCCGACAGTATCGAGACGCGCGCACTCGACGAGGATCCGCCGGCGGGCACATCGGCGCGCGATCACGTCCTCAAGATCGTCTACGAGGAGATGGTTGCGCTCGTGGGCGAGAGCACCGAGCTCCCGCTCGAAGAGCAGACGATCATGCTCGCCGGGCTTCAGGGGTCAGGGAAGACGACCTCCGCGGCGAAGATGGCGTGGTGGTTCTCGAAGAAGGGGCTCCGGCCCGCCGTGATCCAGACTGACACCTTCCGCCCGGGCGCGTACGATCAGGCCAAGCAGATGGCCGGACGAGCGGAAGTCGAGTTCTACGGCGATCCGGACGTCGACGACCCGGTCCAGATCGCCCGCGAGGGCCTGGAAGCCACCGCGGACGCCGACGTCCACATCGTGGACACGGCGGGTCGACACGCCCTCGAAGACGACCTGATTGACGAGATCGAGCAGATCGAAGAGGTCGTCGATCCCGACCGGAACCTGCTCGTACTCGACGCGGCGATCGGACAGGGCGCAAAAGAGCAGGCCCAGCAGTTCGACGAGTCCATCGGCATCGACGGCGTGATGATCACGAAACTCGACGGGACGGCGAAAGGTGGTGGGGCACTCACGGCGGTCGACCAGACCGATTCCTCGATCGCCTTCCTCGGGACCGGCGAGGAGGTCGGCGACGTCGAACGCTTCGAGCCGAGCGGCTTCATCTCCCGACTGCTCGGGATGGGCGATCTCAAACAGCTCGCCGAGCGCGTCGAGCGCGCGATGGAGGAGACGGGGATAGAGGAGGACGACTGGGACCCCGAGGATATGCTTCAGGGATCCTTTACCCTCAAGGATATGCAAAAGCAGATGGAAGCGATGAACAACATGGGGCCGCTCGACCAGGTGATGGACATGATCCCCGGCATGGGCGGCGGGATGATGGACCAGCTACCCGACGACGCGATGGACGTCACGCAGGACCGAATGCGTGATTTCGACGTCGTGATGGACTCGATGACCGAGAACGAACTCGAATACCCCCGTGCCATCGGCGCGAGCCAGATCGAGCGGATCGCCCGCGGGGCTGGCAAGCCCGAAGAGCGCGTCCGCGAGCTGCTCCAGCAACACAAGATGATGGAACAGACGATCAAGCAGTTCCAGGGCATGGGCGACGGGGACATGCAGCGCATGATGAAAAAGATGCAACAGCAAGGCGGCGGTGGGGGCGGGATGGGCGGTCTTGGCGGCGACGGCGGGCCGTTCTGACGTTTCGGTGCGTCTTTGTCTTTACTTCGATATCTGTAGCTATTTACTTCGAGAGTTGTAGTATTGGCGACCGGCCACTGCGCTGACCACAGAGATCAACCGCCCTCGACTTCGATCGACAACGGACTCAAAAAACCGCGTTTCGACGCGTTATCCGGTGTTTTTCATCCCGGCCGCGATCCCCTTGACCGTCAGGCGCAGGGTGCGTTCTTCCAGATCCGTGCGGTGAGTCTGGGAGAGCAGATGCGTCTGGAGCAGGTTGAGCGGATCGACGTAGGGGTTCCGACGTTCGAGGCTCTTCTGGAGCCAGTCGCGGTCGATCGGATCGTCCCGACCGGCGATCTCCAGGACGAGTTCCTGGGCTCGCTCGTGCTCCCCGGAGACTCGCGGGAAGAACCGTTCGCGGAGTTCGGGATCGGCGAGGTCGGCGTACTCGGCAGCGATGTCCAGATCGGTTCGCCCGATCGCCATCGCGGCGTTGTCGAGCATCGACTGGAAGAACGGCCACCCGTCGTACATCTCCTGTAGCGTCTCGATGTCGCCACCATCGTCGAGATAGGCATCCATCGCGGTCGCCAGCGAGTACCAGCCGGGGATGATACAGCGTGCCTGCGTCCACGAGAAGACCCACGGGATCGCACGCAGATCCTCGACCTTGCGCTCGCCCGAGCGGGAGGCTGGACGCGAGCCGAGGTTCAGGTTCTCGATGACGCCGATCGGCGTCGCCTGCCCGAAGTACTCGACGAAGCCGTCGGTATCGAGCAGGTCACGGTACTCCTCACGAGCCACGTCGGCCATCAGCCCCATCGCCTCGATCCACTCGTCTTCGACGTCCTCGTAGGGCTGCTGGAGCGAGCGCTTGCGGGCGCGCAGTTGCGCGTTGAGCATCTGCTCGATGTTGCGCTCGGCGATGCGCGGGTTGGAGTACTTTTCGGCGATGGCCTCGCCCTGTTCGGTGAACTTGACCTGACCGGTCACCGTGCTGTTTGGCAGGGCGAGCAGGGCGTCGTTCATCGGGCCGCCACCGCGGGAGATCGAGCCGCCGCGGCCGTGGAACAGCCGCATCGTGACGTTGAAGTCGTCACAGATCTCGCCGAGCCGAATCTGATTTTCGTACAGCGACCAGTTGGCCGCGAGGAAGCCGTTCTCCTTGTTCGAGTCGGAGTAGCCCAGCATGATCTCCTGGGTGTCGTTCCGTGCTTCGAGGGCCTTCGCGTAGGCCTCGTTCTCGAACAGCGTGCCCATGATCCGGCGCGCGCCCGAGAGCGCGCTCTCGGTTTCCAGCAGTGGGACGATGTCGAGCCCACAGTGTCCGGGAAGGTCGACCACGTCGGCCTGATCCGCAAGGAACAGCACTTCCAGCACGTGGCTCGGCTCCTCGGTCATCGAGATAGCGTAGGTGTCGATCGCCTGAATGCCGTACTCCTCCTGCCAGTCGGCAAGAGAGTCAAACCGCTCGAGCACGCGCGCTGCGGTATCGGAGACGCCCTCGTCGTTCGAGACGTCGACGACCGGCTCGTCCTGCAGGATCGATTCCGTAAGCAGCTCAACGCGCTCGTCTTCGTCCATCGACTCGTAGTCGATGCCCTCACGCGCGAAGGCCTCGGTGACGGTCTCTGTGTGTTGTTCCTGATGGTCACGCAGGTCGAGGCTGGCGAGCGTAAAGCCGAACGTGTCGACCTGACGGGCCAGTGGGTCGATGTACGCCTCGGCGACCGAGTCGGCACCGTTCGCACGGAGACTCTGTTCGATAACGGCCAGATCTTCCGCCAGTTCGTCCTCGTGGTCGTAGCCGCCGGGACGGACGTCGCCGACCCGGTTGAGGCGCTCGCGCATCAGCTTGAGCTTCTGGCGGTACGGCTCGTTCGGATAGCGCTCTTCGACTTCCTCGGTCAGGCCGGGCAATCGCTCGCGGTCGGCTGCGAGTGATTTTTCGAAGCGTTCGCCGACGTCGATTCGGGTGCCGTCCTGACTGAGCACCCGCGAGAGGCTCTTGAGCTGGTCGCGGTAGCGATCGAGAACGACGCGGCGCTGCCGTTCGAGCGTGTTCGTCGTCACCTCGGGGGTGACGAAGGGATTACCGTCGCGGTCACTGCCGGCCCACGAGCGGAACTCGACGAGCTTCGGGATATCGATCTCTTCGCCGAGTTCATCCTCGAAGGCGTCTTCCAGTTCGTCGTAGACCTCGCCGACGATGTCGAACAGGGTGTTTTCGAGGTACCACTGGACGTTCCGGGCCTCGTCTTCCGGCTCGGGGCTTCGGTCCCTGACCTGTGGCGTCTGCCAGAGGCTCGTGACCTCTGCATCGATATCCCGCTCGACCTGCCCTGTCTCTTTGTTGGTGAGCCGTCGCTCGTCGAGCGTTTCGAGATGGTTTGCCACCGAGCGGAGCTTCGATTTTACGGTCTTGCGCCGGGCCTCGGTCGGATGTGCGGTGAAAGTCGGCTCGATGAGAACGTCATCGAGCACCTGTTCGAGCTCGTCGTCGTCCAGTTCGTGGAGCTCCTCGGCGGCCGTTTCGAGGCTGTCCTCGAGCGTTTCCTCGTGGGAGGCGGTCCGGATCGCGCGGACGCGCTGGCGCTCCTCCGCGAGGTTGATCAGCTCGAAGTACGTGGTGAACGCACGCGCGACGATGCTCTCGCGCTCGGGCGTCAACCCGTTTAGCTCCTCGTGAAGCGTCTCACGAGAGTCCAGTTCGCCGTCCCGATAATCTATCGCGGACGTACGCAGCATCTCTACAGTCTCGAAGGCTTCCCGAGACGTCTGGTCTTCCAGCACGTCACCGAGCAGTGCACCGAGTTCCCGCACGTCCTGCCGGACGTCCCTGTCGTGCAATCGCATAGTTCACGAATATCTGCCCTGTGGTTAAAACTCTCCGGAACAGTACGGTAATTTGAGGGGTTTTTAATCAAGGTTTCCACAGCGATCGAAAGCCAAAAACGGGCGAAATAGAGCAGATCAGCGAGCGATCAGGCTTCGAGGATGTAGCGGTTCAGCAGGGCGTTGAGCTTCTCCTCGCGACCGGACTCCGGATGGGGAACGTCGTTGTCGAGCGTGTACTCTTCGAGGTCGGCGAGGTCGGCCTCGCCCTCGACGATCTTCTGGCCGATCCCCTCGTCGTAGCTGCTGTAGCGCTCGTCGACGAACGCCTCGAGTTCGCCGCTCTCTTTGAGCGCGTGGGCGGCCTCGAGCGCACGGGCGTAGGTGTCCATGCCGGTGATGTGGCCGTGGGCGAGGTCGACGGGCTCGAAGGACTCGCGGCGCACCTTCGCGTCGAAGTTGATCCCGCCGGGCGCGATGCCGCCGTTCTGCAGGATCTCGTACATCGCCAGCGTGTGATCGCGGAGGCTGAATGGGAACTCGTCGGTGTCCCAGCCGACCAGCTTGTCGCCCTGATTGGCGTCGATGCTGCCGAGGATGTCGTTGAGTCGCGCGTAGCGCAGCTCGTGGGCGAACGGCCGATCCGCGAGCGTCGCGTGGTTGGTCTCGATGTTGAGCGTGAAGCGATCGTCCAGATCGTACTTCTGGAGGAACGCGTGGATCGTCGCCGAATCGTGGTCGTACTGGAACTTCATCGGCTCCTTGGGCTTGGGTTCGAGCATGAGCTGTCCGTCGAAGCCGATCTCGTCGGCGTGGTCCGCGACCATCGTCAGGAAGCGGGCGACGTTGTCCTGTTCGAGGCCCATGTCGGTGTTGAGCAGGGTCTTGTACCCTTCACGGCCGCCCCAGAGACAGAACCCTTCGCCACCGAGTTCGTTCGTGACTTCGAGTGCCTTCTTGACCTGCGCACCAGCGTGGGCAAAGACGTCCGCGCTCGGGGAGCTCGCCGCACCGACGGCGTACTTGGGTTCGGCGAACAGCTCGGCGGAGCCAAAGAGCACGCCGATGCCCGTCTCGTCGATCTTCTCTTTGATCAGCGGGACGATCTCGTCGAGGTTCTCGTTGGACTCCTCGATCGTGTCGCCGCGCGGCGCAAGGTCGCGGTCGTGATAACAGAAGTAATCGACGCCGAGCTTGTCGAGTAGCTCGAAGTTGGCCTCGATGCGCGCTTCGGCCTTCTCCATCGGGTCCTCGATGTCGTCCCACGGGCGCTGCATCGTCGGCGCACCGAACGGGTCGGAGCCGTCGCCGGTGAAGGCGTGCCAGAACGAGACGGCAAAGCGCAGGTGCTCTTTCATCGTCTTGTCGCCGACCTGCTTGTCGGGGTCGTAGTAATCGAACGCCAGCTCCGAGTCGGAGTCGGGCCCCTCGTACTCGATGTGGGGAACTTCCGGGAAGTATTCGGACATACAACTACACTGTTTGCTCTCGGGGGATATAAATCTGGTAATATTACTCTGGAGCGAGTAAGTATTTTGAGCGCGTCGCTAGCTGTACTCGCGCCACCGGTGGCCACACTCCTTGCACTTGAAAAACCGTGTGGGTGGTTCGTCCGCCGACCCCGTCTGCTTGATCGTGTACCACGCGACGTTGTGACCGCAGCGATCACAGTTGACGTCCTCCCGCGTCGGTTTCCCCTCGAAGCTCGCCCCCTCCTCGGTTTCGATCAGTTCGTCGCCGCTTTGCTCGTCCGTGGAGACGAACTGTGCGGCAAGCTCTTCGTCTTGCTCGTCGGTCGCGCCACAGTCGTCGTTCGAACAGACCATCCGGTCGCCCTGTGAGCGCATCATCGAACCGCACTCGTCGCAGAACTGCATGGTTGGGATAGAGCAACCGGCGGGAAAAACTACTCGGCTGCGGGATCGAATTCGCCGATTGCGATGTCCTCGGCGACTTTCGGACAGTTCCGGACGGTAAACCGTTCGATGTCGACCATATCGGCAATTTCGGTGCCCTCGTGTCCGCAGGCTACCTCGGGTGGCGCGGAAAAGTACTCACACGTCTCGCAGTAGCCGGAGGAGGGGACGACGTGTTCTTCCGCATCGAATTCGTCCGCGGCGAACTCTTCTTCGACGGAGACTCCACCGGTTTGCAGGTCCTCCCAGACGAGATCACTGTCGAGGTCGCCGACGTCCTCGGAGACGAACAGATCGTCGTACTCATCCTCGGGACGTTCGTCGCGCCGGCGACCCAGTTCGTCGGCGAGGTCGCCGAGCGGTCCCTGTCGCCCTGACTGGGGGTTCCCCTCCTCGGCGTCGGTGTGGGGGTCGAGCGCTGGTACTGACTCGTCTTCATCGTCCGGGGGGATCGTGGGTGGATCGTGGGGTTCGTCCGGCAGGGGGTCGGACGAATCGTGTAACTCGTCGGGCAGGTTCTCGGACGAGTCGTCCTCAGGCATCGGGCTCACCTGGGGGTTCCCACTCGGGTGCCTCGGTTGTCTCCTCATCTTCGAACGCGGCATCCAGTTCCGCGCCGAGATCGTCCTGTTCATCGGTGCCGGTTAGAGCGGGTGGGTCGCCCGTTTCGAGCACGTTCGGCTTGAAAAACCGTGCGCCTGCCGAAACATCGACGAACCGCTCGGTACACTGCGGACAGTGCGGTTCCGTCAGCAGGGCGATATCGACCGATGCCGAGCAGGCGTCACAGTCGGCCGTTCGGACGCCTTGCTGGTTGGCTGCGCGTTTTAGCTCGTTGACCGCTTCCCGCCGGGCGCGCTCGGCGGCAACCGTCTCCACTTCGGAGCGGAGGTCGATCACAGCGCGGGCGAGGATGTCGGCCCGATCGGCAAGCAGGTCGGTCTCCTCGGTGAGGTAGGTGAGGATCTCCTCGTAGTTTTCGAAGCCAGCGGCAACCGAGGACTCGGCGTCGGTCGCGCGCTCGGCCGCCGACTCGGCCTGCCCCTCGGCATCCGCGACCCGCCCCTCGACCCTGTCGAGCCGCTCGCGGAGCTCCTCGTGATCGTGCTCTCTGGACGCCTTTGTGTCGGTTTCCCGCTTTAGCTGAATCACGCGCTTGCGGACGTCCTCGATCAGCTCGTCGATCGTCGCCTCGAGGGTGTCGAGACGCTCGTCGAGTTCTGCCTCGCTCACTGGGCGACTATCGTCCGAATCGCCGGACGGAGCGATCGGCTCTCCCTCGGTAGCGAGCTGTCGGTGCGCATCGAGCAGTCGTCGAGCGACGGCATCGACGTTACCGTGGTGCTCCTCGTCGAGCCAGTCGTACACGTCGCTGGGGAGCTCGATCATCGTCTTCCCGCCACGTGAATCGTCGCTGGCCATTCACCTCTACTTGTTAAAGGAGAGTCTTAATAGTTCGGTGGCCGAATACATAATCTCTCTGCCAGGTCCTTGCTCACCGGATCTTTCGGATGTCGCTGATGTCGAAGCCGGTGTCGCCGATATCCGTCTCGAACCGAACGATGTCTTCGTCTTCCAGCCGCGAGAGGACGCCACGGAACTGCTTGACGACCATGGTCCGGTCGCGCTCGCTCCCTCCGCTTTCCCACTCGAACAGGAAGGTGCCGTTGGTGGCGTCCATCAACTGCCCGAGCTCGGTCTCCGAGAGGGTATCGAGCGTAACGTGAAGCAGGATCAACCCTCCCCACTGGTTCGCAGCTTTCTCCAGCCCCTTCAGCAGGAGCGTGATGTCGGTCCAGTCCATCACCTTGCCGGCCGCGCTGATCAGGTCGGTCACGGAGTCGACAACCACGAGGCTGTCCTCGGCGTGATCGGTCAGATAGTCCCCCATCGCGTCGAGCACGTCGTCGGTATCGGTGTCCTGCCCGAGCGACGTGATGCTCCGGGTGCGCTCGGAGTACCACTCGGAGGGTACCGGGCTCAACTGGAAGTACTCCTCGGAGAGATCCCCAAAGTGTAGCGGCTCGGTACCGCTCTCCACCAGGTCGGCGTCGAGCGTGTGACGCATCTCCTCGAGCAGGGGCCGTTCGGCGCTGGTAAAGGAGAGATAATGTATCTCCCCGGGGAGTCGTGCACGGTCGTGTAGATCGCCATAGTGCAGATCGAATTGCTCTTCGTCCGCTCGTGCGAGGCCGTTCATCACAGCAGTAGTATAGATGAACTCACGGGCACCGGCTCCGACCTCGCCGGCCAGCAAGACGACGCTGCCCGAGGGTGCGCCGCCGCCGATCGTCCTGTCGAACCGCGAGATACCGAACGGAATACGCGACATACCTGCACCTCTCGGTCCGGCCTGTTAGGCGTTGCGCCGAGGCCTCCCGACGCACTTGCCGACGTCACTCCTCGATCGTCGCGCCGGAGTTCCGCGGCCCAGCGACCAGCACGTCGCCGTCGACGCCAGCCACTGCGAGCGCGTCCCGACCCGCCGCGCGTGCGCTCTCGATCGCATCGACATGGGTCAGTCCGTACACCGTTGGCCCCCACGAGGACTGGCCGACCCCGTCGATCGTCGGATGCGTCCCGAGTTCGTCGACGATCTGTCCCACTGGCGGCCGGAAGACGCCACCCTGTGCGTCAGTGTACCACGCACCGTTAAGTCGCCCGATCTCGGCGAGTGCGGCCCCGAACTCCTGGCGGCGTCCCAGCGCGGCCGCGGGGAGCACCCGGCGCGTCAGGACGGCACTGATCTCGTCGGCCAGCGCGGGATCGGCCGACTCGACGACCGAGCGCATGCTGGCGTCCTCGTCGTCGCCATTTCGGCCCGGTTCGGCGTCCGGGAGGACGAGAATGAACCGCCAGTCATCGGGGAGTTCGTGGCGGGCGATCACCGGCGGGACAGTCCACTCGCCGTCCGCGGGCCGGTCCGTGGTAAACTGGCTCGTTGGGTGGCCGCCGTCGACCAGAAATCCGCCGGACTCGAACCCGGCGACGCCGATGCCGCTTCGCCCGCCGCGGCCCAGCGCCGGGGCTGTCTCGCGGACGTCGACCGGCCGGTCGTGAGCGGCCGCCGTCGCCGCGTAAACTGCGAGGGCAAGCTGGGTCCCACTCCCCAGCCCGACGTGTCGCGGCAATCGCTCGTGGACGGTGAGGGAGACGCCGTCGAGTTTGAGGAGTTCGGTTACGCGCTCCGCGTAGGACGCGACGGTGTTGCGGATGGCCTCCGCTTCTCCCGATTCGTCGGCAACGATGACGGACGAGGCGGGACGAGCCTCGACGATCAGTTGTGGCGTATCGAGGGTGACGCCGACGCCGCCGTACAGGCGTGCGTGAGCGAGCGACAGGTTCCCGAAGCCAAAATGCAAGCGCGCCGCCGTTCGTACCGTCGCCATGCCCGGGAGTAACGTCGGGGTTGACAAGGATATTTCGACACCGGAGAGAGGGGCGGAAAGCGCTATCAGGGCGCGTAACAGACCCAGTCCTGTGTGGGCACCTCGATGTTACACCAGCCATCGCCGTTGACCCAGACGTCGCCCATCGTGCCGGTGTAATCGTTGAGCGTTTGGTTGCGGAACTCGGTGTAGACCCACTCGCTTCTCGTCCAACCGCCTTTGTTGATCCCGGTAACGAGGTTGCCCTGTCGCTCGTGGACGAGGAAGTCGTCGTCGGAGTACCGGAACCACATGTCTCCGCCCGCGAGATTGTTTTTGATCCAGATCAGGTTGGCAAGCCAGTCGGCGTAGGGATCGTCGATCCCATCACCGTCGATCGTGCGGTTCTCGTAGACGAATGGGAAGCCGGGCGCGGTGAGGATGAACGCGTGAGCGAGATCGTAGTCGTCGGGTACCTCGCCGGGGTCGTCGCCGTAGACGTTGAGGTCGTGGTTCTCGACGAACGTACACGCCCCGACCGGGTTGCTTCCGAGTAGACAGTCGCCGTTCTCGATGGTCGATCGGAGATCGTCGAGACTACCACCGAAACTGAACGAATCGGTGAGTTGGGACTGCAGTTGGAAGTCAAAGGCGGTGTCGATCGCGCCGTTGAGATACTCCTCGATACGCCACAGCGGGTCCCAGATCTCGCCGACCGTGAACAGACCGTGCCAGTCCCACCAGTCGCTGGCTTCGTTGTCGAACCACCACTGTGGGATGTGGACGGCGGCGTCGAGTCGCAGCCCCGAGACGCCCAATTCGGCGAGTTCGTCAGTGTACACTGACATGAAATCGGTCACGCGACCGTCCCAGTGATCAAGCGCCCACAGACCGGCGAGCTGTCCGCGGAGACGGTCCTCCTCGATCGATTGGGGCTCGTGGAAGTATCCACGGTTCGGGAAGTGCGGGTAGGTGCCTCCCTGCGGGTCCTCGGGACCGGTGTGGTTGTAGATCGTGTCGACGATCGTGCCGACACCGTTCCAGTTCAGCGCGTCGATCATCGACTGGAGTTCGCCCTCGCTGCCGAGCGCGTTGTTGAAATTCAGATGATCGCGCGGATCGTATCCGTTACTGCTCGGCGCGACCGTCTGACTCGGTGACTGGATCCAGACATCGCTGTATCCGGCGGCACCGAGGTCGTCGGCCCGCCAGTTGATGTAGTCCCAGTGACCGCCCTGCGGGCCGAACTCACCATAATCGAAATACTGGAGTGCAACTGACTCGCTACCGCCAGCAGTGGCTGAGCCCGAGAACGCGGCTGTCGGAACCGTCACAGCAGCCGCGCTGGCGGTCAATCCTTTGACGAACGAGCGTCGCGTGAGGGAAGTGAACTACCCTACCCTACTCGCTCACCGCTGACGCGGTGCGCTCCTTGAGGGTAGGGCTTCCTGTTTCAACGACGCGCTTTGCAGACACAGGTGTATCCACAGGGAGCGCAGTCTCCACAGGCGTTGATTCGGAGTGTCCCACTCCTACATCTTCAACACCACGGGAAAGAATGTTCCACGCCGCGTTTGCGTCTCTATCCGCCTCAAACCCGCAGGCGGGACAGGAGTGTTCACGGACCCACAACGGCTTGTCAGTTGAAACGCCGCACGACGCGCACTCCTTCGTTGTCCCTCTTGGGTTGACCGCGACGAAGTGCGTTCCTTCACGCTCGCACTTGTATTCGAGCAACGAGAGAAACGTCCGCCACGCGGCAGACGCCGTGTTGCGGCTGTTCGACGGCGACTCCATCATCCCCTTCACGTTCAGGTCTTCAACCGCCACGAGGTCGTACTCCCGAGCGTAGTACGCTGAGAGTTTGTGCAGGAAGTCACGGCGCTTCCGTCGGAGGTTGGCGTGACACTCCGCGACTCGACGCCGTTGCCTCTCGTAGTTGTTCGACCCGTGCTGTTTGCGCGAGAGCTTCCGTTGCTCGCGCTCCAAGCGGTCGCGTTCGTCTGAGAGGTCAAGCGACCCGACCGCCGTACCATCCGTGTCGTGGGCGTACTTGAGAATTCCCACGTCGACACCGACGCACTTCTCGGGAGTCTCAGGCGGTTCGGGCGTCTCACGGTCCATTTCGACGCCGAAGGTGGCGAACCACTCGCCCGTCGGTTCCTTCTTCACCGTGACCTGCTTGAGTTTTGCGTCGTTGGGGATGGGTCGGTGGAGCCGAATCGGTATGTCCGCAAGTTTCGAGAAAGACAGCACAGTCTGACCGCCCTTTTTGTCGAGCTTGAAGCCAGACTGACTGTACGTGAAACTGCGGAACTCCCGTGGCGGCTTCCACTTGAGCTGACCGACGCCGTAGCCGTTTTCCTTGAGTTTGGAGAGTCCTTTGAGGTTGTCGAACAGGCGTTCCACGACGGTTTGGAGAACCTTCGAGTACACGTCATTGAGGCCGTCCCACCACTTCTTGAGGTCGGGCAGTTCCGACCGTAGCGTGGTCATAGACGGCAGTTCACCGTGTTCGTCTTGGTACTCGTTGAGGCGGTAGAGCGTGTGGTTGTACAGTTGCCTACAAATGTCTCGGTGGCGGTCCAACTCCTCACGGTGGGCGTCGGACGGCTTGAGACGGTACTTGTAGGCGTAGTACATGGCACTACTCGCGTTGGTCCTCTACATACTGTTTCAGCACATCCAGCGACACCTGCCCCGTCGAGATGAGGCAGTACGAGTCGTTCCAGAACGAGTCGCCCCACAGTTCGGTCTTCAGTTCGTCCGCGTACTCGTTGCGGATACGGCGGGCGGTCGCGCCCTTGACCGTGTTGATGAACTTCACGAGGTCTGTGGTTGGTTTCGCTCGGAAGAGGATGTGTACGTGGTCGTCCTCGCCGTCGAGGTTTGTCAGTTCGACACCGTAGTTGTCCGTGAACCCGCTGATGACCTGGTGAATGAATTGGGTTCGCTCCTCGGTTAGCACTCCGCGCCGATACTTCGTGGTGAGTATCAGGTGATAGTGCAGGGAATACATCGAGTGCGCTCCCGAGTCGAGGTCATACTCCATTAGGTTCGGTCAATACTAGCTACCCTACTGCAAAAACGTTACGACTGCGTGGGCCTGTGGGCCTGTAACCGTAGAATGTATGAGAACCGTGCGGCGCTGTATCCCCTCCCTGCTCGCGCCTCCCGTTCGGTCGGCGCTCGCTGAGGAAGGGGGCTTAGCGCCTCAATTCAGCTAAATCGTCCCTGCGTCGTTTTGCGTGTCATGGTTGGTAACTGTGCGGATGAGCGCCCATGGAGTCGCCTCTCATGTCACCTGTACTCATCCCACACAAAGTTGCATGCCTAACTGTATATAAATTATAATTATATACTGTTAGTGAATAGAATCAGTTGGATATTTAAAACTATTTTTCAGAGATTCTCTTTCGGATATAGAATCAGCTACCCTGCGAGGAATCTGGTCACTTAAGGTTCCCGACCCGAATTGACGGGGTATGAACAATGAACCCACGGGCCGCGAGAAAGACCCCGAGCTTCCGAGCAGCGAAGTGACCGAAGGGGTCGAACGAGCGCCCCACCGTGCGATGTTCCGTGCGATGGGCTACGACGACGATGACCTCTCCGCGCCGATGATCGGCGTGGCGAACCCCGCGGCGGATATCACGCCGTGTAACGTCCACCTCGACGACGTGGCACAGAGCGCGTACGATGCCGTCGACGATCGCGATGGAATGCCGATCGAGTTCGGGACGATCACGATCAGCGACGCCATCTCGATGGGAACCGAGGGGATGAAAGCCTCGCTCACGTCCCGCGAGATCATCGCCGACTCGGTCGAGCTGGTCGCCTTTGGCGAGCGCATGGACGGTCTCGTGACGATCGGCGGCTGTGACAAGAACATGCCCGGCATGATGATGGCGATGATCCGCACCGATCTCCCTTCGGTCTTCCTGTACGGCGGCTCGATCATGCCCGGCGAGCACGAGGGCCGCGAGGTGACGATCCAGAACGTCTTCGAGGGCGTCGGCGCGGTCGCCGAGGGCGAGATGAGCGAGGACGAACTCGACGAGATGGAACGGACCGCCTGCCCCGGCGCGGGCTCGTGTGGCGGGATGTTCACCGCGAACACGATGGCCTCCCTGAGCGAGGCGCTCGGATTCGCACCGCTGGGCAGTGCCAGCGCGCCCGCCGAGGCCGACGAGCGCTACGAGATCGCCCGCGAGGCTGGCGAACTCGCCGTCGAGGTTGTCGAGGAGCGACGACGTCCCTCCGACTACCTCACCAAGGAATCCTTCGAGAACGCCATCGCCCTGCAGGTCGCCATCGGCGGCTCGACCAACGCCGTGCTCCACCTGCTGGCGCTCGCCGCCGAGGCGGGGATCGATCTCGACATCGAGGAGTTCGACGAGATCAGCCGCAAGACGCCGAAGATCGCCGACCTCCAGCCCGGCGGCGAGAAGGTCATGAACGACCTCCACGAGGTCGGTGGCGTCCCGGTCGTTCTCAACGCGCTCTACGAGGCCGGACTGCTCCACAGCGACGCGCTGACCGTGACGGGCAACACCATCGGCGAGGAACTGGACGCGATGGACCTGCCCGACCTCGACGACCTCGACGTCGACTATCTCTACTCGGTCGACGAGCCGAAAAACGAACAGGGCGCGATCCGAATCCTGACGGGCAACCTCGCCCCCGACGGCGCGGTCCTCAAAGTCACCGGCGAGGAGGACCTTCGCCACGAGGGCCCCGCCCGCGTCTTCGAGAACGAGGAAGCGGCCATGAAGTACGTCCAGGAGGGTCACGTCGAATCTGGCGACGCGATCTGCATCCGAAACGAGGGGCCACAGGGCGGCCCCGGCATGCGCGAGATGCTCGGCGTCACGAGCGCCGTCGCGGGACAGGGCCACGCCGAGGACGTCGCGCTCTTCACTGACGGACGCTTTTCGGGTGCAACCCGTGGCTTCTCGATCGGCCACGTCGCCCCCGAGGCCGCGGCCGATGGTCCCATCGCCGCACTCGAAGACGGCGACATCGTGACGATCGACGTCGAGGAGCGTACCCTCGCCTTTGACGTCTCCGACGAGGAGATCGAACGTCGTCTCGACGAGCGCGAGGAACCAGAGCCGAACTACACCAACGGCGTTATGGCCAAGTACGGCCAGCTCTTCGGTTCGGCGGCCAACGGTGCGGTGACGAACCCCGGCGCGAAAGACGAGTAAACTACCCTACCCTACTCCCTCGGCGCTCTGCGCCTCGGTGCTTGAGGGTAGGGCTTTGATGTGGACTCCCGGCAATCAGTCCCCAGCAATAGGCTGGTAACTCTCGCCGTTCAACGTCCCACCATTTATACGCACGTCTACTGGTGCGTCTCCGCCCCCCGACGTGGGCGAGGAACGGAGTCTGTGTTTCCGCTTTCGGGCATAGTGCAGCCCGATATTCTTCGCTGCATTATAGTCCGCGTTCACCTCGTAACCGCATTTCTGGCACTCGAAGTGTTCTCCGTGGCGGTTCGCTTCGTGCGTGAAGCCACAATCCGTCCGAGAACAGCGCTGGGACGTGTGGTTCGACTCGACTTGCTCCACGGAAACGCCTTGTTCTGGTGCCTTGTAGGAGACGTACTCGTACAGGCGTCGGAACGCCCAAACATGGTGCCATTTAGCCTGCGGGAGACGCTCACGGATATCGCTCAAATCCTCGAACACGATTACGTCGCAGTCGTGTTCGACGGCTTCAGAAACGATCTCATTGGCAACCCTGTGGATGTACTGCTTTCGCCACGCTTCTTCACGCTTTCCAAGGCGAAGAAGCGCGTTGTGTGCGGCTTGCGTGCCGCGCTGTTGCATCTCACCACGCCGCTTCTCGAACTCGCGGCACCAATGGTCGTAGTCGTCTCCCTGCCAGAACGTGCCGGTCGAAGCTACTGCGAGGCTGTTGACGCCGAGGTCGATACCGAGGACTGTTTGGTGCCCGGTATCTGCCGAAACCTCGGATTCGTCGTCATCATACTTCCGGGTTGTAATGTGGAAGTAGAACTCATCGGCCACCTCGTCGTATTGCAGTGTGCTCGCCCGGAACTCGTACCCCTCCGAAAGAACGTACTGTTCGTAGGGCGTTGGGCTGTCTGCCGGGAGTTCAAAGTCACACTCAACACGCCCGTTGACAGTTGAGAGCGAGACTTTGTTCCGGTAGAATGTGGCACTTCGCTTATCGTAGACCATGCTCCACGAGGTGAACTCCGGTTGGCTCACACGCTTGCCCTGTTTCCACCGTTCGACACACCCTTTCGTCGCTTGGACGGCGCGTCGGATGGCCTCTTGAACGAGGTTGGCAGTGAGATCAGTTTCTTCCCGCAGCTCCGCGTAGAGTGCATCTCGGGCAGTTGAGTTCGCAGTGATGCAGTTTGTGTAGGAGTCGTCGTCCCAACAGAACTCGGCAGCACGATTCGCACAGTAGAGGAACTGTCGCGCAGATTTGTGGAGGTCGTCGCGCCGCTCATCGGGAACGACGAGTTTGACCGGCGCAGTTCGACGTACCTCCATATTTCAGATTACTACTTGACGGTTCTTATAATCTTGGGGGTCGGGTAGCTACCGTCGTGCGGTTGCGTCGTCTTTTGTCGGTTTCCTCTCCGACCTACTGGCTCGCTACACTCGCTCTCTCCTCACGGGCCGCAGGCCCGTTCGGATGGTCAGCGGGACCTTCGGTCCCGCACGACTTGAGGTCGGAGGCTCCACCTCGAATTATGCTGAAAGCATTCGGCGCTTTGCGCCGGTTCACTGCGAGCATTTGATTCGGGAGTACCCCCCTCGACGCTGTATGCGATGTTACGATGTTACATTGTATACAATGTGACAGCGGACAGCACGTGACACCATCACCGGAGTCGGACCCGAAGACAGGCCGCCGGGTCGGGGGCAGCAAAGCGATATCGGACAGGACGGCGCTCGATCGCGAACACTCGCAGATCGATCACTAGCCGGCGACCGTCCGCCAGCGTCGCACGACAGACCGGGCCGACGCTCCTGACCGACAGATACGGCGGTGCCGGGACTGGATCCCCAGCCACGACCGTCTCCAGTGCGTCGGCACCGGTGTCGAGCATCGCAAGCACCTCCCCGAGCAGTTCTCGTTCCCGGAGTAGCGCCGCGAGCGGTACCGCAACCGTCTCCGCATCGGTGACGGGATCTGGAAGCGTCCGGGCAACCGTTCGTGCAGCGGTGATCACTGATCCGACCGTCTCCTCGTGCTCGGCGAGCACTCGCTGCCGGACGAGACCTTCCATCAACCGGCTCGTTCGGCCTGGGAAGGTAAAACACTGGAGTTTCGGCTCGCCGGGCCAGTGAGCAGCGCCAGTCGGTAGTCTCAGGTGGGCGGCAGCCGTACTCGCCGCTATGGGCGTTCCAGTGACGGTCGTCGCCGATGGGGAGGAGACGACAATCGACGTCGAGCGGGGCGCGAACCTTCGCGAGGAACTACTGGAACGGGGGTTCCCGGTGTACGGAACTATCTCACAGTACGCCAACTGCGGCGGGCGCGGGCTCTGTTCGACCTGCACTGTCGAGGTCGACCCCGCTCCGGAGCCTGTCCACTGGCACGACGCCGCCGCGGTCCGGTTCGGGTATCCGCGACTCTCCTGTTGCATCGACGTCGAGGAACCGCTGACCGTACGGCTGCTGGACAAGCACGTCTGGGGACAGGTGCTCCCCCGCCAGCTGTGATCGGACCCCGAGTTCGCCGAGGACGGCACGCTCTTTATCAGGTACCCTGATCAATCACCTGCCATGAACACGACACACCGCTTTGGGCTCGCGCTCGGATTTGTCCTTCTCGCCGCGATCGCGAGCCTCGTCGCCGCGCCCGACCTCCCCGACCAGTTTGTCACCAACTGGGATGCGGGGGGTGAGCCGGACGGTACGATGTCGACGGCGATCGGGCTCTGGCTCTTGCCCGCCATGACAGCCGGGCTCGTCGGACTGTTTGCGCTACTGCCGCGGATCGACCCGCTCCGGGAGAATATCACGGCGTTCCGGCCCTACTACGACTGGTTCGTCGTCGTCTTCGCGGCGTACATGACCCTGCTTCACGTCGGGATGGTCGCGTTCAACCTCGGCTACGAGTTCGATTTCACGCTGCTCGTGCTCGCGGGGATGATTCCACTGTTTTACTACGTCGGCGTCGTCCTCGAACAGGCCAAACGCAACTGGTTTATCGGCATCCGGACGCCGTGGACCCTGAGTAGCGACGAGGTCTGGGACCGAACGAACGCCCTCGGCGCAACGCTGTTCAAATGGAGCGCGCTCGTCGCGCTCGTCGGACTCGTCGGTGGCTACGTCAGTGGGCAGATCGGACTCGCGTTCGCCGCCATGTTCGTCCCGTTGCTGGTGACCGCGTTCGTGCCAGTCGCCTACTCGTACTATCTGTATCGGGACCTCGAAAGCGGTGACCCGTCCGCCGTCTGACCGTCGATCACGTCTCGGCCATCTCGCCCCCTGTTACCGTCACCGGCCGCTCCGTGCTCCGAATTACCGACTGGGTGACGCTCCCAAACACTGCAGATCGACTCGGCGACTGCTTGCGTCCCCCGAGCACGATCTGATCGGCGTCGATCTCCTCTGCAGTGCGGACGATTTCCTCGGCCGGCTTGCCCGTTCTGGCGAGCTGTTCGATACCGATGCCGGATTCCTGTAGCCGCTTGAACGCCGCGCTCCCGCCGCTGATCTGGCGCGGCGCAGTCGTCTCCGCCCGATCCGGATCGTCGAACACGTACAGCAACGAGACGTGAATGGACTCGCCGACACCCGGGAGTTCGGTGACGAACGTCGCCTGTCGGTGTCCGCGCGCTTCGCTGGTGTCGATCGGCATCAGTATCTCGTACATAGCGTGTACGGACACCACAGTGTGGGGTATATACGGCAGGGGCGGAGCGGACTCCGATCCGAACCGGCCGGTGCTTGCGGCCGATTATATCCTCGAACTGATACTAACCACGACCAATTAAGACGGGATATGGTCATGGTTCTGGTATGCCAGTCGTTGCCGCAGTCGATCAGTCGGAGCGAGCACAGTCCGTGATTCGGGCGGCGAGACGACTCGCTGACGACGCGGCTGTCAGCCTGCATGTGGTCCACGTGGGCGAAGTCGGTGTCCCGAACCCGGAAGGGGGATACGACGCGGACCACGAACGGAGCCTCTCGACGCAAAAGGCTACACAGATGGCCCGTCGGATCGCGGACGACGTCGATGGTGTCGAGGAGTTCGACCCCGTCGGACTGACGGGGAACACTGCTGAGGAACTGATCGAGTACAGCACCGCACAGGACGCCGACTACATCGTCGTGAGTGCGCGCAAACGGTCACCGTTCGGTCAGGCCGTGTTTGGGAGCGTCACCCAGGCGCTACTGCTGAACGCTGATCGGCCCGTCGTCGCGGTTCCCTCCGATCACGAGTGACAGAACGTCGGGAGAGACGACACTCTCTCTTTTTCGCAGGTCCTGCAATCTGAACGCCCGCCCTCGAACGATGTCCGCGAACCCATGTTTCGCGCAGACCCACGGTCTGCTCCGAATCTCACGCGGTCATCGATTCGCTTCTCACGTCCGTTCACCGAAGCGGCAAGCCGCTTCGAGTCGTCGATCACTGCGTTCTCGTCGACGCCGCAGAATCAGCGGGCACGATGGGAGTGAGCAAACGCGGTTTGTTTGCGAACATCATCGCGCCCGCGAGCGACTGCAAGGAGTGAACGGGCACGATGGGATTCGAACTACGCTAGGACGTGCTCGCTACGCTGTGGGCGTCCTGTCTACTTCGAATCCCTGAGCCGCTTCACTCGTCGCGTTCGCTCCTCGTAGAAGCGGGCACGATGGGATTCGAACCCACGACCGTCGGATTAGAAGTCCGACGCTCTATCCGGACTGAGCTACGTGCCCTCACCCACTCGTAACCGGTCGCCTCTCAAAAGCGATTGGGTTTCACGCCGGGAACGGTCAGGATTATGTCCACGGCGACCAACTCACGACCAATGGGACTGCTCGACAGCATCCGGAGCGTGCTGGGGGTTCGGGCCGAACGGGACGCAACGAGCGACGCCGATCCCGACGACCTGTTCGGGATGAGCACGGCCTACCTGACGATGGAGGCGAACCTCGGCTTCGAGCCGACGGGCTACGCTGCGCTGTGTTTCGGTGACGTCAACAGCCACGAGTTCGCGGGGACCGTCAGCGACGTCCGGTCGATCCTCGCGGAAGGCGAGGCCGAGACCGGGACCGTCTCCCGCTTTGTCGACGACGATCACGGCTACCGCTGGGTCGTCTTCGAGGACGACGAGGATTTCGAGGATCTGGTGACCAACGTCTACTTCGCGGCGGATACGTTCATCGAGGAGGGGTACGGTTCGCGCCTGCTTGCGGCGGTCTTTGCCTTCGAGCGCGAGGGCCAGCCCGGCGACTGGATCTACTCGTTTCGCCGGGGGACGTTCTACCCGTTCGCGCCGACGCCGGGTGCGAGCCACGAGCGGGACAATCAGGTCGAACTCAAGCTACAGAGCGTCCTCGACGGCGAGCTAGAGATCGAACCGGACAAGGAGTACTGGTATCCGCTGTGGCCGAGCGAGGGGCGACACCCCTGGGAGTGATCAGTCGACCGACCGGAAGGGCATCCGCGCGAGCCCGTCGACGAAGGGAGCGAGTGCGTCGTCGCGGTCGACGCCCGCGGGCGTGATCAGATCGACGACGTTCGGGGCCGTCCCCCTGATCGGACCGGTACCGAAGGTCCAGTCGGTTGCCTGTTCGGTCGTCTGTCGCACGTCGTACTTGTGTTCCGCATCGTATCCGGCAACCAGCGGGACGAGTTCGGCTTCTCGAAGGTCCGGCAGGTCGTCCTTTTCGACCCAGACGAGGACGGCGTCGCGGTCGGTGAGCGCTTCCGCGCCGCCGGTCCCGACCAGCGAGCCGTGACTCGTCTCGACACTGACCAGTCCTTCGGGCCGGGCGAGGATCCGGTGTTGATACACCGATTTGAATCTGGCGTCGATCCCCGGCGCTGCATCGAGTCCCCCGTAGCCTGCCTCGGGGTCGCGAACGTATATTTGCGGGAACTGGACTGAAAAGCCACGCTCGCGGTTCCAGACGTTCTCTATCGAATCGAACTCGAAGACGAACTGGTAGCTGTCGGCGAACTCGCGGACCTCGAAGCGCTGCAGGTCGAAACACGCCTGGTCGAACGTCTCGTGAGTCGGCATGTCGTAAGCGTCTCGCCGCCGGTACTTGCTGTCGTTGCGCCACTCGACGATTGGCTCGCCGATGGGGTCGAACGTCCGCGTTTCGAGAACGGCGATGGTCTCGACCTCGATCGTCGTCGTCGTGTCGGTCCGTTCGACCGCAACGTCCTCGCCGGTGATGATATCAGTCGTCCCGACCGCTGCGGGAAGTTCGACTCGGCCGGGTTCGCCATCCTCGAAGTTGACGACTGCGACGACACGCTCGGGACCCGAGACCTCATCGAGCGCAGCGGCGTCCCGTCCGAACGCGAGAACGTTGTCTTCGGATCGATGCCAGACCTCTTCTAGCCCGGCCGCGGGTTTGAGCGCGTCGAGGTCGTGGTACCGATCGATGAGTTGCTTGTAGAACTGGAGGTGTTCCTCGTCGTACTCGTCCCAGTTCATGAACGCGCGCTGCATTCCGTCGGCACGTACGTCGTTTTCACGGGGGTCTCCCGGGCCGAGGTGGCGGTTCTCACCGTGGCGGCTGATCGCCCGCTCCTGGCCGTAGTAGACGAAGGGGACGCCCGGCAGGGCGACACCTGCAGCCCAGCAGGCACGCTGGATGCCCTCGGGGTCGTCGTACGCGCCGGTGTGGAGCGCTTCGTTCAGCAGCCGTTTCTCGTCGTGGTTCTCGGTGGCGTTGAGCAGCCGGGTGTAGTCGGGAAAGCCTTTGTCAGCGCGGGCTTTGACCGCTTCGAGAAGCTCGAAGGCTTCGACCTCGCCGCGGGCGATGGCGTGGGCCGTCTCGGTGTAGTCGTCGGTGTCGAAGTGGGCGTCGAACTCGTTTTCGGCGAACGAGGGATCGTGGGGGATCGTCTCGTCGAGCATGAGGAACTCGCTGTCGTTCTTGCGAACGACCTCGCGAACGTCCTTCCAGAAGTCGTGGGGAACACCCCACGCGATATCACAGCGAAAGCCGTCGACGCCGACCTCGCCCGACCAGAAGTCAGCGACCGCAAGCATATGTTCACGGACCGCGAGATTGTCGTAGTTCCAGTTGGGCATGTGGAGGTGGTCGTAGAAGCCGGTCACCCGCGGCTCGGGTTCGACCCGATCACCGGATCGGTCGTACCGTGACTGGTGGACCCGGTGGAACCAGTCGTAGTACTTCGAGTCCTCGTCCCACGATTCGACGTGGGGCCACTGGCCCGATCGGTCCGCAGTGCTGTCGATCGACGCCTGGAAGAACGCGTGATCACGCCCGCAGTGGTTCGCGACGAGATCGAACAGCACCTTGATGTCCCGGTCGTGACAGGCATCGATGAACTGCTCGTAGGCCTCGATCGGTGTCGTTCCCGACGGTGTGAGGTCGGGAGCCACGTCGAAGTAATCGAGCGTGTCGTAGCCGTGGGGACCGCCGTTCGAGATATCTTCGCCGCCGCTGACCGATGGGACGACCGGCGTCAGCCAGACGACATCGACGCCCAACTCATCGAGATACTCGACACGCTCGCTCAGGACGTCGAAATCGGTCTCGCCGCGCTCGCCGTGGAACGACCTCGTGAATATCTCGTAGATCACGCTGTCGTCGAGCCAGGAGGGTGGCCGGTTCGGGAGCGAGACGGCACCATCGGGCGAGAGTTCGACGGTGTCAACGACGCTGGGGCGGTTTCCATCGTACGCAACTGCGTGAACACGGGCCGACTCCCCCTCAATCGCGTCGAGGGACAGGCGGGCCGTCGTGTCGTCGATCACGAGGTCGTCCTCGTCGAGCGGGTCGCGATCGTCGACGAGGAAGGTCACGTCGAGGAGAAGGGAGGGTGTATCACGACTCGGCGCGAGCGCCGGGGTCGCGGTGACGACGAACTCGTCGTCCTCGACCCTCGCGTCGAGTTCGACGCGGGGCTGACCGGCATCCGGATCGGTCGGCTCGGGGACGGCATACAGCGTCTGTTCGTGGGTACCATCCGGCGCGTCGAGGCGAAGCGTGTATCGACCGGGTTCGTCCGGCGCGAACTCGGTGACGTGGCCCCGACCGTGATCGTAGCGAGGCTGGTTCTCGTTGGTCGCCATCGCGAACTCGAGTTCGGCGGTGCTGCCGTCGGGGCGCTCCGCGATCGACCACTCGAAATCGTCGGCGTCGTATTCCTCGGGATCGCGCCGAAGCACGGGGAGCCGGGGGCTCAGATGGTCCCTGTTTCGGAAGTCGCCGTGGTCACTGCCGTAGATTGCGCCCACGAAGGCCGGGTTGATGATCTCCGTCCCGACCGTGACGACCCGTGGCTGTCCGGGGTGATACGAGTCCGCGCCGTCTCCGGTGTAATGGTGGGACTGTTCGGCTTTCGTATCGGGCCTATTGTTTTGCTTGTCATGCGGGTGGCGATGCGTTCGGGGGGTAGAGTCGTGATCGGCTCCGTCTTCGTTCTTGCTCATGATACGATAGTAGTGGCAGGATCAATGATACCGACTCCACACGCAGTGGGTGAACGCTCGGTGAACGGCTGCGCGAAGCCCATGATCGGTGGGGAGTCAACCGATCCGGTGTGGATAGTTTGCCAATCGTGCACACTTACTCTGGCCATGCTATGCATATATATCATTGGCCTTTCTGGCCGGATTGTTTCAGATGATTGCTTTCATTCGGATTCTGATGACAAGAATCAAAGATCGCCCCGCGGCGGCTATCACTTTCACTATGCTGTTAACGGAGGTTTATGTAGGGTCGGGCACAACGGAGAGCTATGGCAGCAAACGAGGATCTAGAGGAACTCCCTGGCGTCGGTCCGGCAACCGCAGAGAAGCTTCAGGAGAACGGCTTCGACTCGTATCAGGGGCTGGCAGTCGCCAGTCCGGGCGAACTGAGCAACACCGCCGACGTCGGCGAAAGTACAGCCTCGGACATTATTCAGGCTGCACGAAAAGCCGCAGATATCGGTGGCTTCGAGAGCGGTGCACAGGTACTCGAACGCCGCGAGGAGATCGGCAAACTCTCTTTCAACATCGACGAGGTCGACGACCTGCTGTCGGGCGGCGTCGAGACCCAGTCGATCACCGAGGTCTACGGCGAGTTCGGATCCGGGAAGTCACAGGTCACACACCAGCTTTCGGTGAACGTTCAGCTCCCCAAAGAGCACGGCGGGCTCCACGGTAGCGCCATCTTCATCGATAGCGAGGACACGTTCCGCCCCGAGCGGATCGACGACATGATCCGCGGGCTGGACGACGAGATCATCGCTGCGACGATGGAAGACCGCGAGATCGAGGGAGAGCCGGGCGAGGACGAAGCGATGGAAGAGCTTCTGGAAAGCTTCCTCGACAACATCCACGTTGCGAAGGCGTTCAACAGCAACCACCAGATCCTGCTGGCCGAGAAGGCAAAGGAGCTAGCAAGCGAGAGTCAGGACGACGAGTTCCCGACTCGCCTCCTCTGTGTCGACTCGCTGACGGCACACTTCCGTGCGGAGTACGTCGGTCGGGGCCAGCTCGCCGAGCGCCAGCAGAAACTCAACAAGCACCTCCACGACCTGATGCGCGTCGGCGACCTCAACAATACGGCCGTCCTCGTCACCAATCAGGTATCCTCGAATCCCGATTCCTTCTTCGGCGACCCGACCCAGCCGATCGGCGGCAACATCCTTGGGCATACCTCGACGTTCCGCGTCTATCTGCGCAAGTCCAAGGGATCGAAGCGGATCTTCAAGCTCGTTGATGCCCCGAACCTGGCTGACGGTGAGGCGATCATGCGCGTCGAGGACGAAGGGCTCGTCCCCGAGTAGCGCCACAGGCGCTAGAAGCGATCGACGCTGTTTTTCCGACGATCGATCAGCGACTGCGCACGTGATCGCAAGGGGGCTGTAGGTTCTCACAGGATGGGATCATTTGACCCATTTAAGTATATGAAGAACATTATCGGTGATATTCAGAGGGTACGATGAGCGACACTTATCAATCAGATTCGACGACTGGAGTCGATGTAGCAGACGACCCGCGGGCCGATTACGATTATCAGGGTGGCGAGATCGAACGGCCGGACCTCGTTGACGACCTCGGAGCACTGGTCGACGGGGACGTCCGATTTGACTCCTACAGCCGACAGCTGTACGCCACCGATGCAAGTGCCTACCAGCAGCTCCCGATCGGCGTCGTCTCACCGCGCTCGACCGAGGACGTCGCCGCGGTGATGGAGTACTGTGCCGACAGGGAGATTCCCGTCCTCCCACGAGGCGGTGGGACGAGCCTCGCCGGACAGGCAGTCAACGAGGCGGTCGTGCTGGATTTCAAACGCCACATGAACGGCTTTCTTTCTGTCGATCCCGACGAGGAAGTCGCGCGAGCGCAAGCTGGAATCACGCTTGCACGTCTCAACGATCATCTCGAGGAACACGACCTGAAGTACGCCCCTGATCCAGCGTGGGGCGACAAAAGCGTACTCGGTGGCTGTATCGGCAACAATACGACTGGCGCACACTCCCTGAAGTATCACAAAGCCGACGGATACGTCGAATCAGTCGAAACGGTGCTGGCCGACGGTACCGTGACGGAGTTCGGCTGGGTCGACGTGGAAGACCTCGACGAGCTCGCCGGGGATGACGATCTCGAAGCGCGGATCTACGCCGAGGTCCAGTCGATCCTCGAGGAACACACCGACGAGATCGAGGCGAAGTTCCCGGATCTCAAGCGCAACGTCTCGGGGTACAATCTCGATCGGCTGGTCAAGGACGTCAACGAGCGAGGACAGGTCAACGTCGGGCGGCTGTTGGCAGGCAGCGAGGGGACGCTTGCGATCGTCACGGCGGCGGACGTCTCCCTCGAACCGATCCCGGCCGAGACTTCGGTCGTTCTCCTGACCTACGACGATATCATCTCGGCGATGGAAGACGTCGCGCCGATTCTCGAACACGATCCCGCCGCCGTCGAGGTGATGGACGATGTCTTGCTCGATCTGGCGCGGGATACCGGTCAGTTCGCGGATCTCGTTGCGACACTCCCCGAGGGGACTGACTCGACGTTGCTCGTGGAGTTTTACGCGGATTCGGTCGCCGAAGGGAAACAGAAGGTGGCAAATCTGCTCGCCGACCGGCTCCCCACACACGACGCCGAGGTCGAACCGGACGAGCCGACCAGCACAGACGCACCGGTCAACGCCGTCGACGCGCTGGAGGCGTACGATCCCGACCGGCAGGCGAAGTTCTGGAAGATGCGCAAGTCCGGCCTGCCGATCCTGCTTTCCCGGACTGGCGACGAAAAACACTGGCCGTTCGTCGAGGATACGGCGGTACCTGCCGAGAACCTCCCCGAGTACGTCGCCGATATCCAGGACGTGTTCGACGAGCACGACACCTTCGCCTCGTACTACGCCCACGCCGGACCTGGCGTCCTTCACATCCGGCCACTGCTGAACATCAAGACACAGGACGGGCTGGACACGATGGCCGAAATCTCCGACGCGTTGACCGACCTCGTCGTCGAGTACGATGGCTCCGTCTCTGGCGAACACGGCGACGGGCGCGCCCGCACGAAGTGGAACAAGAAACTCTACGGCGACCAGCTGTGGACCGTCTTCCGTGACCTGAAATCGACGTTCGATCCACAGGGGCTGTTGAACCCAGGTAACGTCTGTGGCGACCCCGACCCAACCGAGAACCTGCGGTTCGACCCCGAGTATAGCTTCGATGCTGACTTCGATCCGGTGCTCAACTGGGAGAACGACAACGGCTTCCAGGGAATGGCCGAGCTCTGTCACGGCTGTGCTGGGTGTGAGGGCCATCAGGACACGACCGGCGGGACGATGTGCCCGACCTACCGGGCGACCGACGAGGATATCACCTCGACACGTGGGCGGGCGAACATGCTCCGGAACGCGATGAACGGCGAACTGCCCGACGAACTGTTCACCGACGAGTTCGTCAACGAAGTGCTCGATCTCTGTATCGCCTGCAAGGGCTGCAAGAACGACTGTCCGAGCGGCGTCGACATGGCGAAGCTCAAAGCCGAAGTCACCCACGAGTACCACCAGCGTGAGGGGATCCCGCTGCGTGATCGGCTCTTCGCCAACGTCGAGACGCTGTTCAAACTGGGGAGCACGTTTGCACCAGTCTCGAACATCGCGACGAGCCTTCCGGGAACCAACTGGATGGCCGAGCAGGCGATGGGAATCGCCCGCGAGCGTGATCTCCCGTCGTTCCACCGCAAGACGTTCCGAAAGTGGATGCGCTCGCGTGGTGGATCCACGGTGGCGGAAGCCGATGCGGAGCGAAAGGCGCTGCTGATCGCCGATCCCTACACCGACTACACGCACCCACACGTCGGAAAAGCCGCGGTCGAGGCGCTGGAGGCCGCAGGCGTCCACGTCCGGGTCCCCGACGACGTGACCGACAGTGGTCGCCCGGCGTTCTCGAAGAGTATGCTCGATCACGCCCGGTCGACCGCACGGGAGAACGTCGACACGCTTGCACCGCTCATCGCAGAGGGCTGGGATGTCGTAACGGTCGAGCCGTCCGACGCCGTCATGTACCAGTCGGACTACCAGTCCCTGCTTGCTGGCGAGGACGTCGACGCCGTCGCGGCCAACACCTACGGCGTCTGCGAGTATATCGACGGGTTCGAGCTCGATCAGGAGATGAGCTTCGACGCGAGCGCCGAGCCGCTGGCGTACCACGGCCACTGCCAGCAGAAGGCAACACGCAAGGACCACCACGCAGTCGGCGTGCTCCGGCGGGCCGGCTACGAGGTCGACGCACTGGATTCCTCGTGCTGTGGGATGGCCGGGTCCTTTGGCTATCAGGCCGAACACTACTCGATGAGTCAGGCGATCGCCGACACGCTCTTCGGGCAGGTCGACGACTCGCCGGGCGAGCAGGTCGTCGCGCCGGGGGCGTCCTGTCGGACACAGCTGTCTGACTACGAGGCCCAGCACGGCGAACCACCGCATCCGATCGAACGCGTCGCAGACGCGCTGGCGAGTAACTAGGCCCCACCACTTAACACCGCGCGCTCCCACGGTGAGATATGCTCACCGAGGGAACCAGGGCACCCGATTTCACCCTGCCTGCGGCGGTCAACGGAGAGATCGAACAGCTCACGTTCAGTGAGTACGCAGCAGATCAACTCACCGTTCTCGCATTCTATCCGGCCGATTTCAGTCCAACATGTACCGACGAACTCTGCTCGCTCCGTGATATCGATCTGTTCAACTTACAGGACGAGATATCGATCCTCGGGATTTCGACCGACAGCGCCTTTAGCCATCTCGAGTTCGCCCGCCAGAACGGCCTGGAGTTTCCGCTGCTGAGTGACAACGATGGCCGGATCGCCGAGCTTTTTGGGGTTCTCCATGACGAGTACGAGGGACACAACCGACTCGCCAGGCGGGCGGTGTTCGTCGTCGACGACCGCAAAGAGATCAGATATGCGTGGTCGACGGACGATCCGTCTCAACTGCCGGATATCGATGCGGTCAGGGACGCAGTCGACTCGGTACAGGACGACCGAGGGGCGATCGATCGATACCGTTCGGCACACGACCACTACCGGTACGGTCGGTCCGAGCTGGAGAACGCACGGGCGGCGTATGCGGGGGAGAACTGGGGCGTTGCGGCCGAGGCGTTCGCCGAAGCAAAGTACTACTTCGAGGAGGCAGAGAGTGGGTTCGACACGGCGCGGCGATTCGCCGAGTCCACAAACGTGGTTCGGACCGCTGAGAGCGCAAAAACCAAGACGAACCAGTACCGCCAGTGTGCTCGCTGGTACGGCAAAGCGGCGCGGCGACGAACCAACGGAGACACACCGCTCGCGACGGAGACCGAAGCTGACGCCGAAGCGGCCCTTGATGCTGCACGCGAGATGGAGCCGGTACAGGATCTCTATACCCTTTGAACCGCTTTGTGTGTCGTGTTTTCCTCGCTCCCTAGAAGGGATACTAGGTCTCTAGGGGATACATCATCACCCCCCAAACATTATAGCGAAGTTTTATAATGATCTTTCACCCAAGAACAGATGACGATGAACAACACAACCGAACTGTTCACCGACGCGGAGTTCCCAATCACGTCCGACGAACTGCTTGACCGATACGGCGACGAAGAGATCGATCTCTCCAACGAAACCCTGCGTGAGGTCCTCGAACGGACCGGCCCGGAGACGTACGAGAACAGAGAAGACGCCGAGTTCGCCGTCTACTCCGGAGTCAGCGATCGAGCGATCGGCCGCAAGGGATACAGCGACCGCGACCCGACGCCGCTGGGCAGTCCGCACGGCCCCGATCAGTACTCCTTCTAACCCCTGTCCAGCACGGCGTCGACGTCCAGCGGTGGCCGTCCCGTCGCGTATCCGTCGACCGAGCCGGACGGGCGCACCCGGTAGACGATTGCCGGGCGGTGGGGAAGGTCGGGACGCTCCCCTTTGATCGCCGCCCACTCGTCCTCCCGAAAGCTCGAACAATCGACCAGAAGGACTGCATCCCCGTTATGTCGTAACTGTCCCGTCGCTTTCGTTCCTGCAGTCTCCCGGACGGCGGCTGTCGGCGTACTTGCGTTGCGTCGCGTCGGCGGCTGGGGTCGCGTCACTTCGACCAGCGTCCCCGACCCGCCGTCAGCCTCGACAGCCCCATCAGCTTCTGCTGGTCGGGCACGAAAGTCCAGTGAATGACCCGTTCCGACCTCGATCTCGGGAGTGATCTCGTAGCCCGCATCGATCAGTAGCTTTGCGGCATTGAACTCGCCCATGGCGGCGGTCATTCGTACCCTGTCGAATAGCTCGCTGGTCCCGAGTTTCCCCGCCATCGTCTCACGATACTCGTCGAGTCGCCCCGTCGAGAGGAACTCGTCGTAAAACGCCAGCGCGTCCTCGCTCTCCGCGTCCGGGAAGCCTCCGGCGTGCTCGCTAAAGAACGCCCGCGTCGTCTCGCGACCGTCTTTTGACATGAAAACAGGGAGAAAGTACCATGAGAGATGGCTGTACTGCTCTAGCCACGGATCCTCCTCGTACAGTTCCGCCAGGAACTCCCGCTGTGCCCAGCGGGCGATCTGATACGGAACACTGCGCCAGCCGTACTTGTCGGTTCGCCAGAGGGACTCGGGCGTCTCAGTGTTGCCAAGCCAGTAGCCGTGGTTGTCGTTCCACGCGAACAGCGCAAGATCACCGTTGTCGACATCGTATCGACGGGTCTGCCAGCTGCCGGTCGGCTCGAATCGGGGGCTCGTGCGTCGTGCGCCGAGGTTGGCGTCCAGCGGATCGAAGATGTCACGTTCGACTCTGGCTGCCGTCCAGCGCTCGTCTGATCTGCGGAATCGAAGCGGGCTCGCCACGAAATTGCCTAGGGAGCGGAGTGGTATACCAGTTGTCCTCGGCCGAGAATCCTATCTGAACGACCGTTACATTGATAACTGACCACACGCAAGTATGCGTATACTTACCATGTCACTTGGTGCCTACGACGAGGACGAACACGAACGCCGAGAGCAGAAAACGAGTACGGTCGATGCGGACTTCGACGACGCCAGAGAGGAGTACCGTGGCACCATCGAATACGATTCCGGCGACTCGGCCGAAGACCTTCTGGATACGTTCGAGGAGATCAAATCGAACTGACGAAGGATCTTATTCTTCCGGTGCTACCGGAGTAGTGCTGTCGACAGTGCGACCGCACCGCCGGTTGCGACCACGTGGCCGACCAGCGCTGCCGCCAGTACTGGGCGATCCCACACGAAGGGGAGCAGTGCCAGCTGAATCGCGGCGAAGCCGATGTTGAGTAGATCCAGCTGTCGGTATGCGAGGGCTGTCCCGTCATCGAACTCGAAGGTGTAGGACCGCCAGACAGCAACGACGCTCGCCCACCAGCTCGTCCCGATCCGATAGGCCACATCCCAGGCGATCAGGAGCGCGAGAAAGACCACGAGCAGCGGAGGCTCCGGACCGAACAGGCGTTCGACGAGCGATAGCGACGCGGTGCGCGGGTCGTACACGAACAGGTAGGTGACGAGGACGAGGAAGGCGACCAGCCCGAGGACGACCTCGAAACTGGAGCCAAAAAGTGCGGTCCGGTAGGCGTCCGGTGGGTCCAGTGCACGGAGTCGCTGGCTGAACCGCAACATGACGGCGCTACCGACTGCAGCGACGCCGACTGCCACGGTCCCGAACGCGGCCGCATACCACAGATCGTAGTAGAGCGCACCGAGCAGGACCGCGAACTCGAAGCCGATTAGCTGGATCGTGACCGCCGCCCGGTCCGAGAGATTGAGGCCGGGGATCGCCCCGACGATACTCTCATAGACCCACGCTTCACCGTACTCGACGTTCATCCAGTGGCCTCCGCTGGCGGCGACGGAGGCGGAGATTCACTGCCGAACGCCCGCCGGACCGCCGTCTCGAACGATGTCGGCTCGACGTCAACGAACTGCTGGATCCGATCGTCCTCGACGACGACCGGCGTCTTGAGACCCGCAATCAGGGGCCTGGCAACTGAGGTAGGCACGTCCGTGACGAAGGTGAGCCAGTGAGAAGACAGCGTCGGTGTGAGCACCGGGACCGGGACGATGTAGACGGTTCGTCCAGCGATCTCGGCCGTACGCTGTAACATCTCCTGATAGGTCATCACCTCCGGGCCGCCGATCTCGAACGTCCCGCCCGCAGTCTCGGGGGCGTCGAGCACGCCCACGAGGTAAGTGATCACGTCGTCGATCGCGATCGGCTGACAGCGGGTCCGGACCCACTTCGGGGCAAGCATCACTGGCAGCCGACCAGTGAGCTGATCGATCAGCTCGAAGCTCGCGCTCCCCTCGCCGACGATGACCGCCGCACGGAGCGTCGTCAGGTCGTACGTTCCCTCGTCCAGCAATCGCCCGACCTCCTGTCGGGAACGCAGATGTGCGGAGACGCCCTCATCGTCCTCGCTGGGGCCGAGCCCGCCGAGGTAGATCACGCGCTCGACATCTGCTGCGCTTGCGGCTGCACGGAAATGCCGGGCTGCCTGGCGATCACGCTCCTCGAAGTCCCCGCTGGATCCCATCGAGTGAACGAGATAGTACGCCGCGTCGACCCCTGCCAGTGCGGACTCGAAGCTACCCTGTTCGAGTAGATCGCCCTCATAGACCCCGATATCGTCGGCCACGTCGGGCTCGTAGCTCGATCGATCCCTGACGAGCACGCGCACCTCGTGGCCAGCATCGAGGAGTGCCGGGACGAGTCGGCGTCCGACAAAGCCGGTCGCGCCGGTGACGAGAACGTTCATACGAACCGGTAGGACGCCGGGCTAATAATATCGCCGCCCGATTACTTCCAGCCTGGCGTGCTGGGCGCACCCCGCTCGTCCTCGACGTCGACCGCGATGGCAGGATCCGGGGCGGAGCGGCCCGGCGGTTCAGACCGATCGGTCCAGTTGGCGAGAGCGTCGTCGACCCACGAGTTTCCGTCGAGGGCCTGCTTCCGGAACTCCTCGTACTGTTCCTCTTCGACAGTCGTCGTGCCGGGACTGGACGCCGCAGCGACCGCAAGACACTCCGCGCGATCCGCGGCGCTGGATTCACCGGCGGCACAGCGCTCGATCGAGCCAGTCAGCCGTGCTGGCTCGGGATGGACGAACAGTTTCTCGCCGAGAGCCTGTGGGCCGAGCAGGAGTCCATCGAGGTCATCGGGCGGCTCGTCGTCGAGCAGTCGCTCGCCACCGAAGGCGTCCTCGACGCGCTCGCACATCGTCTCCTGATCGAGCGCGAGGTTGTGGCCCGGATACGACGCACACTGTTCGGGATAGCGATCCGTCTCGTGGATCCGACACTGGAGCGTGGTCGGGTCGAGGAAGACACAGCTACGGAGCCAGTGTGGGGACTCGCCGAACGGCGCGACGGGTTTGGGGACTTTCCGGAGCCCAATAAAAAAGACGGGGTTGCCATCGATCGCGGCGAGTTCGTGGCCGTCGATCCGGACTCCATCGTCGGCCGTAAAGAACCGGGGTGTCATCGCGGCAGCCATCCCGTCGTCGAGGAACTGCCGGACCTCCGAGCGAGTCAGCGGCGTGAGGTTGTAGGTGTCGTCGAGAGGCTGGTACGGGCCGTGGCGCTCGTGGTCGAGATCCGCCTCGGTCAGTGGTCGCCAGTCGAGACAACAGCCCGCGCAGCCTGCACAGTCCACCCGCATGTTGGGTACTACTACTACTTCTGTCGACTAAACTCCGGGTGCCGGGCACGCATAACTACACGGCAGGAGGTCCCTGTCAGAAGGTTTTCACGGGGTGAGCCCCTACGTCGCCCTGATGGGACGCCAACCGTGTGATGGCTGTGGCCGGAAGGTGCGGATCGGCGGCGGAATCAGCGACTTCTGGACGATGAAGCCGACGGCGACCGACGGGATGACACTGGAGTTCGAGGACGATAGCGAGCACTTTCTCTGTAATGAGTGTATCGACCAGCTACCCGACTATCCGGATGCATCGGACGTCGAGGCGCTCGAACGGCGGGACGTCGAGTAGCGGATGTATCCGCTGTCTGCCGGTGTTAGCGTTGCTACCTGTCTTTTTTCGGAGAGTACTGCGGAGCTCGGACAGAAAGTATTTACCGGGATGGCGGACAGACCGAGGCACCGAGATGGCGTTATTACAGGAGCTAGAACAGCGACTCAAGCATGCGTACGGCACTGAGGCGGCCGTTCACCGGGAGTGCAGGCGCTGTGGAACGACCGTCACGCCGACCGAACGAGCCTGTCCCGCCTGCGGTTCGGGAGAGATCAGCGAACTCTCACTGTAGGGCGATCAGCCTCCGGAGACCAACGACCTTCCGCAAGGTTAAGACCGAGGACGCAGAAAGCCAGCACAGTGGACCCCGACAGGATCTTCGATGCGTTCCCCGCACCTTCCTACCGTGGGAACCAGCAGTCTGCGCTGGCCGACATCCAGTCCGCGTTCGATGCGGGCAACGACGTCGTGCTCGTCAGGGCACCGACCGGGAGCGGCAAGTCCCTGCTCGCGCGTGCGATCGCCGGCTGTGCGCGCCGCGGTGCGGACGCAACGCCGAGTCAGGCAACCAAGGCGTACTACACGACGCCACAGGTCTCGCAACTGGACGACGTGGCCGACGACGACCTGCTCGAGGACCTGAGCATCATCCGCGGAAAGAGTAACTACGACTGCATCCTGCCGAACGAGACGGAGACGCCTGTCGATCAGGCCCCCTGCGCCCGCGAACGGGGCTACGACTGCTCGGTCAAACACCGCTGTCCGTACTTTTCGGATCGGGCCATCGCCTCGAACCGCCGGATCGCCGCGATGACCCTGGCCTATTTCATGCAAACCGCTGGATCGGACGTCTTCCGCAAGCGCGATGTCTGTGTGATCGACGAGGCCCACGGGCTGGCAGAGTGGGCGGAGATGTACGCGACGACGCATCTCGGTCCCCGAACCGTCCCGTTCTGGGAGGAGCTGCGCGTGCCTGCCCTCGATGGGCTCGACGAGGCCGTCGAGTATGCCGACGCGCTGGTCACCCAGTGTACGCGTCGCAAGGACGACCTGCTCGAAAAAGGCGATCTCAGCGCCGAGGAGGCCGCGGAGCGGGATCGCCTGCAGGAGCTGATCTCCGAGCTAAACTGGTTCGTCGAGGACTACCGCGATCCGGGGAGTGCAACGACCTGGCTCGTCGACCAGGACGAGAACGATGGGAACTCCGACGGGGAGGGAGGACCCGTGACGATCAAGCCGATGGATCCCGAGCGGTATCTTCGCCACACCGTCTGGGACCGGGCAAACAGATTTGCCTTGCTATCCGCCACGATTCTCAACAAGGAGGCCTTCTGTCGCGGCGTCGGGCTCGACCCGGCGAACGTCGCGCTGGTCGATGTCGGTCACACGTTTCCGGTCGAACACCGGCCGCTGTACGACGTCACGCAGGGGAAGATGACCTACGAGCACCGCTCGGAGACGCTCCCGAAGGTCGCCCGAACGGTGGTCCAGATTATGCGAAAACACGACGACGAGAAGGGGCTCGTTCACTGCCACTCCTACGACATTCAGGATCGGCTGGCGACGCAGTTGCGCGAGTTCGGTGTTGGCGATCGGATCCGAACCCACGACCGGGAGCACCGGGACGCCGATCTGGACGCGTGGAAGGCCAGCGACGACGCGAGCGTCTTCCTCTCGGTGAAGATGGAGGAAGCCCTGGATCTGGAGGGCGACCTCGCGCGCTGGCAGGTGCTCTGCAAGGCACCCTATCCGAACACTGGCGACTCGCGGGTCGCTCACCGGCTGGAGGACGGCCAGTGGGGCTGGTACTATCGCGCCGCACTCAGGACGGTGATTCAGGCCTGTGGTCGGGTCGTTCGCGCGCCTGAGGATTACGGCGCGACGTATCTGGCTGATTCGAGTTTACTCGACCTGTTCGAGCGCGCGCGCCACGACGTCCCCGAGTGGTTCGACGAGCAGATCAGGCAGATGAGCCAGCCGGAGCTTCCGGCGTTTGACCCCGACGAAGCGCTCGGTGAGAGGAGTGTGGGGCGAGCGGGCGGGCAGCGCCGAAGTGGGTCGGGCAGTACGGAGCGCTCGGGGAGTAACACGTCGAGCGCCAAAACGGGAAGCCGGTCGGCGGGACGAAAGCGGCAAAAGTCCTCGAATAACAGCCCGATTGCGGACGTCTGGGACACCGAGTAAGAGATGAATCCCAGCAGGACTACACCAAACGATTAGTATGTGAGCGACTACCATTCAGTATGGGAGAGGAGGGAAGAGCAGTGAGAGAACGTGCAACGGTCCAGCAGTACGAGCCGCCAGTATTCGGTATCGAACGCGACATGTGGGTCGCAGAAGACGCCGAGACGGGCTGTACTGGGATCGGCCGTGTCGAGGACGAGGCGGTCGGCAACCTCGTTTCGCTGGTGCTCACCCACGAGTCAGCGGCCATCGATGAGACGGAGTACCTGAAGCTGCCGGGACAGGTGCGCGAGAAGCGGTGGAGTAACGCCGGCGCGCGAAAGCGTCGCGGGATCGTTGAGCGACTCTTCGATGGGTTCTGACCTTATAGCACCGAGGCGGTCATCGCCACGAGCGACGAGACCATCAGGAAGGTCAGAAATATCGCGAATATCTTTTGTCGGTCCATACGAGCGGGTACACGCCGAACCATCATTAATTCAACGGCAGCCGTATCCGGGGTAGAGCCAGCGGCATCGAGTCGCTACCGGTTGCTCCATCGGTCAGCACGCCTAGATAGACATTATTCGAAAGGGACATCGACGCCGTATGCCAGCCGCTCGCAACGCGAGCACTGTCACAGGGACATCGACAACCACGCAACTATACGTTGATTATTGCTGTGATCCTGTTAGAATAGAATAACTACTTTCTGGCGGCCAGGGATGGAACACGTTCGGAACCTGCTACCACCGGGTAATCTCCGAAATACAATGATACCCTTCCATGAGGCTCCGAACATGGATGACAATCCATCCAGACGGACGGTACTAGGAGCGAGTGGGTTGGTCGCAGCAGGTCTTGCAGGCTGTCTCGACAGCGAGGGAGACGACAACACTGGTCAGAATGGTAACGAGAACGGCAATGAAAACGGCAACGAAAATAGCAACGAGAACGGAAACGAAAACAACTTCGAGAACACGTTGGACTGGGGCGGACAGGGCGACGAGTTCGCCACCCTCGACTGTGAGGACGACGAGGTCGGCTTCTGGAAATGGATCCTGACGCCCGGTGGACAGCCACCAATCGAGGAGGGGGCGCAGCTCACTGTTACGTACGAAGACAACACGACGGAAACGTACGATGGCTTCCGTCCCGGTGAGGGACAAGGTGCGGTCCAGTTCGAGGCGTTCAAAGACGGGGGCGGTACCGTCGAGAGCGCGTTCGTCGAGTTCAATGGCGGCGGGAACAACCCCGTCCTCACGATCAGCGAGGCGGAGTGTCGCGAGGGTGAGGACGACGAGAAAGACCTCGAAGTCGAGACGAAACCGGCAACGGAGATCAACGGCTCGACGGCGACACTCAACGGCTTCCTCACGGAGATCGGTGACTTCACCGAGGTCGAGGCGTTCTTCGAGTGGCGTAATATCGAAGACGACGACTTCCAGCAGACGGAGCGACAGACACTTACTGAGACCGGTCCGTTCAGCGCCGAAATCGACGTCGAGCCCGGCGAGTCCTACGAGTTCCGGGCGGTCGTTGAGGCAAACGACCACCGGGTCGTCGGCGTGACGCTTGACTTCGAGAAGGACGAAGACGACAAAGAAGACGAGAAGGACAAGCCGGACGTGAAAGAGCACGTCGACGTCAAGGTCGTCAAGCACAAAGAGAAAGACGGCACTGTCAAAGCCAAGGTTCGGGTCTACAACGACAGCGACCACGACCTGAAGCTCTCGTGGGACCTCAAGGACGGCAACGACGGCGAGAAGATCGAGGTGCCAAAACACGGCAAGACGAGCTTCTGGGTCTACGACGCGACGAAGTACGAGAAAGTGTACATCCGCCACGACGGCGAGAAGGTCGCGTACACGAAACTGGACGAGAAAGACGATCACGACGACAAAGACGACCACGACGATTACGACAAGTACAAAGAGTACGTCGACGTGGATGTCCTCGATTACAAGCACAAAGACGGCAAGGTCAAGATCAAGTGTGCAATCTACAACGACCTCGACCACAAGCTAAAGTTCTCGTGGAACGCCAAAGGGAGCAACTACGGCGGAAAAATTAGCGTTCCGGCCAACGGCAAAGATACCTTCTGGGTCGGTTACATCGAAAAGTCGTCGAAGATCGAGATCCTCGTCGACGGAGATGTAGTCATGTACATCGACCCGGACGACTACGAGGACTACTTCGACGATAACGACAACCACGACGATAACGACGATAACGACGACAAGGACGGATACTGAAACTCCAGAGTATCCAGGCCGACTTTTTTGCGGTATGTCGCTGCCGGGCAGCGGAAACTGAGGGTGAAGAGCTACTCGATGTCGATGGAGTGCCCCTCGTCCGAGCCGAACTCCTTTGGCACTGTGACGGTCAACACGCCATTGGTGTGAGACGCCGTCACCGATTCTGCGTCGACCGACTCGGGGAACGGAATCGACCGGGAGACGGACTGTCGACGGCGCTCCCTGCGGAGATAGTGGTCAGCTTCGTCTTCGGACTCGACCTCACGCTCGGCCTCGAGCCGGAGCGTGTCTTCCGCGAGAGTCAGGTCGATATCCTCCGTCTCGTAGCCCGGCAGGTCGACGGTGACGACGAACTCCTCGTCGCGGTTCGCAACGTCGACTGCCGTCGAACCGGTGCGTGCCTGGAGATCCATACCTCCCTCAAACCCCTGTTCCATTCGCTGTAGCAGGGACTCGAACTCCTCGAACGGGTTGCCTTTCATACTTACTCAGGGCGATCTGCCCGCCTCTACCTACGTCATCCCGACCTATAACTTCTGTCCCCTCAACGAGAACAGAGTTAGGGAGTCACACGACATGCGAGGTGTCGTACGATCCGAGTCGACGAATCCAGCCATCCGTTGCGAGTTCGTCGATATCGGCCAGCGCCTGCTCGGTTCGGTCCTCGTACAGCCCTGCCGCGATATCGATATGGAAGACGTAGTCGCCGAGGCGTTCGCCGCTGGGTCGGGACTCGACCCGGGTGAGGTTGATGTCCCGGTCGGCGAAGGGTTCAAGCAGGTCGAGCAGGAGTCCCGGGTAGTCGTCGTTCGGGTAGACGATGAACGTGGATTTGCCGCCCGCCTGCGAGCGATCCTCGATCGGCGCGACGACGAAAAAGCGGGTTGCGTTGGAGTTCCGGTCCTGGATGTCCTCGGCGAGTACCTGCAGGCCATCTCCACTATTGTCGGGGTGGCCGATACCTGCCACAGTCGGATCCTCGCGGGCGATTTCGACGCCACGAGCCGTGCTGGCAACCGCTTCGAGGTCGACATCGGGGTACTGTTCGGACAGATACTCCCGGCACTGGGCGAGCGCCTGTGAGTGGCTGGCAACCGTCTCGAACGTCTCGTCCTGGGCGAGCAGGGCGTGACGGATCGGCGTGACGATCTCCTCGACGACGGCGAGTTCGTTGTCGGCGAGCACGTCGAGGCTCTCGGTGACACTACCCTCGATACTGTTTTCGATCGGAACGACGCCGCGGTCGTACTGGCCGTCGGCGACCGCCTCGACGATGGCGGTGACGGACTCGCGGAACTCGACGACGTCCGCGACCGACCGGGCGGCACGATGGGAGTAGGTCCCTTCGGGACCCAGTGTGACTGCTTTCATCGACTTCCTGTACTCCGAGCGGGCCTAAAAGAGCGTCGGCGAAGCGCGATCGGCGGGTGTGCCTGGCCGAATCTCACTGTACTTATGGTACCCCGATACAGAGTTTGAAGATGATGTCTCCCCTCAGTCAGAACGGTCGCCGCATCGCGGAGGAGTGTACCGGTTCGCTTGAGGTGAGCGCGTAATGACGACTCGCCGGTCGGTGCTCACTGCAGCAGTCGGACTGGTAACTGCCGGACTCGCGGGCTGTATCGGTAACGGCGGGTACGAGGACGGTGACGAGGATGCCGATGTCTGGCTTTCATCCGTCGACGAGTTCGATGGTATTGAAGACCACACCGGTTCGGAAGCGGTATCGGTTACCGTCGGCGCGGGGAACGGCCTCGCATTTGCACCCGTGGCGATCCGGGCCGATCCCGGGACGACGGTCGTCTGGGAATGGTCCGGGGACGGCGGCAGTCACAACGTCGTTCACGCCGGTAGCGACGAACTGTTCGAGAGCGATCTGGTGAACCGCGAAGGACACACCTTTGATTATACCTTCGAGGATCCGGGTACCTACAACTACATTTGCACACCACACGAGGCCTCGGAAATGAAGGGGTCGGTCGTCGTTGTCGAATAGCTGGCTGGGCCCCACACCGGAGGGGTTTTATGCTGGAAAACAGTGAGTACAGACAGACGGCACGGTCGGGCGGCCGCCTTTCGGCACCCGTGGTTTCCACGCGTGTCCCGGCTCCCCGACCTACACCGTCGCTTTACACTCCCGAGCGACGGCTGTTCTCGTTGTAGTTACCGGTTCAGTGTGTGAATCGCGTGTCCGAGCGCGTTCTCGGCTGCTTCCATCACCGACTCCGAGAGGGTGGGATGGGTATGGATCGTCGACGCGACGTCCTCGACGGTCGCGCCCATCTCGACGGCCAGGCCGATTTCGGCGATCAGCTCCGACGCCTCGGGGCCGACGACCTGCCCCCCGAGGACGAACTCCTCTTCGGCGTCCGCGACGAGCCGGACGAACCCATCGCTCTCGCCGGTCGTGAGCGCCCGCCCGCTCGCGCGGAACGGGAACTCGCCAACCATAGGCTCGAAGCCCGCATCCTCGGCTTCGGCCTCGGTCATCCCTACCGTGCCGATTTCGGGCTCGGTGAAGACCGCGGCGGGAATCGCCTGGTAATCGAGCGCGGCGGGCTCGCCCGCGATCACTTCAGCGGCGACTTGCCCTTCCTTGCTCCCCTTGTGTGCCAGCATCGGTTCGCCAGCGACGTCGCCGACCGCGAAGATGTGCTCCTGGTTTGACCGGGCCTTGTCGTCGGTCGGGATGAAGCCACGGTCGTCGGTCTCGACGCCCGCGGCCGTCAGCTCGACGGTATCGGTCACCGGCTGGCGGCCGACCGCGACGAGCACGTTCTCGGCGTCTATCGAGAGGCCCTCGTCGTCCTCGCCCGCGGCATCGGTATGGACGACGATCCCGTCGTCGGTCTCCTCCCAGCCAGCCGCGCTCTGTCCGAAGTGGAACTCGACGCCCAGCGATTCGGCGTGTTTCTTAACGGGACGTGCGAGATCCGATTCGTAGCCCGGCAGGACCGAGTCGAGCATCTCGACGACCGTCACGTCGGTGCCGAGTTTGGCGAAGACGCCCGCAAGTTCCATCCCGATGTAGCCCGCGCCGACGATCACAAGCGACTCGGGCGCGTCGTCCATCGCCAGTGCCTGTCTGGAGTCGAGTACCGGCTCGTCGCCGTAGGAGAAGCCGGGAATCTGGATCGGCTGCGAGCCCGTCGCGACGATGGCGTGCTCGAACTCGATCGTCTCCGCGCCCTGTCCCTCGCCGCCGTGGACCACGCGAGCTTCGTTCTCGTCGACGAACTCTGCACGACCCTCCACGAGATTGACCTGATTCGCCTTGCAGAGCTTCTCGACGCCGCCGGTGAGCTGGTCGACGACGCCGCCTTTCCACTCTTGCATCTGCCCGACATCGATTTCGGGGTCGGCGTGGATCCCCATCTCCTCGGCGGTCCCGGCATCGTGGGCAATACCCGTCGCCGTGATCAGCGCCTTCGAGGGAATACAGCCGTGGTTCAGACAGACGCCGCCGTAGGCGTCTTTTTCGACCAGCGTGACGTCCAGATCGAGCTGTCCGGCGCGGATGGCGGCAACGTAGCCGCCCGGTCCCGCGCCGATCACCAGTACGTCTGTTCCGGTTGCAACGTCTCCAACGACCATGGTAGCGTGTTAGTGGTGTCGGGTGAAAGAATGGTGGGGTATCACGTCTACCACATCAAAGCACTATATTGGATACATATTAACTCGTACTACAGTAATATTTTATATTTCAAGCCTTCGCCAATCTGAGTCCTCGTTAGTCATAATTCAAATCATATTTTATTAATTGATTTAATATTATATAATATAAAATTATATGTGAGAGTATAGATTATAGGGATTATGAGCGAAAAATACAATAAGCAGTCGAAACGGCGATCGTTTTTGAAGTATGCGGGTAGCGGAGTGGCAGCTACACTTGGCAGCACTGCCATTCCCACGGGAGCCGCTACGACGGAAGTCGATGATCGCGGCGACCCAATCGAATCATCCGACAGTCCATCTACTACCGTCAGTACAACAGTGGGAGAAACAACTATCCCAGCGGAAGTTCCGGACGGAACCGTTATTTCGGAGTCTTACGATTGGATTCAAGATGGGGCACCACAAACGAACAATACGTATGCACTTCAGCTCACTGATAAGGGTGGTGTTGATCCAAATTTCCGCCCCACAACAGATGGTGATCTGACGATCGATTGTTATTGGCGGTTCGATTCCGGCTCATATTTGGCATATTTGTTTAACGATTTCGACAGCACAGCAAGTGGGTTTCGTGCGTTTACGAACGGAATTGCCGGAAGTGGGCTACGTTTCAGGAACGTGTTTGGCGGGAGCGATTTGGTCTACAGTAGCACCCTTCAGGATGGTAAATGGTATAATATCCGTCTTGTACTCGATAGTGAAGCTGGAACATTCTCTGCATATATAAACGGCGAGCAGATTGGCGAAAGTAATTACAGTGGAACAGGGTGGACAGCTGGCGACAGATTCCGAGTGATGGGCCGTCATTCAGGCTCTTCAACGACAGTTGATTACGACCGTTTTGTTATCGTTGATGAAGCGGTTCATCCTGAAGATGGCGAGGTTGTATCTGGCCTCATACAGTACGAACTAGATGATGGCGAAGGAAACACGGTCTACAACGGTCAACGCGACGATAGCGAACTCCTGGAGCCAACAGTAGAAACCATTACCAGACCACCGACAGGTGTCGAACCCGACCAGCCGGTGCAGGCGAGCGTAAGGCTACACGCTCCCGGTGCTACGGTCGATGATATAGAAGCAAATATTCCCGGCCAGAAGCCCTGGCTACGACGTCAGGGAGGTGTAACTGAGAATCTGTTTGCGGACGTTGAGATCACGAGAGTCGAAGAAGACACATTCGAAGTCAAACTACACTGTGACGCACTCGAATCTGTAAGAGTTCGTGAACCATTCGAAGGATTCGGATACGATACCGGATTAGTGATCAAAGTCGGCGGGGACGAGGTTTTTAGACAGGACAACTGGAGCACCTACGTATTCCAGCAAGTGGACACAGTAGCGACGATCGTTGCACATCCAAAAAGAAATAATGAGGGCTCAAGCAGGCCACCGAAACATCCAGGTGAAAACGAGAACGCCCCGAACAAAACTGGTGAAGAACTGTACCAGTACTTACGAGAGAGAGCCGAGTTCGTTTGCGAGTATTACGCGAGCTCCCTCGGAAGTCACGGTGCTCACGGTTTCGATTTTAACTTCGTTACGAGACGTGTCAATGATGGGTACGGTTGGCTGGAACTTGATTTGCCTGAAGGAGTCTATTTCGATGGGAGTGCTAATCTGCCAAATAATTCAATTAAATTCGTCCAAGATGCACTTGACCTGGCTGCTGAAGACTTGAATGTACAGTTCGATGAGTACACGACTGCATTCGTTCTAAACGAAGCCCGTCTCAGTAGACCGTTTTATCGGGGAGGACTGATATCAGACGATGTAGAGAGCGTCGAATTTTCACTTGGGGGGTTCAATGTAAGTGTTTCAGCAGCCACACTAGAAGAGCAATATGCGGATATATCTCCGTATCAAACACCAACTGGTACCATAGATGCGGCATATGATGAAATAGACGGGGACAAATGGAGACATGAATTAGGACATACTCTCGGACCAGATGAACAGGTAGGGTTGCCGGACCTGTATGATATGAAGGGAACCAATCTCGGCGACGTTGGCGAATGGGGGATAATGGGTGAAGGATCCGGCCCATTTATGTCCTATTGTAAAGTACTTGGTGGGAACTACATTGAAAGAGATGTTTTCAATCGCGAGGGGTGGTTAGAGCAGAGTCGAAATTACCATCTCTTGGAAGATAGTGAACTTGATCTGAGTCCGTTAACAGAACAACGCCTTGGGGATGATGCGAAATATTTGACATCAATATTCGGTGAATTTACGATAGATGTTGATGCTTCTGCTCGCTTTGATATAGATCCAATCGATGTCGATGTCAGCGTTTCTCCGGAGAAATTCCACCTGACAACATATATTCTTGAAGCAAGAAAGGGAGGTGACTCGTGGATTCCCTGGAAAGACGGCGATAGTACTATGGTTCCGAAATCTCCAAGCGAAAATAATGGTGTGGCAATTTACAAATTCAGTAGCTTCAGTATCAAAAGAGAATCCGATCTTGAGCGTGTTCTTAATTTCGAGAATCCAATAAACATAGATGGGACAGTAACAGTTGATTATATTGATCAGGGTAACGAATCGGAACCGACTCTATCACTCGCGAACACATCTAGAGAAAAGTACGAAGATGGCGAAACTGTATCGACATTTGAACTAGAACGGTCCGTCGAATCTGGAAGCCCAAAGGTCTCGGTTGAGCGTAACCCGGAATCACTTATCGGTGAAACAGCACAGTATATGAACAGGGTCATTGCAGAACTGGGCGACTATGCTGATGACCTTGCAGACGATATCGAAGCAATTACACACGCAGACGATCCGTTGCCTGGCATCAGTGTGCTTGCGGTTACCTCTAATGGCAAGCGGACAGGAATAGCCCCGGAGACAGGTAACAGATACGGAGAGATAGAGGGATCGAGCATTTCTGGGACCAGAAGACGCCCAGTCATATCCATTCCAGGGAACAAAGACGTGACTATTAGTATTGGTGCGTCTCGGTTGAAGGAAGAATTACAACAACGAGGATTCGAACCGCCAGAAGAGATCCCATACACACGAACGCTTATTCGAGACAAGGATCTCTCATTCAGAAAAAAGAACGGAATTCCGATTATAGACGGCAGGACGAGACAATCAGTTAAGACAAAAACCGGGGAGGAGGCGGAACAAGTGCTTCTCACCGATGTGGACGTGGATGTTACCCCGTCGCGAATCAATGCAGCCTCACAGGGCAATTTTGTGACAGCCACTATCAGATTTAAAGAGGAAATTGATGGCAAGTCACTGCTTGTCCAGAGCGTCGCCATGGAGCAGGTTCAAGCGATCCACGACGACAGCTACGGATTTGTCAATGATCCAATTATTTGTCAGAGTGACGAGACCAAAGTACAGGTCAAATTTGATCGGGAGAAGGTTATCGAAGGCTACGGGCCCGGAAAACACAATGTGACCATCAGTGGAGTTGTCGATGGCGTCACCTTCCAGGGCGATACAAAGATAGAATTGTTCGAACCGGGACACTCGAATAAAGGAAGATCGGATACGCAGGGGAACGGCCCACCACATAAATAGATACTAACTAAAGGCAGAAAATATGTCCCCAGCTCATTTCCATCGCCGCGACGTGCTCCGAACCAGTGCCATCGGCCTTGCAAGCGGTGTCGCCGGCTGTGTACGCTTTTCGTCGCCCGAGCCACCGGATCCACCGCCGTTTGGACCGCCGGGGACCGATTGGCCGATGTACGGCTACGATCACGGAACGACGGGACACTCCCCGAACGCAACCGGTCCCCAGAGTGAGCCCACACTCGAATGGGGAATCGAACCCAGCGATGGCAAAGCACCGGGGTTTGCGATCCACGATGATATCATGATCGTCAGCGGCGATGACACACTCCGATGTTTCGATCTTACCGCCGGTGAACAGCGTTGGAGCACCGATATCGAGGGACCCGCCGGGGTTGCGCTTGACGCCGAGTGCTGTTACGTTCGTGGGGACGGTACTCAGCTCAACGCCTACAGGCTAGATGACGGAGGGGTGCAGTGGAAGGTCAACGCCGACGGCGAACTCCTCGCACCAGTCCTTTCGGACGGTGAGATGTACGTCCTCGATGGTAGCGAAGTAGTGCGATCGATCGACACGAATACTGGTGACGTACAGTGGCAGACCACGGTCGAGAGTGATATCTTTACAAATTCACCGACCATATGTCACTTATCGACCGACGGCACGTACCTCGCTGTGAGCACGTTCGGAACGGTCGTCGTCCTCGATACAGACAACGGAACGGAACGAGTGCGACTCCCCTCCGCAAGTCGTCCAGTCGGCGTAATCGTTGCCGATGGCGTACTATACTTGAGCGGACGGACGCTTCGTGCGTGGGATATAGAGCGGGACGAATTGCTTTGGGAACAGGATCTCGAATCGCTCACGACATATTCGATCGGCCTCAGCCGGGACATCGTCTATGCCGGTGTCGATACTTTCAGGATGTTCGACCGTGCGTCGGGCGAACCACGCTCACAAATAGGACTCGATAGCAGAGAAATGATTCACCTGCCAGTTCGTGGTGAGAATACAGTATTTATCGCCTCAGGTCAGGGAGGGATACTCTCCGATATCAACGCGATAGATGTGGGTGATACCTCGCTGCAGTGGCATCTCAACTTCGACGGAGGATCAGCAGCAAATCTGGCTGTCGTAGGCGATCGCTTACTCGTCGCTGCTGTCGAGGGCGGTCTCTACTCGTTTTCCGACTAATCTGGCAATGGACGCTGAACTGTGGGCTCACCGCGCGAAGGCGTGCCGACCGAAGCTGTTTTGGTCGCACCTGTTGGCCATCCGGCATGGACCGGATCGACCTGCAGACTGCACCGACGTGCGATCGAGTGGGACAGTTCATGACGGAGGCGTGCTGAGATGGCGGCGAGCAGTTCGCGGGACGTCGTAATCGTGGGTGGGGGCGTCGCGGGCCGCACTGCGGCGACGTTTACCGCCCGACACGGCCTGAACACCCTCGTTGTCGACGCTGGCGGGTCGCTCCTGCGCCGGAACGCCCACCTGGAGAACTTTCCCGGCTTCCCGGCAGGCGTGAACCCCCGCCGACTGCTCGACGGGATGACCGAGCAGGCGGAGGGGGCTGGAGCGGAGTTCCTCGACGCGACGGTCATCAGTATCGAGAACACCGAGAGCGGTTTTGCGGTCGAGACTGATACGGAGGACCGCTACCACAGCCAGTACGTGATCGCTGCGACGAAAAACGAGGTGGAGTATCTCCGATCGATCGACGGCGTCGGGCTCATCGACCGAGGCAAAACGTTCGTCGATACGGACGAGCGAGGCCGCACCGGCGTCGACGGGCTTTACGCTGCCGGTCGACTCGCCGAAAAACCCCACCAGGCGATCGTCTGTGCCGGCCACGGCGCGGAAGTCGCCGTCACGCTTCTCGAAGACGACGACCGGCCCTTCTACCACGACTGGGTCGCCCCTGAGGGCTACTTCACCGATCGTGGGCGTGATCTCCCGCCGGGCTGTGAGGAGATCGACGCCGAGACGGCGGGCGAGTGCGAGGACGAGGCGAACGAACTCATGCGCGAGCGATTCGCCGAGCGCCATCCCGACGACCAGGAGACACATCCGAGTCTCGAGGAGTAAGACGTCTCAGGCTCACACGCCGTGGTTCCGGAGTCGACGACCTACGATATCGGCCGGAAGCGTGTCGAAAAACAACCTGAAATCACAACGTCTCATGTCTGTGTTCGAAGTGTGAGCATTGTTAACAAACTTGCAAACCCGCCAACTATCAATAATGGTACAGACGCCACCACCCAACCGAGAAATCCGAATAGCGACAACAGGGCACCTGCGACGACCACTGTGTCGTATCGAGTAGTGACGGACCGATTATCAACGAGGAACCGTTCGGCGACCAGTACTGGAGCCGCTGCTACTAGTATGAGCCACAGTGCCGCAATTGGGGCGTTTGTGGTCAGTACGTATGGGGTACTGATCACCAAGATGAGAACGAGCAGTACACTCCCTGTACAATATTTCACCTGTAACGCTCCAATTCCAATCATTATAATGGTAATGGAGATGTTCAAGGACCGATAGTGATACTCGAAATTCAAATAACTGCTTCACTCTAGTAACAAACATGAAGCGGGCGAGTTCCGCATCGCAATCGGCGAGCAACTCCGCGACGACGAAGAATGGGAACTGCCGGGACGGATCCACGAAAACGCGACCAGATGTCCGATGTCCGGATCGAATCGGTGCCTATGGGGTGTTCTGTTTTCTCACTCCAGAAGCAACAGGCTCGGCTCCTCCAGTAGCTCGATAATCCGGTTGGTAAAACGCGCCGCGTCCGCGCCGTCCACCACCCGGTGGTCGATCGACAGCGAGAGCGGGAGCGTCTCACGCGGAACGACCTCGCCTTCGTGGACTCGTGGGCGTTCCTTGATCGCGCCGAGCGCGAGGATCGCCACCTCGGGATGGTTGATGATCGGCGTGGCGTACTCGCCGCCGATGACGCCGACGTTCGTGATCGTGAACGTCCCGCCACGCAGTTCTTCGGGGTCGATCGAGCGCTCGCGGGCCTTCTGTGCCAGCTCGTTCGTCTCCGATGCGAGTTCGAGCAGCCCTTTCCGGTCGACGTCGTCGACGACCGGCACCATCAGCCCCGCGTCGGTGTCGGTCGCGACGCCGAGGTTGTACTCGCCGCGCTTGATGATCTCTTCTTCCTCCTCGTCGAGCTGTGCGTTCAGGATCGGGTGCTCTTTGAGCGCCGCCGCGACGGCTTTCATGACGAAGGGAGTGTAGGTCAGGCGGATCCCGCGTTCCTCGGCCTCGGCAGCGAGGCGCTCGCGGGTTGCGACGAGATCGGTCACGTCCACGGTGTCGTGGTGGGTGACGTGGGGCGCGGTGAACTTCGCAGTCTCCATCGCCTCGCCGATCGCGCGCCGGACGCCGCGGTACGGTTCGCGGACGTCCCCGGACGCCTCCGCCCCCGTGTCCGCCGTCCCGACTGCCGCCGCATCGGCGTCCTGCGCGGCTTGCTGGGCCTCGGCGTACTCCCGAACCGCCTCCGCGGTGACGAACGCCTCGCCGTCCCGCTGTTCGACTGCGGGGACGGCGTTCAGATCGACCCCCTCCTCGCGGGCGGCCCGTCGCGTGGCTGGTGCGGCGAGGGTACGCTCGCGGTCGGCGCTCTCGGTCTCAGCTCCGGAACCCACCTCCTGCTGGTTCGCGGTGGCCTCCTCTTGGCTACTCCGGGCTGGCTCGGACGCCGATTCGGCCCCTTCCTCGACTGCTGGCTCGTCGGGGGCGGAGGCTGACGCGCGTTCCCCACCGCTTGCCGCCTGCTGGATGTCTGCTGCTGTGATCCGGCCACCCGGACCGCTCCCCTCGATCGTCGCGATGTCGACGCCAGCCTGTCTGGCCTCCCGGCGGATCGACGGCGAGGCGAACACTCGTCCGTCCGACGTCTCCGGTTCCGCATCGGGGAGATCGCCGGTATCCGACTCGGATCCGTCGCCGGGTTCGGCCTGTTGGTCGCGTTCGCCCTCCGTCGACCGCGTCGCGTCGGTATCGTCCTCGCCCTCGACGTCGAACGTGACCACTACGTCGCCGACGGGTACCATTTCGCCTTCCTCGGCGTGGAGTTTCCGAATCGTCCCGTCGACCGGCGCGGGCAGATCGACCATCGCCTTGTCGGTCTCGACTTCGGCGATCGGCTGGTCTTCCTCGACGGGATCACCCGGTTCGACGAGCCAGCGGACGATCTCGCCCTCTGCGACGCCCTCGCCGACGTCCGGCAGTCGGTACTCGCGGGTCATCTCAAAACTCCACCGTCTCCCGGATTCCCTCTTCGATGCGGGTGGGTTCGGGCAGGTAGTAGTCTTCGAGCGCGTACAGCGGGAACGGCGTGTCGAAGCCGGTGACGCGCCCGATCGGGGCCTCCTGATACAGCAGGGATTCTTCCTGCAGCATGGCGGTGATCTCGCCGGCCAGCCCGCCGGTTTTGGGTGCCTCGTGGACGACGACCGCGCGGCCGGTCTTCTCGAAGCTCTCGACGATCGTCTCGCGATCGAGCGGCGAGAGTGATCGGAGATCGACGACCTCGACGTCGATCTCGCCATCGAGGTTTTCGGCGGCTTCGACTGTTCGGTGGGCCATCGCGCCCCAGCAGTAGGCGGTGACGTCCTCGCCCTCGCGTCGGACCGCTGCCTCGCCCAGTGGGATCTCGTAAGATTCGTCGGGGACGTCCCCACGGAACGCCCGGTAGATCAGTTTGGGTTCGAGAAAGAGCACGGGGTCGGGGTCGCGGATCGCGCTCGTCAGCAGTCCCTTGGCGTCGTAGGGCGTCGAGGGAACGGCGACCTTGAGCCCCGGCTGGTGGACGAAGAAGGCCTCCGTCGATTCGGAGTGGTGTTCGGGTGCGCGAATCCCGCCGCCGTAGGGCGCACGGATCACCATCGGACAGGTAAAACGGCCGCGCGATCGGTTCCGCAGACGGGCCGCGTGGGAGACGATCTGATCGAACGCGGGATAGATGAATCCCATGAACTGCATCTCGGCGACCGGTCGCAGGCCGTGCGCGGCCATGCCGATCGCTGTGCCGACGATCCCCGACTCCGCCAGGGGCGTATCGATCACACGGTGCTCGCCGAACTCGTCGTAGAGTCCCTCGGTGGCGCGGAAGACGCCGCCGTTTTTCCCGACGTCCTCGCCCATCACGAGGACGTCTTCGTCCAGTCCCATCTCGGTCGCCAGCCCGTCCCGTACCGCCTGAACGAGGGTAAGCGACTCGCTCGATACGTCGGCCGGATCCGGCGCGGTGGCCGGTTGTTGTTTGCTCGCCATAATCAACCCTCCAGTAGCGCGTTGTCGCCGTGATCCTCTCTGAGCCGCTGCAGATAGCGGAGCTGTTCGTCGAGCCGGTCGGGCATGTCTCGGTAGACGGACTCGAACATCTCGGCGGGTTCGGGTCGGTGCATCGACTCCACCTCCTCGATCGTCTCGGCCACGCGGTCCTCGATCTCGGCCTCGATCGCCTCGACCGTCTCGTCGTCGAGCCGTCCCGTCGATCGAAGGAACGTCTCCATCCGTGGCAGGGGATCTTTCTGTTTCCAGCGCTCGACTTCGTCCTCGTCACGGTAGACTGACGGATCGTCCGCGGTCGTGTGTGCGCCAAAGCGGTACTGCACCGCCTCGATGAGCGTCGGACGGAGTTCACCAGGCCCCGGATCTTTCGCCTTGTCGATGGCCTCTTTCGTCACCTGATACACCGCCAGCGGGTCCATCCCGTCGACCTGCACGCCCTCGAAGCCGTAGGCAGTCGCCTTCTGTGCAAGCGTCTCGCTGGCGGTCTGGCGCTCCCGTGGCACCGAGATCGCCCACTGATTGTTGTTACAGAAGAAGACGGTGGGCGTGTCGAAGACGCCCGCAAAGTTCAGTCCCTCGTGGAAGTCGCCCTCGCTGGTCGCGCCGTCACCGAAGTAACAGAGGAAGGCCCGGTTCTCGCCTTTGAGCTTCGATGCCCATGCCATCCCCGTCGCATGGGGGATCTGGGTTGCGATCGGGACGGCGACCGTGAAGACGTTGACATCGTCGGGAATCCGTCCCCCTGCCTCGCTGCCCATCCAGTACAGCATCGTCCGGGAAAGCGGCATTCCGTGCACCGTCACCGCGGCGTGCTCGCGGTAGCTCGGGAACAGCCAGTCCTCGTCGCCCAGCGCGTACGCGCTCCCGACCTGTGCGCCCTCCTGTCCCGACATCGGCGGGTACGTCCCCATTCGTCCCTGTCGCTGCAGGCTCACGGCACGCTCGTCGAGATGCCGGGCGAGCCGCATATCACGGTACATCTCCACGAGCCGGTCGTCGGATAGCTCCGGGACGCTGGCGTTCTCCCGGACATGCCCGTCCACGTCCAGTATCTGTACCCGGTCGTCGGGATCACGCTGTATCGTGCTCACCGGAGATACCTCCGTTGCATATCATAATCATCAATCGCTCGGGTTATATGGTTTTCGTGAATCCGGACCCCGAAACCGTACAGTAACGGACAGAGACGCGTTCTTCCCGAGTAATATTGTACGTTTGCAGTACTACTCTTGGGTATATCGTACGCCCCTGATATCACGTCTGCCTGGTCGTTCGGATGGTGTGATCGGTCGAGCGACGTGGTTGGCGAGTCGCATGTCTGATCGATCAGTCCCGCGACACAACAGTTTTGAAGGGGCCGATAAAACTGGATGGTATGAAAGTCCTGCTCGGGGTTGGTGGTAGCGACGAGTCCCGGCGCGCGCTGGCGGAGACAGTCGACCGAGCGGTGGAAGCAGGCGACGAATTGACGATTGCGATATTCGAGACTGACGAGCGAGAAGGGGGACGCGAGGAGATCGAGAGGGACGTGAGAGCCGAACTCGACGAGGCAGGCCTCGACGCGACGATCCGGCACATAGAGGAGGCACCCGAAAGCGAACTCCTCCGTATCGCAGAGGAAGAGGGCTTCGACCAGATCGTGATCGGAGGAGGGCGTGCCAGTCCGATGGGCAAGATCAAGCTCGGGCCGATCACCGAGTTCGTGCTCGTAAACGCACAGGTGACGGTGAAGCTGATACGATGAGCGACGACCGCCTCTATCCCGACGAGGTCGCGGGATCGTTCCCGGCCCCACCGACGGCGTTCGAGGACCGGGAGGGCCGGGAGATCCGGATGACATCGTATGATGCGGAGGACAGGGAAGCCCTCGTCGAGATGTACGTCGGCTTCGACCCTGCCGACCGCGCACAGGGCATCCCCCCGTCTTCGGAGCGGCGGGTCCGGGACTGGCTCGACGTCATTCTCGGCGAGGGCTACAGTGTCATCGCCAGCCACGGGGACGACATCGTCGGACACGCGGCGCTCGTACAGGATACCGAGGGTGATGCGTACGAGCTGGCGATCTTCGTCACACAGGAGTACCAGCGGGCCGGGATCGGCGGGACGTTACTCCGGCACCTGCTTGGCCATGGCCGAGAGCAAGGCGTCGAGTGCGTCTGGCTCACCGTCGAGCGCTGGAACACGGCAGCAGTCTCGCTGTACGAGAAAGTCGGCTTCGAGAAGAGCGGCTCGGAGAGCTTCGAGCTCGAGATGGCGCTCCGGCTCTCAGACTGAGAGGACTGGCTGGCTGGCGTACAACAGAGTGTACTCGGCGGCCTTTTCGAGGACATCCGGCTCGTCGGTCTGTGGCTCCCGCGGGATGACCAGAAAGTCCGCACCGATGTCGTCGGCGACGTCGAGCACGACGCTACCAGGGTGCTGTGTCTTGCGTTCGACCGAGAACCCGTAGGCAACCATCGTACTGACCGGGACGTCACCGTCGGCGGCCAGCTCCTCTACCCGCTCGAGATACGCCCGGTTGTCCGCGGCGACGGCGTCACCGTCGATCCGTTCCCGTTCGATCGCCCGAACGACCTCCTCGCCGAGCACGTATAGCACCTCCAGGTCGGCGTCGTAGCGGTCGGCGACCGCGACCGCGTACTCGACAGCCTGGGTCGACTCCTCGCTGCCGTCGACCGGCACGAGAACGGTTTCGACAGTTGGGATCCGGTCGGGGTCATCGACGGCGGGCTCCTCGAAGCTAGATCGAGGCTGAGTCGAGCGTGGTGACATACGGGGACGAACGGGGGCCGCGGTCAAAAAGCCACCTGCCACGGGATCGGCGCGGCGGAACACCGAGCGGGCGGCGGACCGGAGCTTTATGCGACCGGCGGGGGAAGGGGTAGGTATGATCGAGACAGTCGTCGTCGCGACGGACGGCTCCGAGAGCGTCCAGCGGGCGATCAACGTCGCTCTAGATCTCGCGGAGCGGTTCGATGCGAGCGTCCACGCCCTGTACGTCATCGACGAAACGGAGGTCGAGGGATCGCCCGACGAGCTGCGCGAAGACCTCCGGGGCGCGCTCGAACGGACCGCCGACGACGCGTTCGAGAGGGTCAGGGAGTGTACGGACCGGGAGGTGCGTACCGCGGTCCGTGAAGGGCGACCCGCGACGGAGATTCAGGAGTACGCACAGGCGGTCGATGCCGACGTGATCGCGACAGGCACCCGCGGACGTCACGGCGAGCACCGCTTTCTCCTCGGGAGCGTCGCCGAGCGGATCGTGCGGTCGAGTCCGATCCCCGTCCTGACAGTTCGCCAGCTGGCTTGACATCCTCCCACGGCTGACGCCGTGAGCTCTGTAGTGGTTCCGCGACGAGAGTGAGAAACCACGGATCGGCGGGTTCTTTGAGCCGGGACCACAGGAGTGGGTATGGACGATTCACTTATCGACGATAGCGAGCTCGCCCCGCCGCGACGATCCGTGCTGCCGGGCGAGGGATTTTTCGTTCCGGACTCGTTCGAGGAGGAACTCGAAGCTCAGGAGGCGGCCGAGGAACTCGATGGCGTCGAAGTCGCCGTCGTGGCGGATCCCGACGCCGACGGTCTGGCCTGTGTCGCTCTCTTGCAGGAGGTGTACGGCGAGGCCGCACTGATCCCCGCCGGTCCCCACGACCTCGAAGACGGGATGGAGTACGTCGCCGAGTACGGCGAAGAGGGAGTTACAGCCTTCGTCTGTGATCTCTGTCCGGACAAGTTCGAGTACGTCGACGAGGAGCTCGACGCACTGCTCGACACCGCCAGTGAGGTACGCTGGTTCGACCACCACCAGTGGGACGAGGATGTCGCCGCTGCCGTCCGCGAGGCGGGCGTCGATCTGGTCGTCGGCGACTCCGACGAGGAGTGTACCGCCGACGTCGCCGTCCGCTCGCTCGACTACGAGTTCCCCGAACACCTGCGCGAACTTGCCGTCGTCACGCGGGATCACGATCTCTGGATCCGCGAGGACGAGCGCAGCGACGATCTGGCGGATTACTCCTACTGGTCGGAGCCCGACGAGTACGTCGAGACGGTGGCCGAGCACGGCCCAGACCTGCCCGCGGCGGTACTGGACTTTCTCGAAGAACAGCGGATCGAAAAGAACGATCTAATCGAGCGCGCCGTCAACCGGGCGGAGTTCGTCTCGATCGGCCCGTGGACCGTCGGCGTCACCTATGGTCGCTGCTCACAGAACGAGGTCGCCGAAGCAATGCGCGAACAGGACGCCGACGCCTCCGTGATCGTCAAACCCGCCGGCTCGGCGTCGATCCGCGGCACCGACGAGTTCGAACGCTGTCACGAGGTCGCCGGACAGGTAAACGGTGGTGGCCACCCCAAGGCCGCGGGCTGTAAACCCGACATCTACGACGACATGCTCGATTACGCCCACCACTGGACGAGCCGCGGCGCGACGACGAAGCAGGTTATCCTCGACGCCTTCCGGAATCTGGAGTGGGAGGACGACGCCGACGAGAACGACGAGTAGGGCGGATCAGTCCCGGGCCATCACTCGCAGGACGAGTTGCAGGACGTGGACGAAGACGCCGGCGATGGCGATGTAGACACCGATCGCGCTGAGAAACTCCGACGTGCCGCGGCGCTCGCGGATCCGCCAGATCTCCCAGCCAAGCCGGAGGAGGAAGCCGAGGAAGATGAAGACGAAGCCCAGAAGGGAGATGACTGGAACAACCATTCCGAGGCCGACGCCGACGACGCCCAGGATGAACGAACCGTTGGCGTAGGTGCTCCAGGAGTCGAAGCTCTTCGAGCGGGCGTAGACGTAGGTGGCGATCAGGAAGGTGATGAGGACGGTGATGACCCCGGCGATGCCCAGGGCGGTGACCTGCACGTCACGCGGGGCATACGAAAGGATGCCAGCGCCGAGCGTGCCAAAGGCCAACTGGAGCAAGGCAACGCCCGCCATCGCGGTGCCCATACTGCCGTTTTTGACGCCCTTTTCCGCGATAATCTCGCCCACCATCAGTGCGGCACCGTACACCAGCACTCCGACGATCGGCGCGGCAAAGAGGTAGTCGTTGACGACCGCGAGCGGCGTCAGAACGAACGCGTACATCAGCGCGACGTTGATCGTCATCAATAGCGTCGCCATCCCGACGATGCGCCACTCACGGCCGTTGAGCAGGAAGCCGCGCCCGGTTGCCTGTGGATGCTCGCTCATTCGTCTCGCTCCCCGACGACCCATTTGTGTGAGTAGGCGGTCCCACAGGTACACTGGGCGTAGGCGTGGATCACGTCACCCTCGCCGTAGAGTCCGCCGACCTCCTCGTTCTGTTTCTCGGCAAAGGCGAAGACGAAGCGCACATCGTCGTCCTCGGCGTCCGGACAGGCCCCACCAGTGAGCGACAGATCAATTTCTCCTTCGGTGCCCATCGCCTCTTTGGCAAAGCCCATCGCGTCAGTGCCTGTCGCCGACTGGAACGCCGCTCGACCCGCCTCGCCGTCGACGATCAGCAGGTGCCCCCCGTCGACGCGCTCGCCGAACCCGTCGAGTTTGTCAGGGTCGTCGACCGCCTCGTCGGCGAGAAAGAAGGCGACGTCCTCGGTTCGTTCGCCCGCCAGAAACTCCGCACGTGCGTCGGTCATACCCTCCTTTCTCCTTCGACACTCAAAAGGACCGCGACAGCGAGCGAGACCGGTGGAAAGACACGATACTTCGAAAACTATAGCGACTCACTTCGAATAATATAGTAATTAGGTTCGAAAATTGTAGTAAGCTGTCCTCTCCGATTCACCCTGGTTTCGACACGGCACGAGCAGCCGATCGATCCGACCCGAACCTATTTTGCATCCGGCGGAAACGTCTCATGTATGCCCTCCGACAGATCCCGATTGCGCGTCCTCGAAGCGGCGCTCGCAGTCGGCCTGCTGTTGTTGATTGCGGTGACGATCGAACTGATACCGGGTATGAGGACGCTGGAAACTACACTGGGCACCGTATCGGCTCCAGGGACACTGGGGCCAATGCTCATGTTCGCCCCGCCCACCGCGCTCGCGCTCGCCGCACTCGCGAACGCGCTACTGAATGGTCTGAGTGTTGGCTCTATTCTCACCGCAACGCTGGCAGTACTGACGCTCGCGTTGACTGCCCTGAGTCTTGCGGCACTGATCTTCCCGACCGACGGCGGCGTTTTTATGGGCCATATTCTGGTCGCTGTCGTCGCCATCCCGCTTGCGGTCGTCGTACTGGTACGTCCAGTCGTTGACCGCGTCGTCCACGAGGAGCTGACGCCACGGCTTCGCAGTCGACTCGGCCACTGATTGACTGCGGACGTCGAGCAGCGCGCGCGAACCGTGAATCGGCCGTCTCACCGCTCGGTTTCTCCGGTCGACTGGGGACGCACTCCTGAATCCAACTAACCCCAGTTAATTCGGCTTAATCGTCGGGTACAACCGGTTAATTGCCACGAATTCGGGTTGAGTGTTTCAGGGGGTTAACTGTCTCCCACTCCCCGATCCGGATGCAATGAACGCTCGAACGCTACTCACGATCGCGATCGCCGCGGTCGTCCTGATCGGCGGCGCGGCGGCAGTCGGAGCCGCCGCCCCCGCGGACGCATCGAACGCAAACGAAACCGCAGACGATCACGCAGCCGACGACCCCGGACCGGCAGTCGGTGACGACGCCGGACTGCCCGGCTCCATGCCCGAACAGGTACCTGATCACGTGAGCGATATTCACGACACGATCGGCGAGCACCTCGACGACGGGACCGATAGGCTCGGTGACGCGGTGAGTGGGATCGTCTCCGCGGCCGACGAGATCGGTAGCGGCGACGTCGCAGACGACGCCGATGATGAGGCCGAAGACGTCGTCGATCGGATGCTGTAACACGGCCAGAAAACACTTCCAATTACCCAACCAGAATCCAATAGCAATGACTAACGACATCCGCACGACTGACAGACGTTCGTATCTCAAGATGACAGGAGGCGCCGCGGCCATCGCCACAACCGGACTGGCTGGCTGCCTCGGCGACGCGACAGGGACACTCGCGACCAGTGTCACCGACCAGCCAGAGGACATCGGCGACTTCGAGTCCTGTATCGTCACGATCGAGGGCATCTGGCTCGGCCCCGACGACGCCGACGCTGGCGACACCGGAGACGACGAGGACGGAGAGCCCGCTGGACGCGAGTACTACGAGTTTGACGAGCCACAGGAAGCCGACCTGGTCCAGCTTCAGGGCGAGGAGACTCAACTGATCGACGATCGCGACCTCGATACCGCCGAGTACGAGTTCCTGCAGCTCGACGTCAGCGACATCGTCGGCACGCTCGAAGACGGCGATACGGCGGAGATGGACACGCCCGGTGAGGCTCCGCTGACGTTCAACGAACCGTTCGAGATCCGCGAGGACGTCCGGACCTCCTTTACCGCGGACTTCGCGCCCGTCCGACAGGGACAGACGAACCGGTACATCCTCCGACCGGTTCCGGAAGGGATTCAGGTCCACTACGACGACGAGGAAGACGACGAATAACGACACGGTCCCGCTGGCGCTGCCGGCTTTTCACTCGATTTTCAGGAGGCAGTAGCTTGCGAGCGACACGGCAGTCGCTCGCCATGTTGTTCGCGCAAACTGTAGCGTTCGGACGGAGTCCCGGAGTCTTCGACTCCGGGGCACATCTGATCGTCGATCAGATGGCGTCTCACGCGAGCGTAGCGTGAGGCACGGGCGACCTGCGGTCGCCCGGAGATTTGAACTCGCTCAGACGTGCTCGCGTTGCTGCGCGCGTCTGATCTGATCAAATCTCCGTGTCAGACGCATAAGCGCTCACGAGGCGAGCGACACAGAGGTCGCTCGCCGTGTTGTTCGCGCAAAATGTAGCGTCCGGACGGAGTCTTACGCGAGCAAAGCGAGCGTAAGGCACGTCCGGTCGCGAACGCAGTGAGCGTCCGGACGGAGATTTGAACTCCGGTCCCTGGCTCCGCAAGCCAAGAGGATAGTCCACTACCCTACCCGGACTCATCTCTACGTATCGCCGAGTCACGTAAAGCGGTTACGATCCGAGCCGTCTCTGTCAACGCCTCACGGAGCCGGAGGTTTATACATGAACACGAGGCAATCGGGGACCATGCCGCCCCAGAGAAACCCGCAGTGCCCGCACCGCGACCCACAGACGGCGTCCAGCACACCGAACAAAACCACGAGACAGCGCCGCCGCCTGTGGCAAGGACAACGCTTAACCGGGGGCCAAACTACCACACCGTACTAGAATGGGTGCTATCGAGGACGTATACGAGGATCTGGAGGCGGACGTCCCCCAGGAGAAGTTCCGCGAGGCCGTCGAGGCCAAGGTGGAACAGATGGGGGGGTTAGCGGACGAGGAGACCGCCGCGATGCTCGTTGCACACGAAATTGCGGACAACGAGGTGAACGGGATCGCGGATATCGAACCGGGAATGGAGGAGGTGAAATTCCTCGCCAAGGTCATGGGGGTCGGTGAGGTACGGACCTTCGACCGCGACGACGAAGAACAGCCCGAAGGACAGGTCGTCAACGTCGAGTTAGCCGACGAGACTGGCAGCCTACGCGCGGCCTTCTGGGACGGGCAGGCCGAGGCAGCGACCGAGGAGCTAGAAGTCGGCGATGTGCTGCGGGTGAAAGGTCGACCGAAGGACGGCTACAACGGCCTCGAAGTGAGCGTCGAGGACGCCGAACCGGACGCCGAGGTCGAGATCGACGTCTCGGCGACCGACACCTATCAGGTCGAAGATCTCTCGATGGGCCTCTCGGACGTCGATCTAGCGGGGATCGTGCTGGACACCGAGCCTGTCCGGACGTTCGACCGCGACGACGGAAGCGAGGGGAAAGTGTCGAACCTCGTGCTCGGGGATCCAACGGGACGTATCAGGGTAACGCTGTGGGACGAGAAGGCCGACCGCGCGACAGAGATCGAGTCGGGGACGAGCGTCGAGGTTGTGGACGGGTACGTTCGCGAGCGCGACGGCGACATCGAACTGCACGTCGGGGACCGCGGCGCTGTCGAGGAGATCGACGAGGCGATCGAGTACGACCCCGAGCGAACGCCGATCGAGACGCTTGAAATCGGACAGACCGTCGATATTGCGGGTGTCGTGCGCTCTGCGGACCCGAAACGGACCTTCGACCGGGACGACGGCAGCGAGGGGCAGGTCCGTAACATCCGCGTGCAGGACGATACGGGAGATATCCGGGTCGCGCTGTGGGGCGAAAAAGCCGACAAGGAGATCGCGCCGGGCGACGAGGTGGCGCTTGCGGATGTCGAGATTCAGGACGGCTGGCAGGACGACCTCGAAGCCTCTGCTGGCTGGCAGTCATCGGTGACCGTACTCGGGGATACGACCACACAGGCCGACGAGCCGACAGCGGACGGTGACGCGACGCTGGGCTCGTTCGACGGAAGTGAAGACGACGGGACAGCGGACGACACCAAGGTGACATCGACAGCTGCCAGCGATGCAGGCGGGGCCACCGCGAACGAGGGGAGCGCTGCGACGGCGATGGCCGACGGTGAACGAACCGAGTTCACCGGAACAGTCGTACAGGCCGGGAATCCGATTGTCCTCGATAACGGTGAGGAAACGGTAAGCGTTGAGACCGACACTGACGTCCACCTCGGACAGGAAGTCACCGCCCGCGGGCGCTTGCAGGACGGGACGATCGACGCGGACGACATCGTGTAGACTCGATTTCACGGAACGCCGCGACGGAAAAGGTTAAGGTCCCGACTTGCCCGAAATTGGGTATGAGCGTTGAGTTACCGTTTGCTCCCGTGGACACTATTATTCGACGGAACGCCGGGCAGTTGCGCGTGAGCGCCGAGGCCGCAGAGGAACTCGCGCGCCGGATCCAGACACACGGGGCAGATCTCGCAGCCGACGCCGCAATCGAGGCGACCAGGGACGGCCGGAAGACGCTGATGGCCGAGGACTTTGGCGTCGAGCAGGTGATCGACAGGGACGCCCTTGAACTACCGATTGCACCGATCGATCGGATCGCGCGCCTCGATATCGACGATTCCTATCGTGTCTCGATGAACGCACGAATCGCGCTTGCGGATATTCTCGAAGACTACGCGGACAACGTGGCGACTGCGGCCGCGAAACTAGCCAGACACGCGGATCGCCGAACAGTAAAGGCTGAGGACATCCAAACGTACTTCGAGCTGTTCGAATGAGATGAACTTCGGCTACAGCGAGACGTGCCTCGACCACGATACTGGCGAACGCCACCCGGAGGCAGCCGACCGGCTACTGGCAGTTCGCGAAGGACTCAAGCGAAAACACGGCGTCGAGTACGTCGAGAGTCCCCCGGCGTCGGTCGATTCGGTCACCGCCGTTCACGACGACGCGTATATCGAGGAACTACGGCAGTTCTGTGCCGACGGTGGCGGTGACTGGGACCCTGACACGGTCGCGGTCGAGGAGTCCTGGAATGCGATCCTCCAGAGCGCCGGACTGGCGTCGTGGGCCGCAGAGCGTGCACTCTCTGGGGAGTCGGGTCGCAACACACCGTTCTCGCTCGGTCGGCCGCCGGGCCACCACGCGGTCACCGACAACGCGATGGGATTTTGTTTCGTCAACAACGTGTCGGTTGCCGCCCAGCACGCACTCGAGACTACTGACGCCGAGTCGGTTGCAATCCTCGACTGGGACGTCCACCACGGGAACGGTACTCAGGAGATCTTCTACGACCGCGAGGATGTCCTCGTCGCCTCGGTTCACGAGGACGGGATCTATCCCGGTACGGGACGGGCTGGTGAGACGGGGACGGGGGCAGGCGAGTGGTCGACGCTGAACGTTCCGCTTCCAGCAGGCGGCGGCGATACCGAGTACCTGGCAGTGTTCCAGCAGTTGCTCGAACCGGCGATCGAGGAGTTCGACCCGGACCTGTTGCTCATCAGCGCTGGCTTCGACGCCCACCGGCACGACCCCATCTCCCGGATGCGGCTCACGACCGACGGCTACGGTGTGCTCACCCAGCGGATGCGCAACCTCACGGACAGGACCGGGGCAGCGCTTGCGTTCGTCCTCGAAGGTGGCTACGGGCTTGATGTCCTCGCGGACGGCATCGTGATGGTTCACGAGGTGTTCGATGGGCTCGAACCATCGATGCCTGACGGGGACGTGGACGAAGACGTCGAAGCGCTGATCGGCGACATCCAGACCCGTCACCGCGGCGTCACGCCACCGAACTAGGGCGTCGGGTCGAAGTATGCCGCGAGTTCGACGCCGAACTCGTCGATAAGCGCCGTGATTTCTTCACCGACGAGTACATCGTACCCTGTTTCGAGTGCCGTCTCGACGTGCGTCCCTAGCCTGACAGTAAAGAGATCCTCGCTGTTCAGGAACGCCTCGGCAGTCGTGTACTCTCTGGAACGCTCGACGACGTATCTGTTCTCCTCGATGAACGGCCCATACGCATCAGTCCCCTCGTACTTCCGAAAGAAGCCTTCGGCGTGGTCCCGCACGTGAACAGGCGGGCCGACGTGACGCTCGATCCGCGGCCGTTCGGTGACGGCGAGCTCGGCGAACAGGACGGCCGTCTCGTCGGCGATCGCCATCGACCGACAGACATCGAAGCCGCGTCGGTCGAGTTCCTCGATGACGCCCAGCCGGGATCGTCTGAGCTGTGGGTACAGCTGATCCTCGACGATATCGGGCGCATCGAACCTGATCGCTACTGGTGTCGTCCCCCGGTTCTGGAGTTCTGCTCGGAGTGCGCGCTCGTCCAGTGGGTCTGGTTCGACCGCCGTGAACAACTCGGCCCGTGGGTCCTCGAGTAACTCGCGAGCGTAATGCTGGAGTCGGGCGACGTTCTCGGTCGAGAGGACCGCAGCGACGTTCCGCCCGGGGTCAGTCGGATCGATCACAGTGAGTGGGTCGTCGAAGGTCACCCGGCCGTGATCCTCCGGGTCGAGGTCGATCGGCGGATGCCACGCCGCAGCGGCCTCGATCATTGGTCGGAACCCACCGTATTCGAGGACGAGCAGTTCCGTCAGGTAGCCGCTGAACCCCTCCGTCCTGAGATCGCTACCGTAGACACCGATCCCGGTGAAAAACTGCTTTGCGAGGCGGACGTCTCGTGCGAGCTCGTTCGTGAGCCGTGACTGGACGTACTCCGCGTGGAACGGTGTTCGATCCACAGCGGATTTGATCTCTCCGGGGTCGTCGACGTCGTAACACGGGACGAGGTCGATATCGAACCCATCGACGGTACTTTTGACGTAGGGATGTTCGGCGAACTCCTCGGCTCCGTCGGGCAACACCTCGTGTCCAACGGCGAGACCGTACTTCTCTAGCGCGTCACGTTCGATTGAGGGCGAAAAGCGGACGAACAGATCGATATCCCGGTCGCCGCTGATCCACGTCTCGCGAGCCGTGGAGCCGACGCGAACGACGTCCGCCTCGACCGGCAGCGTTTCGATCGCTGCCTCGACTCGGCCGATCAGCGCGGTCGCCACTCGTTCCATGCGCTCTACCTCTTCGGGCGACGGATCGACCGATTCGCTGACGGCAGCTACGATATCCTCGAACGTCTCGGCCTCGCTCATCATCCTCCTGTTCACGCTTGGTGAGGGAAAGGATACCGGTGTACGGCCGGGGGAAAACGAAAGCCATTTCAAAAGACGTCGACTACGATGAGATGCACACGGGCCGCCGTAGCTCAGTTGGTAGAGCACCTGGTTGTTACCCAGGTTGTCCCAGGTTCGAGCCCTGGCGGTGGCGTATCTTCTCTGGAACTCGATGATCGGAGTACCTGCTGTCGGTCAGGGGCCGCGTTCGGATGCGACAGGTCTTAGTTTCAGGTCCATCAACTGGTGACCGAGGGCCCGTATCTCAGTCTGGTTAGAGAGAGCGGCTCATAACCGCTTCGTCCTTGGTTCAAATCCGAGCGGGCCCACTTCCTTCGGAATCGTTCAGTAGCTGTACACGATTTAGGAGCTACAGTACCCAGAACAATCGAAATCAGCAGTTTACGACATTCGGATTTGCCGCCCTCTGTGCGAAGTTCGCTTCGGCACGAAGCGGTACCCGATCCCGTCGTGCGATACATATAGCCGAAACCGGGGGTGGTTCTCGTGCTAAAACTCGTCACCGAGAGCGACGAGTCCCCCACCTGCCGGAACTGTGGCGCCCACGTATCGGAGGACTTCAGGAGGGTGTTCGGCGACGAGGATCACGTTGCCCACCGCTGTCCCGAGTGCGATACCACGCGCCGACTGAGCCGCGGGAGCGCCGCCGGGGTCGAGGTCGCGGTTACTGATCCCGAAGAATCAGCCGCGCATCGCAGTAATGAACAGGCCGAAGGGTGGTCGGTATGAGTCAGGCGACGCTCGTCTGACCGTTGGTCAGCCACACGGTGACGAAATACAGCAATAGTGAGAATAATATACTATTCTAGACTGGCTCGGCCAGAATTTCGTATTCAGATCTAGGCGGAACTACAGTCTCAAATACTACTTCAATTGTTGAATCACTACCCACTGCTTCCAGTTTGTCCGCTGGTTCTACTGGATCGTATCCTGCTGTATCCCGGTACTCAAATCTAAATTCAACCTCTCCAGACTCACCTGTATTCTCAAAAACAGCTCCATGAGACGCTGGCCACACCATCAGGGCGTATTCAGGGAATTCTGACTGTTCTGGCGCGTTTTCACTTCCTATTATCGATTCTTCTCTTCTCTCTTCAGAGTTGAAATAAAAAGACCTGTCTAAATCGAATTGACGCCCTTCACGTGAATTCTCCAAATAAATCGACGCTGCAGATGGGTCGGGGACATTTGAATCTTGGAAGTACCAAAGTTCTACTCTAATTTGACCGCTCCCGCGACTGTTTTGAATCGTGACAAAATACTCCCGATCTTCTTCATTTACTGAGACCACGTTTGGATCTGGAACAACGAAATTCTGAAATTCCATTTCCGGCTCATTTAGTCCAGCGCACCCTGCCAAGACAGTGCCACCTACTGTGGTCGCCCCTGTGATGAATTCTCTCCGTCTCACTGTCATAAAACTTGACTGTCTTGATATTAATCTACTGGTAATTGGAAGCCGACATAATCAATGCCCAAATATAGGCTTAAAATTACTACTAGGCCAGATTTCTGGAGGTTTCATTCGTAATATAGCCAGTCGACCTTCCCCCGCTCCCGCTGCTGAGCCTCTGGACTGTGCGTCCCGCGATAGTGCTCCAGCAACGTCTCCAGCTTATTCCAACCGCCCAACCACAGACCATCAGGGCGTCGACATCGGCGTTGGGGAGCGAGGTGGCCCAGCTGCGCCGGAGATCAGAACCCCGAGATTGTTCCAGCCAACCTCTTCAGTTTCGTCCTGGCGGCAGTCTGGATCCAGCGCTGAAGTGACCGCGTCGACGTGATGTCGAGTAGCGACGCGCTGGCGACATAGACTGTTCCAGAAACGGGACGGCGGGACGTGCCCGCCCGCGAGGATCGCGTATTACGCCCGATGCCACATCACGGTTACCGAACGCGAGGATACACGTATTGATATGGCATCCCAGCGAGCGCTGGCATGGTATAGTATGTCATTGAGGAATAAAGAACCTTTGCTACGTCGGGTCTCATCCTGAAACAACCACTGGTTGGGGACCGACGCCAGTGCAGGGGAAGAGACGTTCGCCGAAAAGTAATCGTTATACGGTATGCGTTCCACCTCCCAGATATGCAACGACGAGCAGCGGCCGGGTACGTCGCGCTCTTCCTCGTCATCGCGGTCGGAGCCTACGGACTTGTCGTAACAGCCGAAAGTCCAGAAATAACGCTTGAAGACCCCGAGTATGACGTCGAAGAGGGTGACCAGTTCGAGGCCGAGGGCGTGACCTACACGCTCACGGAAGTGACGCGTGACGACGGTGTCCCGACTGGAACACTGGAGTGGAACATCACTGTTGATGAAGAAGAAAGCTGGGAACATGGAGAGGTAATCGAGTATCAGGAGTCGAACTACGAGGTACTCATCCCGAACGAGACCGACCCCACCGAGTTCACGCTCCGTGAGGAGCCCGGCGACGACGTCGAAGTAGTCGGCGAAGGTGACGATCGTGTGATCCGCGTCGAGGAAGACGGCGAAGAGGAGTTCATTCCGATCGACGAGTACGAGCCGCTCGACCGACAGACGTTCGCCGAAGATGACGCTATCGAGTACAACGAGCACGACGCTACCGTCGCCGAAGTGACGGAAGACGAGGTGCGTATCGAGTGGACCGAAGAAGCGACCGATGACCTCACGATCCGTGAAGGTCTTGAGGTCCCACAGCTATCCGAAGACCCGATCTACATCGCACACTTTACCGCCGGAGACCGACTACAGTTTACGTCTGACCACGACTCCTACAACGAACAGGCCGACGAAATCGCGTACTTCGATGAGCGGACGGACGGCCTGACCGTTGCGATGATTCTCTCCGGACTGTCCGCGTTCCTGCTGGTCGGGATGGCGTACCTGCCGCGCAAAGAATAGCCGGCGTTTGCGGCCTTTTCGACTCGAGCTTCGGATACAGTCGCACCTTCCTGAGTCTCTCAAGTACGTCAACCCACCAGTCGGCTTGGCGGACGACCGGGTATGAACGCCTGCTCCGCTCACTTCGTTGCGCGCGAGTTTCCGCATCCAACCTGCTTGCTCCATCCATTCGTTGCTGTCAGTGAAGATCCGGGCCGGGAGGGAGTTGAACCGAGTGGAGACGTGCTCGCTCACTTCGTTCGCTGTGCGCGACTCCCCGGATTCAACTCCCTCAGTATCCGCTTCGCTCGTCACGTTCGTTCCTCGCAGAAGCGGGCCGGGAGGGAGTTGAACCCTCGACCGTCTGGTTAAAAGCCAGACGCTCTCCCTAACTGAGCTACCGGCCCTACATCATTCGATTGGGGGAGGGACAATTAAACCCTTATGATGCGCGGCGGTCAGTGGTCCCGAAACTCGCTGTCGAGTGCGCGGTAGACGAGCTGGTCGGGAGAGACGCCCTCGTTTGCGGCGCGTCGACGGAGTTCGCGGTAGACGTGCGGTGGGAGCTGGAGCGGTATTTCGCCCAGTTGGATTCCGTGGGCATCGAGCGCCTCCTCGACAGTGTTCCCGTCGTTGATCTCGCTTGCGAGCGTCCGGATCTCCCTGACGGTAAGATCGTTGTCGAGTGCGGCCCATGCAAGGTCGAATCGGGCAGTCCCGCTGACCCGAGCGATGTGTTTCGCGGCGGTCGGCGCGATATGTCCCATCGCGACATGACGGCGGATTGACTGGGGAAGGTCGTGGACGCGAGCCCACTTGCGGATGAACGCAACCGTCGCCTCGCCACCTGCGCGTTCGGCGGCAACCTTGTACGACCCCTCGCCTCTGACGAGCGCCGCACACGCTGCCGCACCGCGGAGCATGTACACGTTGTCGGGCGCACCTGCCGTGTTCTCCGCGAACGCGGCGACGGTTTCTGCAGCACGTTCGAGACTCTCGGGGTCGTCGGGGTCGAACTGGACAGCCTCGTCGGCGTGCTCGCCAGTGACGCGCTCGTCGCCACGGACGACCGGGTCCCCAACCGGTTCCTCGCGGTCCGCGGGTGGAGTCTGCGATCCCCGCGTGCGCTGGTATGGATCGTCACCCTGGTCTTTCGACCAGTCAGCAGTCATTATCCTTCCATAGCAGCGGCAGCATAGAAAAACCTTCCACTCTCCCGTCGGCCAGAAGCGTGCGCGGAGTCACTCTTCGCGTTGTTCGGAGAGGTGCTCCCAGATTTCGGTGCAGCCTGCTCCTTCTTCGATGTCCGACAGATGGTCGTCCTGCTGTTCATCGTCCTCGTCTGGCTCTGTCATCGTTGCGTTCGTCATCGGCCGACCTCCAGTGCATCCGACTCGTAGAGCTCGGGTGCGACATCCGCTGACGTATGTTGGCTGGTCGATACTCGCTCGACGTGCGACTCGTCTGTCATCACGCGACCGTTGTACAGGCAGCCGCTTAAAAGAGCGTTCAGCAACAATCCCTACCCGAACTCCAGATTACCAGTGTTCCTTTCCGACATCTCTGACGGGCTGGATGATATCGAATCGGCCGTCATACCGCGTTTTGACGGTGTTTTCACCGTCACAGCTCCGGTAAGCATTGTTACCGACGAGTCGCTAAGGGGTCCGGAGCGTCAGTATGTCAGTATGGTAGTTTCCGTGCGGACGCTCGACGACGGTGCCTGGATTAGCGTCAACGACTCGCGGGCCGTCGGTGTGAGCCAGATCTGGCCCATCGCTCGACACGGCTTTTGTGAGTGCGAAGTCGCACATCTGTTGCTGGAGGCGTTCTACGACGTCGGGGTTGACGAACACCGGATCGTCGCGGGCGTCGTCGGGCAGTGTATCGACTGCGGTACTGAGGGGTCGATCGACACGCTGCCGGTTGGTCGGATCATCGACGGGGACTTCTATGCGTACGACTCCGGCCAGGTCCAGTCACTGCTCGAACCCGTCGAGGACCCCATCGCAGGCGAACACCGACTCTCCGGCCGGTACTGATCACGACGGATCCCCGGTTCGTGGCATGTGGTCTCGTGTCTGGCAAAGATTTCCGCTACACTGTAGATGGGGGGAGAACTGACGCGAGAGGTCGTGGTTTATGAAAGGAGGGCATATGGTGGGTATATGCCAACTGACGTCGAAAAGTGGAAAGACGAGATCTACGGCAACGAGATCAGGGAGCACCTGATGGAGTTCGCCGAGGAGGGCTGGGAGTCGATCCCGGAGGAGGAACACGACGAGTGGTTCGAGCGGTTCAAATGGTGGGGTCTCTACCACCAGCGCGCAGGCCAGGAGAGCTACTTCATGATGCGGATCGGGACGCCAAACGGCGTACTCGAACCGGGACAGACCGAGGTCGTCGCCGAAGTCGCAAACGAGTACGCCACCGGCCCGGCCTCGAACCCGGAATTCGGAAACGCCTACGTCGACTGGACGACGCGCCAGTCGATCCAGCTCCACTGGATCCGGCTCGAGGACATTCCGGACGTCTTCGAGAAGCTCGAATCCGTCGGCCTCTCGACCCAGCAGGCCTGTGGTGACTCCTGGCGGAACATCGTCGGCAACCCGATGGCCGGAAAGGCCCCCGAGTTCGTCGATGCGCTGCCAGTCATCATGGAGCTCAACGAGCGGTTCAAGGGCAACGACGACCACTCGAACCTCCCACGAAAATGGAAGGTGTCGGTCACTGGTGCAGCGGACGGCTCCGGACAGGGTGACATCAACGACCTCGCGCTCGAACCGGCGTTCAAGGAGATCGACGGCGAGGAAGTCCGCGGGTTCAACGTCCGCGTGGGCGGCGGCCTCTCGCGGAACGAGCCGCGACTGGCCCGCGAACTCGACGTGTTCACCCGGCCCGAGAACGCGGCGGACGTCGCCGGTGGCATCTCCGCGCTGTTCCGCGAGCACGGCGACCGCGAGAACCGCTACAACGCCCGCATCAAGTTCCTGATGGACGAATGGGGGCCCGAGAAGTTCCGCCGCGTCCTTCAGGACGACTTCGTGAACTTCGAGCTCGAAACCGCGGGGACGGATCTCCGCGAGCAGTACACCTACAACGCCGGCGGCAACGAACACGGCGATCTGGTCGGCGTCCACGAACAGCGCGACGGCAACTACTACGTCGGTCTCAACGTTCTGGTCGGCCGGATGGGAGCGGACGATACCCACGAACTCGCCCGCCTCGCCGAGGAGTACGGTTCCGGCGAGGTCCGGGTCTCCCAGCGACAGAACGTGATCATCACCGACGTCCCCGAGGACGACCTCGACGCCCTGCTCGAAGAGGACCTGCTCGAGGACTACTCGCCGGATCCGCATCCGTTCATGCGCGGCTCGGTCGCCTGTACAGGGACGGAGTTCTGTTCGCTCTCGATCGTCGAGACGAAGAACCGGCAGGTTCGCTACGCCCGCTGGCTCAAGGAGAACGTCGAGCTTCCCGGGGGCGTCGAGGACTTCCACATCCACCTCTCGGGCTGTACGGCATCGTGTGCCCAGCCCCAGATCGCCGACGTCTCCCTGCGCGGCATGAAGACGCGCAAGGACGGCGAGCCGGTCGAAGCGCTCGACATCGGCCTCGGTGGCGGCCTCGGAGAGAACCCGCAGTTCGCCGAGTGGGTCGCCGAGCGCGTCCCGGCCGACGAGGTGCCTGGCGCCATCGAGAACCTGCTGGCGAAATTCGAATCGGAGCGCAACGGTGAGGAGACGTTCCGTGATTACATCGCTCGACTCGACGACGAGACGCTCGACGACATCATCGATCCCGAGGAGACGAGCTACGAGGATCCGTACATGCACAACACCAAACGGACCTGGTACCCCTACGCCGAGGACGACAGCCTCGACGCGAGCCCATCGCCGGCGGACGACTGATCCGTTCGGCCCGCTCTTCTCTAGTACCCCGTCGACGTGACGGTCTTTCCTCTCGGATCCGGGCGGTAGACAGTAGTCCGTGTAGTTCTTTGGTATCGACATGTCCTCTCGATTGCAGTCGACGATCCTCGCCTCGGCAGTGCTCTCCAGTTCCCACCTCGACGTGCTTGGTGATCGAATATCGACGGCCGGAGAGCGAGAGTCGATCGATGTCCGGACCCCGGTGACCGACGAAGTGGTCGGGACCGTGCCTGCCTGCGAGGCTGCGGACGTCGACGCTGCCGTCGAGCGTGCGCAAAGTGCGCAGGATGCGTGGGCGGAGCGTCGGCCCGAGGAACGAGCACAGGTGCTCTATCGGTTCGCCGACCTCGTGCTGGATCGTCGCGAGGAACTTCTCGACGCGATTCAGGTCGAGACGGGGAAAGCGCGCGAACACGCATTCGAGGAAGTGCTGGATGTCGTCAACACCGCTGGCTACTACGGCAAAGACGGCCCGGGACTGCTCGACGAGCGCGATCGGACCGGTCCCGCTCCGGGACTCACGAGCGCCGTCGAGACGTACGAGCCGGTCGGCGTCGTCGGCGTGATCAGCCCGTGGAACTACCCGATGACACTCTCGATGGCGGATCTGCTCCCCGCCCTGCTCGCGGGCAACGCCGTCGTCTGCAAGCCCGACGAGCGAACCCCATTTGCGACGCTCATGCTCGCCGAACTGCTCGAAGAGGCCGGACTGCCCGACGACGTCCTCGCGGTCGTCACCGGCAAGGGCGAGGTAGTGGGGCCTGCACTGATCGATCGGATCGATTACATCGCATTCACGGGGGGCACCGAGACCGGACGAACCGTCGCCGAGCGCGCGGGCCGAAACCTGATCGATTGCTCGCTCGAGCTGGGCGGCAAAAACCCAATGCTCGTGCTCGGCGATGCCGACATCGGGGTGGCGGCCCGCGGCGCGGTGAAAGGAGCGTATACGAACGCTGGACAGCTCTGTCTCGCGCCCGAACGGATCTACGTCGACGAATCCGTCTACGACGAGTTCCTTGATGCCTTCGTTGGCGAAACGCGCAAACTCTCGCTTGGCGTCGGGGTCGGCTACGATGGGGACGTCGGATCGCTGATCGACGGGCGACAGCTGGAGCGAGTTCGGGCACACGTCGACGGCGCAGTCGAGGATGGCGCGTCGGTGCTCACTGGCGGACGATATCGCCCGGACGTGGGGCCGTTCTGTTACGAGCCAACAGTGCTGGAGGGTGTCCCGGAAGACTCACAGGTCGCCTGCGAGGAGACGTTCGGACCGGTCGTTTCGGTCTACCCAGTCTCGGGTGTCGAGGAAGCAGTCAGCCGTGCCAACGACTCCGAATACGGGCTGAACGCGAGCGTCTACACACGCGATACCGAACGCGGACGCGCAGTTGCCCGGCGGATCGACTGCGGGACCGTCTGCGTGAACGACCCGTTCACCGTGGGCTGGTCGTCGATGGATGCGCCGATGGGCGGGTTTGGGGAGTCCGGACTCGGACGTCGCCACGGAGAGGTCGGTCTTCTCCGGTATGTCGAATCGCGCACGATCGCCACCTCGGCATTCGGCCCGATGGAACGGCCAGCGAGCCTTCCCAGGCGGTGGTTCGTCCGGCTTGCGTCGGGAGCACTCCGGGCACAGACGCGGGTTCGTCGGTGGTTGTCGTGACCGACCCCCGCGTACTGCTCACCGGCTTCCCCGGGTTTCTCGGTTCGGGGCTCGTCGAACGCCTGCTGGAGCGGGGCGACGGTCCAGTTGCCTGTCTCGTCGAGCCGAAGTACTACGATCAGGCAACACGGCGCGCCTGTGAGCTCACAGACGCGGTCGGCCCGGATGGGCAGATCCAGCTGTACGAGGGCGACATCACGATGACTGGTCTGGACATCGAGAATTCTACGGAGATCTTCGCGAGCATCGAGGAGCTCTACCACCTCGCTGCAGTGTACGATCTCGCCGTCGACGCCGAACTCGCCGATCGAGTGAACGTTCGCGGGACTCGAAATGTTCTCGACGTCGCCGAAGATATCGACGTGGAACGGTTCCACTACGTCAGCACCTGCTACGTGAGCGGGCGCTACGACGGCGTGTTCACCGAGGATCACTTGCAGGAAGGCCAGAAGTTCAACAACCACTACGAGGAGTCGAAGTATCGTGCCGAAGTCGCGGTGCAAGAGCGGATGGCCGCGGGGCTCCCGGCAACGATCTACCGGCCAGCGATCGTCGTCGGCGATAGCGAAACCGGAGAGACGGACAAATACGACGGTCCGTACTACCTGCTATCGTTACTACTGGCCCAGCCGACGTGGGGATCGCTGTTGTTCACCGTACCAGGATCGGCGAACGCCGAACTAAACGTCGTGCCGCGTGATTTCGTCATCGACGCCATTGCGGCGATCGGAACACAGGACGACTCGGTCGGTCAGGTCTACCAGCTCTGCGATCCCGCTCCCCTCTCGGTTCCGGCGTTCATCGATGCGATGGCAGCCGCGGCGGGTCACCGGACCGTCAGGCTGCCGACGACCAAGTCAGTCGCGCGACGTGTCTCCCGGTGGCTCGGCACCTACGAGATCAACGTCGAGCCAGCCGCGCTTGACTATCTCGATCACCCGACACGGTACGCCTGCCCGAACACGCGTCAGGCACTCTCGGGCACCGAAATCGAGGTACCACCGTTCGAGTCGTACGTCGACTCTTTCGTCGAATTTGCGAAGGCTGATGGGGCTCACTAGAGATCCCCGATGACGCCACTGTGCGAACGACCCACAACATTTATTTCAGGGAGTTGCGAACGTTTACTCAGCGTACAGGTGTCGGCGTGTCCAGAACCAAGCAGATCAGCGAACTCAGAGCTGCATTCCCCGCGGATGCCAGCGTACTTATTACTGGTACGTGTGCCGAAACAATCGGATCGCTCCATCAGAAACTGCTCTGTAGCGCCGTCGACAACGACGAGGGGGCGGTCGTCGTTACGACCGAGGATACAGCTGCCAGGGTACAGCAGCGGTTCGACCGATCACGCCGGTTCGCGTCGACATCCGGACTCGCAGTCGTCGACGGGACGCCGAAGGATCGCCGACACGCGGAGCCCGAGCGGAACGTCTGGAAGACGAGTTCGCCGGTCGACTTCAGTGGAGCAATGCTTGCGCTACGGCGTGGCTACGAATCGCTCGCAGTCGAGTACGACACCGTTCACCTGCTCTTTGATACGCTAACCACGCCGCTGGTTAGTGCCGACTCGTCAACACTCATGCGGTTTGCACACCAGGTGATGCTCGAAGGCGGCTCGACGACCGGGTTGCAGCTCTTCCCGGTGTTTACGAACGTCACCGCCACGAGCGACGTCACAAAACTCAAACACCTGTCCGAAGGGATGATCGAGGTCAGAAAGCGAGGGGGCAAACGGCAGGTTCGCCTCCGGGGCTCGCCCGAAACGCCCGCCGAGTGGTTCGATCTCGCGGAGTACGATAGCGCGTTCGACATTCGAGGGTTCGTCTGAGCGTTCTCAGCAGTTGGGGACGCGGCGAACGCTTTTGCTCGCGCGTAGCAATGCCCGCATATGGACGAGTCGGAACGCGAACGACTACTCAAGCGGATCAACAGACAGAGTTCGACGATCGGCGCCAAGACGCCCGACACAATCACCGTCAACGGCGAGGAGCTCGACCTCCAGGAGTTCCTGATCGAAACGCGTCGCGTCGAGGGGATTCCCGATGACGCCAAAGAACTGGTGCTTGACACGAAGCGGGCACTGAAAGCCGAGCGCATGGAACTGGTCGAGCAACTGGAAACCGAGGAGATGAGCTACAAGCAGGGACAGGAGATTGCCGATACCATCGTCGGGATCGACCGCGCGCTCAACGCGCTCGATAGCCTTCGGGGCCAGCGCTACGGCAAGCGATCACACTCGGTAAATGTCAACGATTACAAGCAGTGGATGGATTTCCTCGAATCCGTCTCCGGCTAACCCCTCGCTACTCGCCGAACGGCACGACGTTCTGCACGTCCTTCACGAACGGACGGGGGTCATCGAGACTCAGATAATCGAAATTCGGCTCCTCGTAGAGTGAGACCGCGACATCCCGGAGCGCCTCGGTGAACGGCGGGGGATCGACCAGCGGGAACTCGTCTCGGAGCACGCTGTGGAGGTGGACTGCCTCGCCGCGAAGTAGATGCGTCGCGACGCCGTCCTCGTACGAGGGCACGCTGTCAACCGTTTCGCCCCCGGCAAGCTGCCAGAACAGCTGCGGAAAGTCGAGTCCGGCGACGACCGGACAGGACAGCGAGAGCCAGAACCGGGGGTTCACCTCCAGTAGCGTGAACTCGTCGGTCCGCTCGTTCCTGACGAACTGGACCGATGCCGGGCCGTCGTACTCCAGCGCGTCGAGCACTGCCCGGCCAGCACGCTCCAGTGCGGGGATCGATGTCGTCTCCCGGGCGATGCTCGTCCCGCCGCTGTACTTGTAGGCCCGCAACTGATGTTTGCCGCAGGTTGCCACCGCCTCGCCGTCATCGTACAGCGCCCAGAGCGCGTACTCCGAGCCCGGAACGTACTCCTGGACGATCGGCTCGTGACCCATCTGTTCGCGGAGTTGTTCGCGATTTGGCTCGACGCCGGGCTGGAGGAGTTCGGCCGATCCCGGACTGCCGAGCCGATCCGGCGGCATCGACTCCTCGTACTCCTCCGCCAGCAGCGCGAATCGAGGCTTGACAACCTGTTTTCGGTCCCAGTCGTCGGTCTCGCTGAGCAGGCGCGTCCTCGGCGTCGCCACGCCAGCGTCTGCTGCGATCTCTACCAGCCGCGTCCGGTCGTGGACATCCCGGAGCGTCTCGAAGTCGGGCCAGGTCGGCAGCAGATGGTCGGTAAACTCGGAGCGATACCGTGCCAGCGTGAACACGTCCACCTCGCGCATCGGCGCGATCGCTCTGACGTCTGCACGTGCTGCAAGCTCCAGCAGTGCGTCTCGAAACCCCTCCCGGTCTTTTTTCGGGTCCGGGACGGTCCGACGTTCAGTACAGTGTTTTGAGGCGAGTGCAGGTGCCTGCTCCGATTCCGAGATGCCGATCGTCCGGATCCCGTGCTCGCCGAGTGCCCGGAGGCAGGCGACCGAGCTTGGACCTCCCTCCGGGACGATGACCGTCTCTCCAAACTTGCGTTCTGCTTGCATCAGTGTCTCCCTGTGTCGATATCCGTTGCGTGACGGTCATTCGTTTGTACCAGTTAGTTGCGAGTCGACTATCAGCTACGTACAGTTCTACAGGTTGAGCAGACCGAGTGCCTCGGGGTCGTCCGGAAGACTTCGGCTTCCGTGATGACGAGGCGCTCTGCGTCTCGAACCACTTGACCCCGAGGCGGTTCACCAGAGATATGAGCAACTCACAGAGCCTTCGGCCAAAAAGCCGCTCGCTCCGCTCGCGGTCCTACTCCTCGAACACAAAGCTCCCGTCTTCCTGCACCACTTCACCATCAACCTCGATCCGCGAGTCTTCGCTCATATCGACGATCATATCGACGTGAACCGCGCTGTCGTTCTGTTCGTTGTCCTCGCCGACGGTATCCTCGTAGGCGCGCCCGACCGCCATGTGGACGGTATCGCCCATCTTCTCGTCGAACAGCATGTTGTAGGTGAACTGGTCGATCTCGCGGTTCATTCCGATCCCGAGTTCGCCGAGCCGACGCGCTCCTTCGTCCGTTTCGAGCACTTCTGTCAGGACCTCCTCGTTCTTGTCGGCCGCGTGATCGACGACTTCGCCGTCCTCGAATTCGAGGTAGACGCCGGTGACCTCGCGGCCCTGATGGTAGAGCGGCTTGTCGAACAGCACCTCGCCCTCGACGCTGTCGGCGACGGGCGCGGTAAAGACCTCGCCGCCGGGGAGATTCTTTTCGCCGTAATCGTTGAGCACGGGGTTGCCCGCGACCGACATCGTGACGTCGGTGGTGTCGCCGCTTTTGATCCGGACCTCGTCTGCGGGGTCGAGAATCTCGACCATGTTGGCCTGGAACTCGCGCTGTTCGTCCCAGTCCTTGTTGACGGCGTCCCAGACGAAGTTCTCGTAGCCCTCGGTGGAGAGTTCGGCGAGCTGGGCGTTCGCGGGCGCGGGGAACTGCGTGAGACACCAGCGCTTGGAGAGCCGCTCGGCGGTGATCGGCTTCTGGGCGCGCCGGTAGGCGGCGTTGATCTCGGCGTCGACGTCGCTGGTCTCGGTGACGTTCTCGTTGGCCCGGATGGCGATGTAGACGTCCGTCTCCTCGATGAGCGCCTCGGTGTGACTCGGCGTCTCGAAGTCGTCCTCCTCGCTCGCGCGAAGGTACGCGCGCTGGGCGCGATCGTCGCTGGAGAGGCTGATCGGGTTCGCGCCCACGTCGCCGATAACCTCGTGAAGCGCAACGACCAGATCGTCGGCGACCGGCGGCGCGGTGATGACGACGTCGTCGCCCGCCTGCAGGTCAACGGAGTGATGCGCGATGATCTCTGCGTGTTCGCGGATTCGCGGGTCCATACCCGCATCTGGTCCGGCATCGTGGAAAATCGTTCGGTTCCCGGAACTACTCGTACAGGGGATGGGCCGCACAGAGGTCGGCTACCTCGTCACGAACTCACTGCCCACTGACTTCACTCCTGAATCAAAGCCAATCCGTAGTAAGGTACGTCACTGTGTCCATCGCGTCCCGATTGGGGAACGCTTCCGGAACGCGCTGGATGATATAAACGACACCCCCATGATTACGATTCTGGAAGATCCTCCGGGCCGGTGACAATTCTCGGGTCCTCTTCAGCGGCTTCGTGTAGCTCTCGACGGCGTTTTTCGACCGTCCGCATCTTTTCGGGGTGATCGTGATAGTACGCCAGTGCGTGGTAGACGTCCGAAGCAGTGAGGTCAAAACGGTCCGCAACCGTCTGGGCGTCGAGGCCGCGCTCTTCGACCAGCCCATGGACGTGGCTCACGGTGATTCGTCGGTCTCGAATATGGGGTTCGTCGTGAATCTCCGACTCGTCACCTGAGACGACGGTGTTCATCTGCTTCGACATACTGTAGAATATCATTGCAGTGAGCTTCAGTCTTTGCCGGAGAGGCTGTCAGTCCGGGGGATCTGTGGGGTTCAGGGCACGTATGCTGTACAGGGGTGCCACCAACAGACCAGATGTGCCGATCGTTCGACAAAGGCAACTCAATTATCGTTGTGCTCGGAGGCAAATAGACTCTGGCGGATGATTTTGAAGCGCTTGGGCAAGTTGTGGATAATCGCGTTTAAACGTATTATCGGGGGTTGGTTCTACGACACTCTGAATACTGAACCCGGCGTCGATAATTGATGTGAATAGCTCCTCGATCGACCGACGATAGTACGTGCCCCGGTTTTCGCCACCCTCGGCGATCCAGCGTATATCATATCGCTCGGTCGCATCATATTGTGGGGCGTCTGGGCCGGTTTCAACGACCGCCTCTACGTCGGCTTCCTCCCCAGTCGTCGGATACTGTCCATCCCGAACGACAGAATAATCGTGGACTGGGTTATGCGTGGAAACTACGAGAACGCCATCTTCGGACAAGATACGAGCGAATTCGGCCAGCGGAGTCGATAATTCTTCGAGATGTGAGAAGACGTGTTGACACAGAACCACATCAACAGAACTGTCTTCGATGAATTCCAAAGGTTCCCCGAGATTTGCCTGCCGAAACTCTGCATCTGGGGCTCGATTTTGTGCTTCCCGTACCATTTGCTCACTGATATCGACACCGACGACATCAGCTCCCCTCTCAGCGATTTTCGCCGTGTAAACGCCTGAACCGCAGCCTGCATCAAGGACTCGGCGGTCAGCCAAGTTTGGCAGTAGTTCCGTCAGCGTTGGCCAGAGTAGCTGCTGTCGAGATGGCGAATCAGTAATCTGTACCCAGTAGCCCGCGAGGTCATCGTAGTGCTCAGCAACGCGGGGGTCAGAATCAGGCATGTATGATATTTTTTCAGAAGGTATGATGGTGATATTGGTATCGGATAATCTCTCCAGTTCAGGAAGTATGCACGGCTGGCTAATAGCCAGTTCACGTTGATCAAAATGAAACTATCTGCCTTGTTTTGCTCGCCAACTCTATCAGATACCCCCTGGCTCCGTACCACAGGTCTGTCTCCCTCTGTCGAGTGAGTGTCGCAGACGGCTGGGGGGACGGGGCGCTATCGGATGGATACTGGGGCAGGGACGTTCGAGGAACTCCCCGCCGACGTAGCTGCTCAATCGGTTCCAGACCCCTGCTCGACCGGCATGTGACGTAGTAAATAATGTTACAATGTTACATTATATACGCACGCTTGTCGGCTGGTTCGGGACAGCACCGCGGCCAGCCGTCATCCCGACCAAGGCTATTTGCGGTGGACGCCCGAAAATGCCCCATGATCGATCTCCGCAGCGACACGGTCACGACGCCCGACGAGTCGATGCGCGCCGCCGCGGCAGATGCCGAGGTCGGCGACGACGTCTACGAGGAAGATCCCACAGTCGCCGAGCTAGAGCGCCGGGCGGCCGAGATCGCGGACTTCGAGGCCGCGCTGTTCGTACCGAGCGGGACGATGGGTAACCAGATCGCGGTGCGCGTCCACACCGAGCGAGGCGAGGAGGTGCTGATCGAGGAGGAGAGTCACGTCTACAAGTGGGAACTCGGCGGGCTGGCCCAGCACGCACAGGTCCAGACGCGGACCATCGACGGTGGTGATCGGGGGATCCCCTCGCCCGACGCGATCCGGGCAGGCCATGTCGACGAAGATCTTCACCGACCCGGAACCGGACTGCTAACCCTTGAAAACACCCATAACAGCAGGGGCGGGATCGCCATCGCCCCCGGGCTGATCGACGCTGCCGCGGATGCGGCCCACGACCTCGACGTACCAGTCCATCTCGACGGCGCGCGCCTGTTCAACGCCGCGACCGCCCACGACGTCCCGGCCGAGCGGCTCACCCGGGAGGTCGACTCGGTCATGTTCTGTCTCTCGAAGGGGCTGGGCGCGCCGGTCGGCTCGATGCTGGCCGGGAGCGAGTCCTTCGTCGCCGAGGCACGCAGAGTGAGAAAGCTCTTCGGCGGCGGGATGCGCCAGGCGGGGATTATCGCCGCGCCGGGTCTGGAGGCGCTGGAGAACCGCCATCGGCTAGACGAGGATCACGACCATGCCCGGCTACTCGCCGAGGGACTGGAGGTAATCGAGGGACTCGACGTGCAGGAGCCGGAGACAAACATCGTACTCGCCGAGACGAGCGGGCTGGGGATGAGTGTCGCGGCGTTCTGTGACGCGCTCGAATCCCGGGACGTGCTGGCGAGCGAGTTCGGTGAGTCGACGGTTCGGTTCTGTACGCATCTCGACGTCGATCGTGAAGATATCGAGCAAGCTGTCGATGCCGTCGAGACGGTTGCGGCGACAGTCCAAAAATCGTAGCCCGGATCAGCGCTGTGAATTGTCAACGCCTTCCTTGAACGACAGCATGGTCCTGCGAATTAACAGGAAAAAGAACAGGAACAGGCCGACGAAGATGCCGACGAGGCCGAGGAAGAACGGATCTGTGAGCATACTACCGAGTTCATCCGGGCCGAACTAATGCGTTTCGGCGTGCCGTGAGCGTGCAGAAAATTCATGCCGATAGACCGTCGAATCCGTACTATGGCCGATCTACTGCCCTCCTTCCCCGACACCTCCACGGCCGACGACGGGGCCCCCAGAGTAGTCGGGATCGACAGCGACGAAGCCGACGACGTGCTCGCCGCGCTCTCGGCGAACACCGCGCGGCAGCTGCTGACCGCCCTGCACGACGATCCCGGAACGCCCTCGGAGCTGGCCAACCGCGTCGATACCTCCCTGCAGAACGCCCAGTATCACCTCGGCAAGCTGGAGGACGCAAACGTCGTCCGCGTAATCGACACCGCCTACTCCGAGAAGGGTCGCGAGATGAACGTCTACGGCCCGACCGACCAGCCGCTGGTCGTCTTCGCTGGCGACGAGTCCAAAGAGACCGGTCTCCGAGCCGCGCTCAAGCGACTGGTCGGCGGCATCGGCGCGCTTGCAGCCGGGAGCCTGTTCGTCCAGGCGCTCGCGGGCGAAGGGATACTCGGGGGCGCTGATGACGGTGCTCCGGCGACCGCGGAAGACGACGAAGAGGAACCGACAGACGGAGACGCGGGGGCTCCGGAGGAAGAAGAGGAGGAGTTCGATATCGCAACCGACGACGAGGAGGATGCCCCACCCGGTGACGATGCGCCAGCCGACGACGTGGAGGAAGACGATGATGCCGAGCCGACGACAGCCGAAGACGATGGATTCGACATTCCGTTCGTCGAGGACGACTTCGGGCTGATCGGTATCTCGGGATTACCACCCGGCGCGCTCTTTTTCGCGGGTGGCGCGACCGTTATGGCCGCGTGGTTCCTGCTCTGGTACGTCCGGATCAATAGGTAAAACTGCTCTTTGAGTCTACGGTGGCTACTTTTCCCCTGTCCCCGTATGCATGGTTGCGTCCGATACTGGACGTAGCTGCCGACCGGCTCTCCGTGCGGCCGTTTCGCTGCCCTGACAGCGACGAACGGTCGCTGCCGCCCACCCCCGCGGCCCATAGCCCTCCACCTCGCGGCCCGGCGTCGTCGCTGGCCCGCAACGCCGCCGGGCCGCACTGGTCACTCTCGACCGGTCCTCGCTGACGCTCCGGCTCGATTCTGTCCCTGCTGACGCTACGGCCCGGTTCCGTCTTCGCTGACACTACGGCTCGATTCTGAACTCCTCGAAGACGGTTCCGTCCGGCTGGCAGAGCCGCCCATCCAGTCCACCAGCAGCTGGTTCCAGTTCGGCATGACTCGGCCTATTCCCCCGCGGGTCGGCGTGGCTGCCCGGATTGAGGAGCGTGAGCCCGTCCGCGTCGGCGACCGACGGCTGGTGGGAGTGGCCCGAGACGACCACGTCGGCGTCACGCTGACGACCGAACAGGGCAAGCGCGGTCGCACCGCCACGCTTGCGATGCGTGACGGCGAATCTGACACCCTCGTACTCGACAGTTCGATCCGTCGGGAGCCGGTCCCGTACCGCCATCTGGTCGGCATTTCCATGCACCGCATCCAGTCGTTGCGCTTCCTGCTGAAAGGCGTCGAGCGCGCTCGTCGACGTGAAATCTCCGGCGTGAATCACGTGATCGGCGTCGCGGACCGCTTCGAGAGTCCGGCCGGTAAGTGCATGGCCATCGTGGCTGTGCGTGTCCGAACAGATAGTGAGCATATCCGAACCGACGCGTGCGACCGAAACCTGTCTTTCGGCTCGCGTCGGGAACCCGAAGGTCCATGAACGCGGCCCCAGAACGGGCGCGTATGCCGACCGAGGGCGAGGAGACGCCACTCGACCACGCCGACCGGGTACTCGCGACGTTCGAGGACGCGACGCCCCGGACTGCCGAGAGCGTCGCCGCCGAATCAGGACTCGACGTCGAGACGGCCCGGGCGACCCTCGCAGCGCTGGTCGATCGGGATGCACTGTGTCACAGAGCGGTACGGGGCCGTGATGACCCCGAACAGCGGCTCACGAGCGAGGAGCTCGACGCTCTCACAGTGGATCTATGGTATCTCCCCGAAGAACGACTCGCTGGCGGCTCCGTCAACCTCGTGGTCGACGACAGCGAGGCTATTGAGGACGCGCTGGACGAGTTGTCGTTCCCCGGGGCGAGCGAGCTGATGCGCGAGTGGCGGCGTAACGCCGTTCGAGCGGCCTACGAGTACTTGCGCGAGCAGGGACCGGTCGATGCGGGCGCGTTCCGCGAGGACGTCTACCCAGCACACAGCGCCGGATACGGGAGCGCCGGGGCGTGGTGGAACTGCATCGAACCACGGCTCGCCGAACTGCCCGGCGTCGGGCGGGACGATGGGACGTGGCGGATCGTCGACTGATCTGTGGCTGACTACCATTGCCGACCGCAGCCCGCTCGACGACGCTGTCACGCCCGCCAGCGCCGGTGCGGAACAGTTTTACTCTCTGCGAAGCCACGTGCGAGTAATGAGTCAACTGGAGGAGGCGTACCGCCTCGAGTATTTCGAGGAGGAGGACTTCGTCCGCAAGCAGTGTCCGGAGTGTGGTGCACACTTCTGGACCCGCGATCACGAGCGGGAGACGTGTGGCGAGCCGCCGTGTGGCGAGTACTCGTTCATGGACGACACCGGCTTCGAGGATGAGTTCAGCCTGACCGAGATGCGCGAGCAGTTCCTCACCTACTTCGAGGAGCAGGGACACGAGCGCGTCGACCCCTACCCCGTTGCGGCGAACCGCTGGCGCGACGACGTCTTGCTCACGCAGGCGTCGATCTACGACTTCCAGCCGCTGGTTACGAGCGGGCAGACGCCGCCGCCCGCGAACCCGCTTACCATCTCCCAGCCCTGCATCCGGATGCAGGACATCGACAACGTGGGCAAGACGGGCCGCCACACGATGGCCTTCGAGATGATGGCCCATCACGCGTTCAACACGAAAGCGGAGGTCGACGAGGACGAGTACGCCTACCACGGCGAAGTCTACTGGAAGAACGAAACTGTCGAGTACTGTGACGGCCTCTTCGAGGCGGTCGGCGTCGACCTCGACGAAGTGATCTACATCGAGGACCCGTGGGTCGGCGGCGGCAACGCCGGGCCCGCCATCGAGGTCATCTATCGGGGCGTCGAGCTGGCGACGCTCGTCTTCATGTCGCTCGAACAGGATCCCGACGGTGAGTACGAGATGAAAGACGGCAACTGCTACTCCGAGATGGACACCTACGTCGTCGATACCGGCTATGGACTGGAACGGTGGACCTGGGTCAGCCAGGGCACGCCGACGGTCTACGAGGCCGTCTACCCCGACGCCATCGAGTTCCTGAAAGACAACGCCGGGATCGACCACACCGACGAGGAGGCGCGGATCATCCACGAGGCCTCGAAGCTCGCCGGGAAGATGGACATCGACGAGGCCGAGGATCTCGAAGCAGCCCGCGGCGAGATCGCCGAACAGGTCGGCGTCGACGTCGCGGAGCTTGAGGACCTGCTCGAACCCCTCGAAGACATCTACGCCATCGCTGACCACTGCCGGACGCTTGCGTACATGCTCGGCGACGAGATCGTCCCCTCGAACGTCGGGACGGGCTATCTCGCACGGATGGTCCTTCGCCGGACAAAGCGGCTGGTCGACAGCGTCGGCGTCGACGCCCCCCTCGACGAACTCGTCGACATGCAGGCGGAACGACTGGGCTACGAGAACCGCGATACGATCCGGGACGTAGTCCGCAGCGAGGTCGAAAAGTACCGCGAGACGCTCGAACGCGGCTCACGACGGGTCGAACAGCTTGCCGAGGAGTACAGCGAGAAGGGCGAGCCGGTGCCGACCGAGGAGCTGATCGAACTGTACGACTCCCATGGGATCCAGCCCGATATGGTTGAGGAGATTGCTGCCGAAAAGGGTGCAAGCGTCGCCGTACCGGACGACTTCTACAGTCTCGTCGCCGAGCGTCACGACGACGCAACCGGCGGAGGGTTGTCGGCTGACAGCATCGACGACCGGTTCGAGGACCTGCCAGAAACGGAGAAACTGTACTACGACGACCAGCAGGGGACCGAGTTCGAGGCGGTCGTCCTCGACGTGTTCGAGCGCGAGGGCGGCTACGATATCGTGCTCGACCAGACGATGTTCTACCCCGAGGGCGGTGGCCAGCCCGGCGATGTCGGGACGCTCTCGACCGACGACGCGACGGTGAGCGTCACCGATACCCAGAGCGAGGACGGTGTTGTCGTCCACCGCGCCGACGACGCGCTCGATCGGGGGTCGATGGTTCGTGGACAGATCGACGGCGAGCGCCGCCGACAGCTCATGCGAAATCACACGGCGACCCACCTCGTGATCCATAGCGCCCGGCGTGTCCTCGGCGAGCACATCCGACAGGCTGGCGCGCAGAAAGGCGTCGACTCCTCGCGGATCGACATGCGCCACTACGAGCGGATCACCCGCGAGGACGTCAAGGAGATCGAGCGCGTCGCCAACGACCTCGTGATGGGCAACCACCAGATCACCCAGGAGTGGCCCCACCGTAACGACGCGGAAGCCGAGTACGGCTTCGATCTCTATCAGGGCGGCATCCCGCCGGGCGAGAAGATCCGACTGATCCACGTCGAGGACGACGTGCAAGCCTGCGGTGGCACGCACGTCGGTCGAACTGGCGAGATCGGCACGATCAAGATCCGGTCGGCCGAGCGCGTCCAGGATGGCGTCGAGCGACTCGTGTTCTCGGCCGGACAGGCCGCGATCGAGGGCACCCAGGAGACCGAAGACGCCCTCTATGAGTCCGCCGAGATCCTCGACGTGACGCCGACCGAGGTGCCCGAAACGGCAGAGCGCTTTTTCACCGAGTGGAAAGCCCGGGGCAAGCGCATCGAGGAATTACAGGAAGAGCTCGCGGAAGTGCGAGCTGGCGGCGGTGCGGACGCCTCGGAGTTCGAGATCGGCAACGTGACCGCCGTGGTCCAGCGTCTCGACGGCGACGTCGACGAGCTCCGGGCGACGGCCAACGCCATCGTCGACGAGGGGAAAGTCGCCGTGCTCGGCAGTACCGCGGACGGCGCACAGTTCGTCGTCGCGGTCCCCGACGACGTGGCGGTCAACGCGGGCGAGGTCGTCAGCCAACTCGCGAGCGAGGTCGGCGGCGGCGGCGGTGGGCCACCGGACTTCGCACAGGGCGGCGGCCCCGACACGGAGAAGCTGGAGGACGCCCTCGCCAGCGCCCCGGACGTGCTCCAGCAGGTACAGGACGCCTGAGATGGACATAGACACCAGAGCCGCCTACGACGCGCTGATCGACGACCTCGTGGCCGACGCCAGAGCGCGGGCCGACCCACCGGAAAACGAGCAGGTCTGGGCGAGTGTGAGCGACAGGGTCCCCGATCTGACCGGCGATGTCTGTGACCAGATCCTGTCGCTCTCGACGACGGCACCTGACGCCGAACTCGTTGAGGAAGTGACGGCCGCGCGGGACTCGACCGACGCCGAACGGAAGCGGGCACGGGCGGTGACAGTGCTGGTTCAGGACGTCGAGACGCGGCTCGACGAGCGGGCGGACTGAAAACGAAGTGACGTGGCGTACGGGTTCTGGTCTCACTATGGCGTGGCGTACGGGTTCTCCGACTCACTCCCGGCCGGAATAGGACTTCGATCGATAGCTCTGCGGGCGTGTAACGTTGTAAATAATGTTACAATGTTACACTCCCGTGATCGAAAACAGGCTGGGACCGACCACCTCGGCCGGCGGGGATAGCGGATTTTATCACGGTTCGGCGAGCAGACGCGGGCATGAACCCGTTTCGGCTCCAGCGACTCCTCGTCACGATCCTCGCCATGGTCGCCGCCGCGATCGCGTATGCGGTGGTCGCACAGACGCTGCCCTACGGCATCACCCCGGCAACGGCGGACGCGATCGGACTCTCGCTGGTCGTCGTCCCGGTCGTCTTTTTCGGCGCACTGGTCACCGGACAGTTCCCGTTTCGGGAGTACCACGAGCAGAAGGGCGTCGACGGTATTCTTGCGGATGCCGCCGTCATCCTCGCCGTCTGTCTGCTCGCGACGCTACTGACCGCACAGACGGTCCAGTGGATCGGACTCAACAGCACACCCCGGCTGCTGGTGATCGGTGTGATCGGCTACTTCACCGCCTTCGGCGTCTTCAGCGCCAGAAACCTGCGCTACTACGCGGCTGCAAGGAGCTCGGAGTAGGCGGTGATATATCCGCGGCGAAATCGTTGTCTTACGGGATGGGAGTCAGGATCCGCCCGGCGCGGCGCGAGGATATTCCAACGATCCAGCGCGTCGTCAGCGACTCCTGGCGGGCCGCGTACGCCGATCTCCTCTCTCCGGACGCACTCTCGTTTATCGGGGACGAGGAACGGTTCCTTCCTGCGGATTCGCTGGAACAGGCGATGGATACCGACGAGCTGTGGTTTCTGGTAGCGATCGTCGACGGCGCGGTCATCGGCGAGGTCCAGTTCGCCACCGGACCCGAGACGCACTCGTTCGTTGCACCCGACGAGGGGGAGACACAGCTCCAGTCGCTGTACATCGATCCGGACCACTGGCGGGCGGGCGTGGGCTCCGAGCTGGTCGAGGCGGGGATTGAACGGCTACAAGGGGACACGGACGCCGTGCTGGTCGAAGTACTCAGCGATAACACAGGTGGGCGAAAATTCTACCGCTCGGAAGGCTTCGACCCGGTCGACGAGCGCGTCGTCGAACTGTTCAGTCTCCCCTATCCGTCGACGATCATGCGACGACCCATAGCGTAGTCGGACTGTTGACCCCGATCAGGACGGCGTCACGGTGATCTGCTGTTTGCGGTCGATCGCCAGCTCCAGCTCCTCGGCGATGGCGCTGCCCCGCGAGACCTGTACCTCGCCACCGCGGCCGACCGTCGCAGTAAACAGGTACTCGCCGTCGGCCTCGACTTCGACGGTCTCTCCGGCCTCGCCGTCGACCGGGACGACGATGTGCCGGGACGTGATCTCCGGTTTGACGATCTGTCCCGTGCGATCGGCTGCAGCGGGCGACGTACCGCCCGCGCCACCGCTTCCCGCGCTACTGTTTGGCTTCTCGTCGTGAGTCCGGACGTCGATGTCGATACCAAGCCTGTTCTCGACGTCCGTGATTCGGCCACCGCCCTTGCCGATGACCGATGAGATGTCCCGATCTTCGACGTAGACGACCGCCGTGTTCGGGCTCTTGAGATCGACGTCGACGTGGCCCTGTGCGATCGAGCGGATCTCGCGTTCGATCTCCTGGCGGGCGATCCGATCGACGCCGCTTGACTCGCCATCCTCGTCTTCCCCGATCGGCACCGTGACGACCTGCCGGTTGAACGTGTAGATCTCGTAGGCCGGCTTGCCGGTCTCGAAGTCTCGGATGACGATGACGGGGCGTGCGAGGTCCTCTTCCATCAGGCCGTGGGGCACCTTGACCTCGGTCGTCACGTCGTAGACGGTGTGGACCTCGCCGTCCTCGATGTAGACGACGGTGTCGACGACCTGCGGGATCATCCCCAGCTCGACGCGTCCGACGAGGCGCTGGAGGGCGTCGATCGCGCGGGTCGCGTGGACGACGCCGATCATCCCGACGCCCGCCAGTCGCATGTCCGCGAAGACCTCGAAGTCGTCGGTCTTTCTGACCTCGTCGTAGATGGTGTAGTCGGGCCGGACCATCAGCAGGGAATCGGCGGTCAGGGACATCTGGCCGTCGAGTTCGGTGTACTGGGTGATCTCCGGGCCGACCTGCAGGTCCCGTGGCTTTTCCATCGTTTTGACGGAGTAATCGCTGTCGGCGAGGAATCGGGCGACCGCCTGTGCGAAGGTGGACTTCCCTGCGCCGGGCGACCCCGAAATCAGGACGCCGCGTTGCTGTTCGAGCAACCGATCACGCAGTTCCTGATCGTACTCGTAGTCGTCCAGATCGGTCTGGACGATCGGTCGGACCGCGGTGATCTCGATCCCATCCGAGAACGGTGGGCGCGCGATTGCGATCCGGTAGTCACGGAACTGGACAATCGTCATGCCCGGTTCCGAGAGTTCGATGAAGCCCTCCGGGGACTCTTTGGCGCTGTTTTCGATCTCGTCGGCGTACTCTTTCATCGTCGACTCCGAGAGGACGTCCTCGCGGATCTCCTCGTAGTGCATCTCGCCGATCTCGCCGCGTTTGGCCATCGGCACGACGCCCGTCTTGAGATGGACGCTCATCGTCAGCTCGTCGAAGTACTCCTCGATCGAGAGCGTGCCGACGTCCTCGACGCGCGGGGAGATGTACTCGACGTCCAGCCCTTTCGCCTCGGCGACCTCGCTCTGGACGATGTCGCTCGTGACGAAGGTCGCGCCCATGTCGTCGGCCAGATCTCGGATCAGCGCGTCGACCTCGCCCTCGCTGGCATGGCCTCGCTCGATCGCGTCGGGGCGGTCGCCCACGTATTCGAGTGTGACCTCGCCGTCGTCGGCCAGCTCCGCGAGCCGCTGTAATTCGGAGAGACCGTCCCAGCCGCTCTCGATGCCATCGTTAGCCTGTGCTTCCAGTTCGGCGACGACGGCTTCGGGGATCGAAATCGTGGCCCCGGCAAACGTGCCGTCTTCTACTCGATCGGACACGCGGCCGTCGATGACCACGCTCGTGTCCGGTACAACGTTCATACCCCTGCTTTGCTCCGCGGGGTGAAAAGGGTTTCAAGCGGCGGACGCCACAGTCAGAGTCGGTGGGCGGGCGGCATACTCTGTTCGCGCTCCGTTCGTTTGCCGCTCCCGAGCGCCGTTCGCGCCATCCCTCCAAGTCCGACGACCGTGAGCAAGAGCCCGAACACAGCGCCGACGAGCGGGATCAGGGCGAGCACGGCGGCGATTGCGACGCCGACGAGTAGACCGACCCAGTTGTGATCGACGCCGAACCGAGCGATGATCGTATTTCCAAGGGCGATAAAGCCGATCGCGCGGGCGATAAACGTCGTTCCGAGGACGAGCAGGGCGAGTGGGTAGGCCGCCAGCCAGCCCAGCATCACCTGCGAGAAGATCCACGCCGATGCCCCGAGCAGAACCAGCGTGACGGCAACCAGCACGCCAAAAAACCCGGAGACGAAGACGCTTCCCCGTGCCGTCTCGATGGCCGAGGTGCCCCAGGAAGGGAACAGGCCGAGGATGGCGATCCCCATGAACAGCACCACGCTCGTCTCGATCGCAACCCGTTCGAGCTGGGTCAACTCGACGAGTGACTCCGTCGGAACGCTCTGTGCGGCCACAATAGAGGGAAGCACTGCCAGCATCCCGACAGCGACGAATCCCCCGACTCGCCAGTTCATGTTCTATACTTGCTCGGTGATTATAAATAAGATATGGTTAATGAAAGAAAACCTGAGAGGTGTATGACACCCGTCAGATACTATCGGCCATAATCACTGGTCTTTTCGCAGGCTTGCGTCGATTGTGTTATCCTCGCCGGTCTCCGCGACGACCTCGAAGGCGCTCCGGTCCGGATTCTTGATCGTGTACGCGAGCAGGCTGGAGAAGCCGTCGGGCGTTGGATGAAGGCCCAGACCGCTTCCTGCACCGATCAGCCCCGGCGGCTCGACGCCGAGACGCTCGTGCCACCATTCGGACTCGAAAAACAGCGATGCGATCTCCATGTGTTTCGCCTCGTGGGTAAACAGTGCACAGTCGTCCCCGAGCAGCGGCCAGAGTCCCTCGATCGCAGTCTCGGCCGACGACCGGAGTCCAACGTCGAGAAACACGAGCGCGACTGGCTCGTCGTACGCGGGGATCGTTGTATCGAAGTAGCCCGGATAGAACGTACAGATCGATGGATCGCCGTACTGCTCGACGTTCGATTTCGCTTCCTCCAGGGGCGCGCTCCAGGAATCGGCCTCGTACGTGTGGACTCGCTCCGAGGCGACTAACAGGTGCTCTGTGTCATCGTCGTCCGGATCGGGCATCCCCTCGAAGGAGTCGAACACGGCCAGTTCGCGGTCACAGAGTCCGGCGACCAGCGAGAGGTTCGCCGTGCTCCCGCCCTTGTAACAGCCACACTCGGCGATAGCTCCCTCGACGTCACGCGGAATCGACAGGATGCGCGTCGCTATCGCGAGGTGCTCGACAAAGGAGGAGCCGGTCTCGATCGACCGGTTGTTCCGGATCATACGGCCGATCAGGAGGAGTTTGTCGGCGAGGCCGACGCCGTACTGTTTGCCGGTCTCGCGAGCGAAGTACGTCGAGAGAAGGACGGGAAGGCTCAGGGCGAGCAGTCCCAGTCGGTACAGTCGTGAGACCGTATCGAGCAGTGAACTGCTTGTGTTCGACGGGCGTGGTTCGTCGGTTTCCGTTCCCGTTCGCTGTTGGGATTGCATTACAGGTCGGAGGGGGCGAGTGGGGTTTGTAACGAAGGGGTTTGTTCCGGTGTGGCCTGCGTTACCTGCTGTTACGATCGGGTTACGGCGTCGTTATCCCCATGGATATATTCGGCTTACCGTGCGTCACGGAGAAAGGACCGCCCTTCAGAGCGCGGAGGATATCACGTCGTGTCGCGTTCCGCGTAGGTCAGTGCCCAGTTTTCGGCGTCGTCGAGCGTTCGGTCGTCGAGCCTCCACGAGACGCCGTCGACGGGACGTGAGACCAGTGTGCAGCGATGGCCGGAAAACGAGGACAGCGGGAGTCGATCGTCCGGCCGGAAGCCGTAGGTTTTCAGTAGTTCCGCGGGGACGACCGTCCCCGAGATGGCAACGAGATCAGAGCTTCGATGATCGTCAAGGACAGCATCGAGCAGGTTCGCAAGTGCGGTCTCCCACGCCTTCCCGCCAGTCATCGGGACGATATCCACGATCTGTGTGATCGTCACGGCGTCACTCGTCCGGCGAGTACGGACGATCAGGGCAGCTGTCGTGTCGCCACCTGCCTCGGCAACATACGTTGAGCGGGACCAGACAGGACTGCCAAAGCGCCACTCGTAGAACTGACCTGTCCGGTGTGCGTGGATGGCATCGGGTGGCCGCCGGTCGTACAGGTCGACGAGCTCGTCGACGGCAAGGCCGGGTGTCACCTCGATATGTACGTCCGAATCAGGATCCGGTGACGCGACGCGGCGATCGTAGTAGTTCCTGAGCAACGGTCCGAACAGAACGCCGAGGACTCGCGCCACATCCGAATTGACGTACTCGGGTGCGAGCGATTCGGGGTGTTGCACCCGGTAGTACGTGCGTTTGTCGTCGATCTGCCGCCAGCCGAGCTTCTCGTACCCGGGGAGGGACGCCTCGTTCGGAAAATTGAAGAAAAAGTCGACGTCCGTCCCCTGGTAGTATTCGATCGCGTGCTCGGTCATCCGGGTGAAAATGCCGCGTCGACGGTGCTCCGGATGTACCATCGTGTCCGACGGCTGCAGTGCAAGGACAGTACCGCCGTTCGTCCGCATCTCGAAAGCCATGAACGGGCGCGCACCGACGACCTCACCGTCTTTGCGGACGACAAACAGCGGCGTGTGATCGACGTAGGGGTTCTGCCGGTACTTCCACTCGAGCCAGTCGCCACCACGGTCACGATCCCAGACGATCGAATCGAGAGCCAGTACACCATCCTGGTCGGCTGGTCGATATTGACGTATCTGATAGTCCGTAATCGCAGTACTGTCCATTGCTCAGATACACTGCGGTGATCGTCATAGTAATCCCCGGCGTAGCGAGCAGGACGATCGAGTAATCAAGCTACTGAATCGGGGTTGGTTGAACCATCAGTAGGGAAGACTCTCCTACTGGCATGTACAAGACGGTATACGGTCAGTGCTGAAATGAGACTGGTCAGAACGAACTACCGGTTGCAGGAGATTGATAGGTAGTGGCCCGAAACGAAGGGTATGGCCACGGATGCTGCCGCCGAGACGGAGCTATCGGAGTACGAACTGTTCCTCGAACGGATCCAGCGCTACACGAACGTCGGGAACGCTGCGGGCGTCCTCAGATGGGATCAGGAAGTCGTGATGCCCGAGGGCGGGACACCGGCCCGATCCCAGCAGCTCTCCGCGCTATCTGCAGTCACCCACGAGATGCTGACCGACGAGGAGACGGGCGACCAACTGGACGCGCTCGAAGACGCCGACCTGAATCAGGAACAGGCCGCAGTCGTCCGCGAGGTGCGCAGAGAGTACGACCGGGCAACCAGCGTCCCGACCGAACTCGTCGAGGAGATCTCGAAGACGACCACCGAGGCACACCCGAAGTGGAAGCAAGCGAAAGAAGAGGACGACTTCTCTATTTTCGCGCCGACACTCGAACGGCTGGTCGAACTCAAACGCGAGTACGCCGAACACGTCGATCCCGACGCCGACCCCTACGCCGTCCTGTTTGCGGAGTACGAGCCGTATCTGGATCTCGACACGGCGGATCGCGTCCTGACGCGGCTCAAAGAAGAGCTCGTCCCGCTGATCGACGACATTGCCGACAGCGACGTCGACCTCGCGACCAGCGCTTTTTCGGGGCAGTTCCCGGAGGACGAACAGGAGTCGTTCGTCCGGGATGTCCTCGACGAACTGGGTTACGACTGGGAGCGCGGGCGGCTCGACACCGCTCCCCACCCGTTCTCGTCGGGGACGCAGTTCGACGCCCGCGTCACGACGCGCTTTGACGAGTCCGATCCCCTCGGCGCGCTGACGAGCACGATCCACGAGTTCGGCCACGCGACCTACACGCAGGGGCTGCCCGACGACCACTACGGGACGCCGCTTGGCCAGTCGCGTGACCTCTCGGTCCACGAATCCCAGTCACGGTTCTGGGAGAATCACGTCGGCCGCACGCGAGCGTTCTGGGAGCTGATCCTGCCCCAGATGCAGGCCGAGTTCCCCCAACTCGACGACGTGACCGTCGAGGAGGCCTACGAGGCCGCCAACCAGGTCTACGATGACAACCTCATCCGGGTCGAGGCGGACGAGCTGACCTACCACATGCACATCATCATCCGCTACGAGGTCGAGCAGGCACTGATCAGCGGCGACCTCGACGTCGAGGACGTCCCCGAGGTCTGGAACGACAAGTACGAGGAGTACCTCGGGATCCGGCCAGACACCGACGCCGAGGGCTGTCTGCAGGACATCCACTGGAGCCACGGGAGTTTCGGCTACTTCCCCACCTACTCGCTCGGGAGCGTGCTGGCCGCCCAGATCGACGCGACGATGCGCGAGGAACTCGACGTCGACACGCTGGTTCGTGACGGAGAGTTCGGCGAGATCATGGACTACCTCAACGAGCACGTCCACGGCCACGGCTGTCTGTACACGACCGACGACCTGATCGAGGAAGCCACCGGCGAGCCGTTTACTGCCGATTACTTCGTCGAGTACGCCGAGGCGAAGTTCGGCGAGCTATACGGGGTCTGAGGCGCGTTTTGGCGACAGCTTCTTGTACGAATTCTCCGTATTCATACGTAGAGAAAGTATGAGCAAATCCGATTCTGAAAAGGTCGTCTCAGTGTCTGCTCGGGGACAGGCGACGATTCCGAAGGAGTACCGGGAGGAACTCGGGATCGACGCGCCCGGACGTGTCAAATTCGTCCGAACCGAGTCAGGGGATATTGTCGTCCGTCCGATTCGGTCGGTGACCGACCTACGTGGCGTCCTCACAGGGAAGACCGACGATCAGGGTCGGTCTGCGACCGAACATCTTCGCGATGAGCGCGAACGCGACCGTGCCAGCGAATCAGCCCTGGAGCAGGAGTACGGCGGGAGAGACGAGCGATGACGGACGGTCCTAAATCGATCGTCTTTGACACCGAACCGCTCGTCGCGTACTTTTGTAACGAACCGGGGAGCGATACTGTCGAGAGCTATCTCACAGCCGTCGAAGGTGCGGCTGACGGCTACATCTCCGCTGTCAATCTCGCTGAACTGCATTACGTCATACGGTCGATCGCCGGAAAGGAACGAGCTGACACCGTCGTCGAGGTCCTCGAAGAAAGCGGGATCGAGCGCGTCGACACCGGCGAGACGTGGGCCGGGGCGGCAGCGTTCAAATCCCGGTATTCGCCCGCGCTCGGCGATGCGTTTGCGCTGGCGACGGCCGCACATGTTGACGGGATGCTTCTGATCGGCGCGGACGACGACTACGACGAGGTGGACGATATTGACCTCGTTCGGTTCCGGACGGATGGGGTATAGCACCGGCTCCGCTGGCGTCAGCGTTTAGCCATCTCCACTCTTACACGACCCTGATGAACGTTGTCCCCCTGCTTCCCTCGCCCACCGAGCAGCCCTCGAAAAGGGAACGTCCGGTGGGGAGTGCCTGATTTTCGTCAAAAGGGGAATATACATTACAGTGGATATAAAATAGAATTTATCTACTGTGATCAGGATCACATGGTCGGCTGTCGTGGCTGCAGCCGATGACGTGCCGGCGTATCTTGGTGGTGTGGTGGCGATGGTTGCTATCCTGGGTCTGTGGCGTCTGCTCACGCCGCACTCGTTTCCAGGGCTACCGGGAGTCGTTGGGATTTTCCTCGTCCCGGCAGCGGTGGCGGTTCTGATCGCAACGGTGTTTGGTCGCATCGTGCGTCGACACCGTGAACGAGTGCCGGAACGAAACACAGGTCTTGGAGACGGTCTCCGCGAACTGGTAGTACTACGTCAGGACGAGGATCGCCGACTCCTCGCCGCCACGGTGGCGTATCTCCTCTGTTCGTACGTGCTCCTCGTACCGACGATTGTCACCGTACTGACGGCTGTACTGGCCGTCGATACAGTCGTTAGCTACGCCGGATATGCAGCGGGTATCGGATTGACTCTCCCACCAGTACTGTACGCGCCACTCCTCCTCGGTACGATTACTGCATCGTCCATCCTGGCACTCGCGCCCGCCCGATTCTACGATCTGGCGGTCCTTGACGGCGATGTATCGCCCTGGTCAGCGTGGCGACCTAGCGTGATCGCGGCGCGCAAGCACCCGGTGACGATCTGTGGCTACGCGCTCGTTTCGTTCGGGCTCGTCGCCGTGCCGGTCGGCATCTTCTGGGTGGCATGGTACCTTCTCGATCCGCTTGTCGCGGGCGTCATCGTGGTTCCACTTGGGGGATTCTCTCTCTCGGCCGCAGCAGCAGTCCACTCGGAAACGTACGAGCGAGTCGTCCGACCGGCAGTGAGGGCCACAGCCAGCACTGACGATGTGAGTTCCGAACGCACAACCCGGGCGGGAGAGTTCGTTATTAGTCCGCTCATCGAGCATCGGGCACGGTTCGCGCTCGTGATCATCCTCGTTCTCGGCGTACTCGTTGGGGCAAGTACGATCCGGGCGCTCGATGTGAGGCCGGACGAGGGACCGACCCCGGAACCGATCGATGGGGAGGCTGATGCGGCGACGCTGATCGAGAACGCTGCGGAGTACACACTGACGACGAATCATCGGTGGTCCAGCATCTCACCGACGAATGCATCGAGTACAGACGGTGAGACTGAAGAGTGGACAGCGGTGATCGACCATGACAACCGAAAGGAATATTTCGCAGCGAACTTCGCCGCCCACGAGGCAGAGGGAGATTGGAGGCGAGCGTACGTGTCGAGTGGTACCAGCGCAAAATACCCCGGTGGCAACTTTATGGTTCCGGACTGCGAGCAACCAGTGGACGATGATCCCGGCGTTTCCCTCGAGTTCCAGCGATGCGAGGACGGCTGGTTTGTAGCTGCAGAGCCCGGGATTGCAGCGGATTCACACGTTGGGCTTTACGCCTTCCCCGATGACCCGGCAGCGATCGACTGGGAACGAACGGAACGGGCCGATGGTATGATCGAACTCGAAGCGACCGGGGAAGACGTACCGATGGCCGTCTGGGGCGGTGTCGGCCCAGCAAACGACACGGTGCACGAAAACCACTACACAGTCACGATCGATTCCGAGACTGGATTGGCAACGGAGATACAGTGGGCAATTAGAATGGATGACGGCGAGATGGCACGATCCGAGGCCCGTTTTGAGGAGTACACCACGGCAACGGTCGACCGGCCCGACGAACTTGGCGACCCAAGCGTGGCCGAGCGTCTCTGGTCAGTAATCTACTACTGAGGGCGTCAGCGTTTAGCCGCCCCCGCCCGTACATCGGCCTGATGAACGTCGTCTCACTGCTCCCTTCGGCGACCGAGATCTGTTATGCCCTCGGCATCGAGCCGGTTGGCGTCTCCCACGAGTGTGACGTCCCGCCCGAGGCCACCGACCACCCCTCGATCAACTACGCACACGTCGATCCGACGGCCAGCAGCGGGGAGATCGACGCGCAGGTGCTCGAAGCCGAGGCCGAACACGGCGGCGTCTACGGCATCGACATCGACGCGCTGGATCGGGTCGATCCGGACCTGATCGTCACACAGGGGATCTGTGACGTCTGCGCGGTCGACGAGGTGCTGGTGGCCGACGCCATCGAGGAGATCGAGGCCGATCCAGAGGTACTGACGACCGATCCCCACAGCGTGGGGGACGTGCTCGACGATATCCGGACAGTGGGCGCGGCGACGGGCCGCGAGGAGCGCGCCGCGGAACTGGTTACCGATCTGGAGGCGCGAATCGAGCGCGTCCGGGCAGCCACCGCCGAGGTCAAAGAGCGCCCCGAGGTCGCGATCCTCGACTGGCTCGATCCCGTGATGGTGGCGGGCCACTGGATGCCCGAAATCGTCGAGTGGGCGGGCGGCGAGTACGGACTTGCTGACCACGGCCAGCGTTCGACGCCGCGAGAGTGGGAACAGATTCAGGAATATGATCCGGACGTGCTGATCGCCGCCCCCTGTGGGTTCGACCTCGAACAGACCGCCGAGAACCGGACTGATCTGATCGAGCGACCGGGCTGGGCAGACCTCCACGCGGTCGAAACGGGTCGTGTCTACGCGATGGACGGCCACCACTATGTCAATCGGCCGGGGCCGCGTCTCGTCGATACCCTCGAACACCTCGCAGGCGTGTTACACCCGGACGTGGTGGACGCGCCCCCGGAGGACGTCGCCACGGCCTTTGCCGGGCCCGAACTGCGGACACTCTGACCGACTGGACTACAAGCCTTTTTCCCGTCGACGCCCCTCGATACTGGTATGAGCGAACTGACTGCGACGATCCACACGAACCGCGGCGACATCGAGGTCGAACTCTACGAGGACAAAAAACCCGAGACAGTCGGCAACTTCGTCGGCCTCGCCACCGGGGAGAAAGAGTGGGAAGATCCAGAGACGGGCGAGACCGTCGACGGTGAACCCCTCTACGACGATGTCGAGTTCCACCGCGTCATCGACGGCTTCATGCTCCAGACCGGCGATCCGACCGGCACCGGCCGCGGTGGCCCGGGCTACACGTTCGACGACGAGTTCGACGACGAGCTCTCCCACGACGGCCCCGGCGTCCTCTCGATGGCAAACCGCGGCCCCGACACCAACGGCTCGCAGTTTTTCATCACACTGGACGCCCAGCCCCACCTCGACGGGAAACATTCCGTCTTCGGGAAAGTCGTCGACGGGATGGATGTCGTCGAGGAGATCGGCAACCTGCCGACCGACCGGAACGACAAGCCCCAGAAAGAGGCAGTCATGGAGTCGGTGACGGTCGAGGACTGATCAGGCAACGCTGCCCCGGAGTCCCATCACGGGCCACCACGAGAGGACGACGCAACCGATCGCGAACGCCAACCAGAGCGGTGTTGGAGTCATTGTCCAGTAGACTGCCACTCCCAGCACTACGACGAGCACGCCGAGCGTTGTCGACCAGTAGCCGAGAATCCGACGCTGATCGGTAGCCCGCTCACCCGCATCGAGGCGACCGAGCAACCGACACTGCTCGTCGAAATGGAGGGTACAACCGATCACGATCAGCGAGACGCCAGTCAGCGTGAACACGCCTGTAGCGACTACTGCTGGGGACCAGCCGTACAGTTCCGCGAGTGTCGAACCCGCGAGAAAAGCGACACCACTGAACACGCTCACCACTCCTGCGATCGGTATCGATGAGCACCACGCACACGCGACGCCAGCGAGGAGGAGGGCAACACCGATTGTAATCAGGGCAGTTGACATACACTAACCCAGTTCATGTTGGTAAGTAAACTCTTTTCGGTCGGTGCCCGCTCCTTTGGGAAGTCGATCGTAAACCGAAAGACCGTGGGGTTCCTTCGGTCGGGTAATGAGCGATCTCGACGCCGAACTGCAGGATCCGTCCACGTTCGGGGACAGCGACGCGCCACCGATCGAGGAGAAGCCGTACAAGATCATCTTCGACGCCAGCGCGTGTTTCGGTGCCGGAAAGTGTGCCGAGGTAGCAAAAAACTGGGAGATGGACATCAAAAGCGGGATGGCAAAGCCCCGATCGTACTACATCGACGAGGACGACCTCGACGAAAACATCCGTGCTGCGGAGGTCTGTCCCGCCAACAAGGGTGCTGGCTGTATCTACGTTATCGACCGCCGCACCGACGAGGAGGTCGCACCGGATCCCCACGGCGATGGGACGTTCAGTCTGGAGCGGTGAGTGCTGAACGAAACCCACTTGTCATAGTGGGCAGTACCGACGAGTGCATCCTGCGCGAGGGTGGCTGAGCCAGGCCAAAGGCGGCGGGCTTAAGACCCGCTCTCGTAGGAGTTCCTGGGTTCGAATCCCAGCCCTCGCATTTTCCGGCTCGACCGTACGGGAGAGCCGTGAAAATCTACCAATGGGATTCGAGCAGACGAGTCGCAGCGCGAACGAATGTGAGCGACCGTCTCGACGTGTTCGAATCCCAGCCCTCGCAGTTTCCGCGTCTATGTCCATCGATACCCGATTCTGTATGTGAGGACGTAGGAGGCTGCCAGAATAACCGGTAGAAGTGTTATAATTGCGATGATCTGCGTAAATGGATCTGGGGGACTGAGCAGCATGGCAAGCATGAATCCAATCATAGTGAAAACAACGACCGAAATAAAAAATTGACCAAACTCGTTGTCGGACATATTCTAACGTACTTCGTAGCTTGAAATAATTCTGCTGGTCTGTGTGTCTCTCCCAGTGGAACTCATTGTAATCTGTCAAAATAGATTCGAGGAAGGGAACTCACAGCCCGTGCAGCGAAGCGAGTCAGTCGGCGCTCTACAGCGCTTTGACCCAGCCCGGAACCGACGCCATGCCCTCTTTGTCTTCCCAGCCGTTTTCGCGGAGGTACTCCGGAAGCGTGGTGAACTCGAAGCCGAAGCGTCCGGACAGGGCATCAATGTCGGCCTCGTAGCCGACCTCGTTGAACCACTCGCACATGACGGTGAACTCCTCGCCGAAGCTCTCGTAGGCGTCCTCGATCGGGACGTGATACGGTTCGACGTCGAGGCCGGTCACCTCGGAGATGACGGCGGCGGTCTCGGCGAGCGTCAGCTCGTCGCCCGCGAGGTCGATGCGCTCGTCGACGAACTCGTCCGGGCGCTCGAAGGCCACTGCGGCGGCGTGGCCGACGTCGTCGACGTCGACCATCTGGAGCGGGACGCCCTCGGCAAGCGGGAGTGCGAGTGTCTCGTCTTCGACGATATCCTCGACGAACGCTTCGAGGTTCTGGAAGAAGAACACGGGCTGAAGCGTCGTCAGCGGGAGATCGAGCTCCTGTGCATAGGTCTCGATTTCGTCTGCGGAATCGAAGTGGGGAATGCCAGTATCCTTGTGATGGCTGCCGACGCCGCTGAAGACGAACTGTTCGACGCCCTCCTCGCTGGCAACGTCCGCGAGGTTCTTGCCCTGCTGGACCTGGGCGTCGTAGCCCTGGGTCCAGAAGTTCGTGACCGCGAAGACGGCGTCGGCCGCGGCGACGTGCTGACGGAACGAGTTGGGCTCGTTCAGGTCCCCTTCGACCATCGCGACGCCACGTTCCGAGAGTGCCGTCGCGGCGTCGCTGTCAGCGTCGCGTGTCAGGCCGAGCACGTCGAACTCGGTGTCGGACGCGAGCAGGTGGTCGACCACTGCACCGCCCTGATTGCCGGTCGCGCCGGTGACGAGTACGCTCGTCATTTTAGATCCCCTCCGTCGTCGTGTTGGTTGTCGTCGATACGCGCTGTAGTGCGGGTCGGGAAGTTAGTTTCATTACGTTACTTGGTTCGTTCTGAAACCATTAAATGCGTTTGGCGACAGTGGAGCCACTACGTAACACGAGTGTTACCGAGCAGTCAGTACAGACACAAGTAACTGGATCGCGATGATTCTGGCATGAAAATCAACGAGTCGGACCTCGACTGGACCGAGTACGACCGCGGCGATGCCCAGTTCCGGCGCAAGGAGCTATCGGGTGCGGTCGGAAGCCAGCGTCTGGGCTGTAGCCTCTACGAACTAGCCCCGGGAAGCCGGTCGTGGCCGTATCACTACCATACCGCAAACGAGGAAGCACTCTACGTGCTCTCCGGGAGCGGGCAACTCAAACGCGAGGGCGGGCTTGAACCGCTCCAGTCCGGCGACTTCGTGACGTTTCCGGCGGACGAGCGCGGCGGTCACCGGATCGTCAACGACGGCGACGGGACGCTCCGCTATCTGATGCTCTCGACGATGACCGAACCGGACGTCACGATCTATCCCGAGACGGGCCGCTTCGGCGTCTTCGTCGGGTCACCCCCCGGCGGACGAGGAGCGGTCGCTGCACGGCTACTACGAGCTGGACGACGATGTTGAGTACTGGGACGAGTAGCTACCGGACCCGCACGTCACAGACGACGTGCCAGACGCCTTCCGAGTGGCTCTTGACGCGTCGCTTTTCGACGATCTTGACGTCACGTCCGGCCCGCCCCGCGGCGTCCTCGATCCGCCCGATCGGCCGGTCCCAGAGCCGTGAGTCGGGCGTCGCCGCGTGGACGTGGACGATCCCGCCGGGCGCGACGGCATCGAATGCGGTATCGAGGAACTCGTGGGCTTCCAGCGAGCGCGATCCATCCTCGTCCTCGGTCTCGACGCCGTAGTAGCCCATTACGACGCGATCCACGTCCGAGACGTCGACGTCCCGGCAGTCAGCGCGATAGGCCTCGACGTTCGCCGTCACGTCGTTGAGCACGGCGTTCTCGATCAGGAAGCGGTAGGCGGTGGGGTTGATCTCCGCCGCGGTGACCTGTGCGCCGGCGCGGGCCATCGGGAGCGTGAAGTAGCCGATCCCGGCGAACATGTCGAAGACACGCTCGGGGCCGTCGTTGTCGGTCTCCGGTTCGGGACCGTCATTGCCCGCAACAACGCTACCCATCCGGGCGCGCTCGGCCTTGTTGCCCGGCGAGAACATCACCTCCGCGAGATCGAGCGCGTAGCGCGTCCCGTGTTCGGTGTGGATCGTCTCCGTCTCGCCGATCCCCGCGATTACACGGCCGGTGGGCTCGCGGTGGATGCCCGAGACGCCGCCGTCAGCGAGCACGGTGTCTGCCTCGCCGTGGAGTTCGAGGAGTGCTTCCCCGACCTCCTCTTCGCGGGGGCAGTCCCCGTTGAGACGTACTGTCAGGACGCTGCCGATCACCGCCCACGACGACGGCGCGAGGGCGAGTTCCTCGTCGGTCCAGCCCCGGTCTGCGAGCAGGTCGTTGAGTTCGGGTGCGCGCAACTCCGGGTCCGTCTGGCGCATCACGTCGAGCACGTTCGTTTCCTGCGGTGGCCCAGTCACCGGAAGCGCGACAGTACCATCGTCGTGTTCCGTGACCTTCCGGTCGGCATCGTACACGCCCTCCGCCTGCAGGGAGTCGATCGCCGCCTCGGCACTGGGTTTCTCGACGAGGGCGGCAAGGTCGTTTGGCGGAGCGTCTTCACTCATCGGCAGTCTGTCGCCCCCGTCCGTCCTCCGGCAGGACGTGCAGTCCGGCCCGGCTTTTCAGTACTATCACCGTCTCGGCGTCCGGATCGAGGTAGTCAGGCCGGGAAATCGTATTCGCGCGATAGGTTTCGGGGTCGAGCACCTGTACCGCGTGGTCGTCCTCGACCGTCACGAGGGTGGTTTCCTCTCCGTCCTCGATGCTGCCGAGTCGGCGGGCGTCGGGGGAGTCGCCGTCCTCGTAGGACGCCTCGTAGCGCTCGCCGGTGGTGAGGTAGGTCCCCTTGAGGTTGCCGCGGGCGCTGGTGACGAGTACCGGTCCCTCGTCGTCCTCTTTCGGGTCGATGACGTGGCCCGGCCGATAGGGAGGGAGGCGGATCGCGTAGGTCACGCGATACACCTCGTTGCCGTCCGAATCCTCGGTGACGAGCGTCTCGGCGTCGGTGAAGTGTCCGCCGAACTCGTCGACGACGCGCTGGGAGACCTTCATCCCGATCTTGTTCGTCGACAGGCGGATGTTCAGCCCGTCGTCGTTCTCGGTCATCTCGGTGACGAAGGCGTCCCGGTCGCCCGTCGCCTCCATCTCCGCGACGACCTCGTTGGCGATCTCTTTCGTCCGGCTGATCTCCTCGGCAGTCGGCGTCCGATCGACCCCGCGCAGTTGGACGATGCTGGCGTAGTAATCGCCCGAGATACGCCCGCAGCGCTGGCAGGTCTGGCGGGAGATTTTCACTGGGACAGTGACCTGTTCCTCGACCGGTTCCTCGCCGACGAGCCCAGTAAAGTAACAGTGCATCCGGATCGTCGTCTCGTCGACCTGCTCGGGCTCGACCTGCCAGGAGAACTCGTCGACATCGATATGCACGGCGAGGGCTTCGGTTACCTCGTCGATGGCGACGTCGGTGTAGTCCTCCGCGCCGATGTCGATCCAGCGGTTACCGCGGTGGACCGCCCCGCAGGTCGCACAGACCAGGACCTGCACGCGGTCGGGCGCGTTGATCAGTTCGAACTCCTCAAAGTAGCAGTCATCACAGAGGGCGGCGTCGCCGCGGCGGGCCTCGCGGACGTCAAGTGGCGTCTCGATCGAGTCGCCACAGCGCGGGCAGAAGGCACGAGAATCGGTCATGGACCGATCGTACGGCGGGATGTCGTTTAAACGCCGCGTTCTTCCCCACTCTCACCGAGCTCTCGAAGCTGCGTTTCGACCTTCGTATACACTTTCGGATGCAGATTCATCCCCCGATCCACGAGGTCATATAGCAGATCGGTGGCCGCCCGGGCGTCGATGACTCCCTCTTTCGTACACTTGAGCAGCAGCGTCGTCACCCACCAGCACTCGACTCCCTGTGTCCGGCCCACTTCGATAAGCCCCTTGTCGTTTGCGAGCAGGACCGTTTCCTCATCTCTGGCAGCAATGATCACGCCCGCGTCAGCCGGTGTAATTCCCTCAAGCTCGGCCATCTCGTCTGCGTCTGCGGGCGTCTCAGTGATTTCGATGTCGTCGAGGAACGATTTCAGCGATGCGGTACCGGGCTTGCCCGCTTCGAGTACCTCCTCGCGGACGGCTTCGATCATCCGTATCTCCTCGAATACTGCACTGATCAGGTCGAGCCGACCAACTCGCGCGAGTGGGATCAGTGCAGATGAATCGACCACGACCATCAGATACGCTCTAGATCCCGTTCGAGATCGTCGGTCGTATAGCCCCCGTCGACTCCCTCCTCTGCGGCGAGGGTGACCATCTCGACGTAGCTCGTCTCTGCGAGTTCGGCCGCACTGCGGAGCGTTAGCTCGTGGTTCCGTAGGCCCTCCAGCGCTTTTTCGCGTTTCCACTCCGCAAGTCCGTCACCGATGAGACGCCGAAGAACCTCCGAGCGATCGGCCGTTAGCTCCGCTTCGAGTTCGGCGAGTGCCTCCGCGTCGTCCTCGGGAATCCGCGTTGTGACCGTCTTCATCGTTACGAGAACCTACGTTACGATACGTGTTAGATGTAACGGTACGCTGAGTATCATATAGCCGTTCGATCGGATATCGCAGTATGAGGACGAGTCAGCTCCCGGTCATCACTCCCTCACGAATAAATACGTGTAGACGTATACCTACATGTATGGCCACGAAAAGTCTCACGATCACCGAGGAGGCGTACGAACGATTGAAAGCGCATAAACGAGAGGATGAGAGCTTTACGGACACGATCCTTCGACTTACGGGAAGTGACAAGGATGTAATGAAAGGGTTCGGAGCAATGCAGGATGTCGAGGGATTCCGTGCGGCTGTGACCACAACGCGCGATGAACTGGATGCCGATCTCCGGGAGCGTGACACGCGGTGATCGCCCTGGACACCACGTTTCTCGTGGACTATCTCGACGGCAATTCCGCAGTCCAGGAGTTCCTCGAACCGCGCAGGGACAAACCGTTTTACGCTCCGTCGCTGGCGCTGTTTGAGGCGTATCGCGGCGCGGCCACCTCGGCAGGTCGCGATGGAGTAGACAGAGTTGCAACCAGTCTGGACTGGATCGAGCCGCTGGCGGTAACCGACGGGGCCGCTCGGGAGGCCGCGGCAATCGAAGCCGAACTACTCGCTGCTGGCACTCCGATCAATCTCGGCGACGTGCTCATTGCGGGTGTGTGTCGTCACAATGGTGCACGTCTCGTTACTTGCGACGGCGACTTCGAACACGTCGAGGGCCTTCAGACTGTGTGCTACTGATCCTGGCTATAGCGGCTCATCCTCGCCGATTTTGCACAATCCGCGCGTTTCAGACTACGTAACGACTGTTCCCGTGATGTAGTCAGGAGCCCGGTTCCCCCGTTCACGATGACACTGGCTTCGTCGACCACCAGAGTAGAGTGACTCCGACTATCGCCAGTGTACTACCAATGACCAGGTAGACGAGCCCGAGGGAGGGTGCAGCATACGGTACCGCAGGTAGTTGGACAAGCCCCCCGACCAGAGCCACCACACCGAGCACGAGGGCGAGGAGCTTTCGGCGGTGTCTCCGCAACTCCTCACGTAGCACCTGTCGCGTGGGGTTGTCCTGACTGTGTTCCGACGAGCCCATTATTTCTATTCGACTATAGTTTGATAAAAATGTGACGGTGATGATTCCTGCGAATACCGTAACAGCCAGTCGATGTAGGACGCCTTAATGTCGTCCAGCACATAGATACGGGTATGCAGTGGAAAGCCGACTGGGGTCTCCGCGCCCGAATGGGTCTCACTATGTTCCTCCTGTTTGCCCTCTATATCGTCTTCTTCGCGGCGATTATTGTGGTTACTGAGGGACAAAGCATACTGCTCGCCGCCATGCTGATCGGCGGCTTCTCTCTCATCCAGTACTTCTACAGCGACAAGCTGGCACTCAAAAGTATGGGTGCGAAAACGGTCAGCGAGGAGGAGTACCCACAGCTACACGCACAGGTCGCCCGCCTCTCACAGCAGGCCGACCTGCCAAAGCCGAAAGTCGCGGTTGCCGACGACAGGGTTCCCAACGCCTTCGCGACCGGGCGGAACCAGCGCAACGCAGCGGTCTGTGTGACGACCGGCCTCCTCAAACAGTTGAACGACGACGAACTCGAAGGCGTGATCGCCCACGAACTCGCCCACATCAAGAACCGGGACGTCATGGTGATGACCATCGCCTCGTTCCTGTCGACGCTCGCCTTTATGATCGTCCGGTGGGGCGCGTTCTTCGGCGGCGGACGAAACCGACAGGGCGGCGGCATCATCGTCGCCATCCTGATCTCGCTCGTGGTATGGATCATCAGCTACATCCTGATCCGCGCGCTGAGCCGCTACCGCGAGTATGCGGCCGACCGCGGCGCGGCGTCGATCACCGGCAAGCCCGACGCGCTGGCCTCGGCGCTGATGACGATCTCGGGCGAGATGGAGAAGATCCCGACCAACGACATGCGCGATGAGGCCGAAATGAACGCCTTCTTCATCATCCCGATCTCGAAGGGCTCGATCGCAAAACTGTTCAGCACGCACCCGCCGACCGAGAAGCGCATCGAACAGCTGAATCAGCTCAGCGCCGAGATGAGCGGGCGGTAAGTCGCCGATTCACAGCGCTTAAGCGCACGTCGGCGCTATCCGTTTTCAATGAGAGTAATCGGAACCGTCGGCCTCGCCGGGAGCGGCAAGGGCGAAGCCGCGACCGTCGCCGAGGAACAGGGCGTCCCCGTCGTGACGATGGGCGACGTGATCCGCGAGGAGTGTCGGGACCGGGGGTTCGATCCGGCCACCCAGCACGGCACCGTCGCGCAAGCGCTCCGCGAGGAGAACGGTCCCGCGGCAGTCGCCGAGCGCTCCCTGCCGCTGCTGCGGGACGCGCTGGAGGACAACGACACCGTCCTCGTCGACGGCATCCGGAGCGACGTCGAGGTCGACGTCTTCAAGGAGGCCTTCGGCGAGGCGTTCTACCTCGTCAGTATCGAGGCCCCCTTCGAGGTCCGAGCGGAGCGGGTTACCGACCGCGGTCGCGATGCGGACGCTGAGAGCGGTGGCGAGTCACTCCGCGAGCGCGACGAGCGCGAACTCGGCTTCGGGATGGATCGGGCGATGGATCGAGCGGACCTGACGATCGAGAACACCGACAGTCTGGACGCATTCCGCGAGCAAGTCAAGCGTGTCATCGAGGGTGAACTCGCATGATCTACAGCATCGACATCGAGATCACGGCACCGGTGCGGGATACCGAAGTAACCGACCGCGTCGCCGACGCGGTGACGAACCTCTTTCCCGAAGCGGAGGTTACAGAGGAGCCCGGCGAGATCCGCGCCGAAGCACACTCGATGGACCACTTCTCCGAACAGCTCCACCGCCAGGAGATCCTCGACACCGCCCGCGGGGCCTTCTTCGAGAACCATAACCGCGACGTCTTCACCTTCGAGCTGAAAAAACAGCCCGCCTTCGAGGGTGTCGTCAACTTCGCGGTTGGCAACCCGGACGAGCTCGGCGATATGCACGTTCGCGTGTACGTCGACGAGCCGTCAGTCGAGGAGTTTATCGATGCCGTCGCGCCGCCGACCGAGGACGGCAAGCCGATCACGAGCGAGGACCGCTAGACGAGCAAGAGCAATCCGACGGTCAGGCTGATAAACACGATTTTCATGACCGTATTTACCACGATCACCTTCGTCCCGAACTCCGCACCCCAGATGCCGTACTGGAACGGGATCGATCGCTTGAACGTCGAGAAGGCAAAGGAGACGACGCCGCCGACGAGCATGGCGATCACCGCCTGCGTCGGTGTAAACGGATCGCCGAGCTGTGGCGCGATGGCGACCGCCCCGGCCGTCGTGTCGACTGCGTAGATCGCGATCACCGGGATCGCTTCCGGTGGTAAATCGAGCAGCCCCGACAGCGGCGCGGCGAAATCCAGTGCTTCGGCGATGTCGTAGGACTCGATCAGCACGACCACGAGGGCGTAGATGATAGCCAGCCGGGGGACGACCTTCCGGAGGAGTTTCCAGGTGCGTTCGAGCGCGCTGCGGACCTTCTCTCGTCGGGTGCGCTCCTCGCTCTCCGGCCCCTCGACCGCATCCATCGCGGTCGGATTGACGTTTCGGTCGGAGAGCAAGAACGCCCCGGCAAGGATCCCGGTGAGCGTGATCGCCAGCGCGATACCAGCGCGCGCACCGACGTAGAGCACGCCGACCTGCACGCCGAGGATCGGGATGAGCACCGGAACGTAGAACGTGAAGATGTGCTGGACGAAGCCGAAGAACGTGTTGATGATGACGGCGACCAGGGTCGCCCGGTCGTCGAGCAGCCCAGATTCGCGAAACTCCGCGAGCATGCCGTACCCCGCGGTAGTCGAGGTTGCGGTGGTGAGGATGGCCGTGCCGACCTCGTCGGGGAGATTTGCCGGGCTGGTCAGTGGTTTCGAGAGGACGGCGATGTACTCGACAGCCCCGAACTCGACGGCGAGGTTCGCGAGCGTGACGCCGACGCCGATGGCGAGGGCGATGGTGAGGATTCGGGGGAGGACGTCGGAGAGGAGGAGGGTTGTCACTACGTGTCGGTCAGGAGTAGATGACAAAAAGAGCTACTAGTTCGGGGCGGGATCAGTACTCGCCACAGGTGGCGTTGTCGAGGCAGAGGTTGATAGTTTTGGAGCTATCGTCGCCGAAGTACAGCGTGATGCGAACGTTTTCGCCTTCCATTTTGAGCTGATCTCCAGCCTCATTTCGGAACCGGTCAAATTCGAACTCGAACTCTTCTCCCTCAGGGAGAGTGAGATCACTGTCAAAGTCTCGGCGTGTGTAAGTGTCCGGATCCGAGCTATCAATCGGAATCGAAGTAGTGACCAGATCCTGACCGTCACCGACGAAGCTGGTCCCTTCGTCTCGGTTCTTTTTGTCTGCGACTCGATCAGCGTCGTCCCGTGTCGTTGCGTTGATGCCGACTCCTGTAAACGTCACGTTTTTGGTACCCGTGTTCTCGATATCAAACTCGAACTTTCCGCTCCCACCCGGCGCTTTTGCTCTCCCAGTAAAATTGACGATCTCCGACTGTGGAACCGAGAAGTCACGACGTAGCTCGATCGTCCCCTTTTTCGTTTCGTCTTCGTACAGTTCCGCTGTAACATCCACGAGTACGTCCTCGGAATCGTCGTCAGACTCGATCTCTACACTTCGACTTGCGTCCGGATCCAGTGTTCCATCGTCGGGGAACGTGTACGGTGAGGACTCCCCGTTGAAGGTCACTGTAGTATCTACTTCTTCTAACGTTACAACCATTCCCAGCCCGGTTTTGTTCGTAAATATGGGGTCGTCAGTCGAATCGATATTGTCGATCTTGAGGAGTGCCTCCGAGTCATCGACGGCATTCACCGAGATCCCGCGCCCGGCGTTCACGGAGCTAAATGCGCCAGTGCCGTACAGCGCGCCAACGGAGATCGAAGTGGCCCCCAGCCCCATGAACGCACGCCGCTTCATAACTAACTATATGTATTCAGCAACCATATTCGCTTCGGCTAGACGATCAAGATGACGGAACTGATTCGAATTCCAGGACTGCCGACCGTTCGACACCCGAATCGTCCTCGAAGTAGACGACAACAGTGATGTCCTCGTCCTCCATGTCGACCGGGTTAGTATTGTCACTTGCTCCTGCCTGCTCCCTGAACTCGCCCACATTGAATCGGCCATCGGTATCCGGGTCGAGGGGCGTTTCAGTACCGTAACTCAATTCGATCACCTGACCGCTCGTTCCGTCACCCACCTCGAAGGTCCCGCTTGTACTCGCTTCGGCAGCTAAATCTCCAGTCGCGTCCAGCAGCACCTCATCCCGGTCTTCGGTTTCGTATTCTAGCCAGTCAGCGTCGGCAGTTGTTCCACGTACCTCGATGTCTGTGATCAGCAAGTCTTCAGTATAGGTGTTCGTGACGTCGAAGCCGACTGTCGCTCGCTCACCGTCCTCGGTGAAATCGAACGCGGTTGCGGTGTCGGGTACGTACTCGATCCAGCCATCGTCGACCAACTCGACATCGACGATCGCCGGGTCGTCCGTAGCTACCTCGACGTCGGGGACGGTCTCTGTTTCGTAGTTTTCGTCTTCGACAGTCACCTCGTAGGTGCCAGGAGCAACAGTGAGAGCATACGAGCCGTCACTATCAGTCTGTGTCTCCTCGACTACCGTTCCGCCATCCAGCGCGGAAACTGTCGCTCCATCAATGCCATCGCCGGTCAACTGGTCCGTGACTGTGCCTTCGATAGCATCACGCACTTCGATACTGTCGGTCCGTTCGTCGTCGTCGCTTGTTCCGCGGTGGTCGTACGTCCCAGTCGCATCTGGAAGCTCGATCTCGAACTCGACGGTATCGCTCTCTCCCCCGTCGAGTTCGAGTTCCTGTGTCACGGTTTCCGGGCTGGCAACGTAGGACACTGCGTTGCCGAGAAGCCGGTCTGCATCGTCGGTGTACTGGTCCTCCGAGACGAAGTTCGACCGCCCGATTCCGAGCAACACTTCGTCTCGTTCGTCCTCGACCAGCACCGTCGGCCCATCAGTTTCGCCATCAGCTGATCGGACAGACCCGACAGTCGTCCCACTGTACTGGTCGATCCATACCCTGTCCGCAAAGTCATCCGTCGAACCATCGTGAATGGTGAACGGTTCACCAGTATCGACGATTCCCTCGAACACGGGATGGTCTTCGGTGACATCCACGACGACCGGGGGATCGGCCGTGTACACTTCTGCGTATCCGCCTACATCCTCGCGAATGGCCGCCAACCGGAGCAAGCCGTCCGAATACGACTCGGGAGGCTCATCTACGATCCCTTCTCGATCCGCCCACTGACCGAGATACACCGCCCCGGTATCTGTCGACTCGATCTCGTCGACGAGGTCGTCTGCCAGGCCGTCACTGCCGAACCGCTGGACGACGACCACGTCGTACTCGTCAACCTGCCCCAGGATGTCCTCGGTGCGCATCGTCTCGACGTCGTACTCGCCTGGCAGTTCGCCGTCCAACGTTTCGGCGATATCTTCACCGTGGACCAGTTCCTCGTCGACGACTGCGACAGAGTACGCCTCCAGTTCGTACCCGATCGTCTGTGTATCGCCGAGATCACCGATGTTTTCGACTGTGACCGTCGAGGTAATCGTCTCACCAGTCATCCCGCTGTCGGGCTCGACAGCAATAATGGCGAACTCCGCAGGATTCGGTTCCGTCCCCTCACCAATATCGGAACTGGCCTCACCCCAGACCGTTTTACCGTCCGCTGGATCACCGAGGTACCGGTTCTGGAACGCGACTCCCCGGTAGTCGTCGAACTCGTCGACGGTGTCGATCCGAAGCGGCTCGTCGGTGAGTTCTGCACCGTCGACCTCGAACAGTCGAAGCTCAATGGTGTTTGCACCCCAGTCGACCATGATCTCGTACTCCGTATCGGCGTCGAGATCGATATCCCTGTCATCGAGGTTCGGGTAGTTCTCGAAGTCGCCGTCCTCGCTGTACAACTGGACCGTTGCGTCGTTATCAGGTTCCTCGCTCGTCGGATCGAGTTTGACCGTGTAGCCGCGGATCGGATCGTCCCGGTCGACGCCGAAGCCGAACGTCGTGACGACATCTTCTTGTCCGAGCGTAGTCGTAGCGGTGATCGTATCGCCCGGATCTGGGTAGTAGTTCAGATCCCGCTCGGCATACGGCTCCGGACCACCGAGCCCGGGTGACGAGTAGAGCCGGGAACTGTCCCCGAGAACCAACTGATCGTCCGCGGTCGAGTGGGAGTCAGTCGGCGAGCCGTCGTAGTTGACGCGGTACTGGTCATCGAGGACGCTTGGGGGGTACTCGAAGTCGTCGATCAATCCGGGATCGGCTGCGGGCGTAACCTCAACGAACGCGAGCTTCTGATTGGAGCCGAGGTCTGCCGAGTCGATCCGGAGCTGTCCGCCGGTCACCTCGACGGTCCCCTGATGGGTGACGAAATTCGAACCGCCTTCGCCCTCCTCATCGACGAAGGTGGTGTCCTCGACTGCAACCGTGTGATCGGAGTCCGTGTGGTCCGGATCGCCCATCACGAGCGTCACGTCGTACGATCCATCGGGTACAGCCACTGCCCAGGATTCCTCCTCGGCAGTGTCCCAGTTCATATGTGCGAGCGTGTCGTATCTGACGTTCTCGACACTGTTTCGCTCGCGGTATTCCTCGACCGGGCCGTCGATCCACCCGTAGTCCACGTCCGCATCGTGTTCGCCAAATGCCTCGCCGACATCTGCGAGGTAGCCCTCAGGAGTCTCGCCGTCGAACTCACCATCAGGTGGCTGGAAGTTCACCCGTACGGGATCGATCTCGTCCGTCGCGGAATCGCCAGCCAGTTCGACTCTGGACAGTACCGGCGAACGCTCGACATCCGGCGTCTCCATCTCGACCACCAGACGGAAGCTGTCGGCCTCGCCCACGAGTCCTTCGACGTTATAGGTCTCGATGCCAGCATCTAGCTCGATCGGATCGCTGATCGCCGTCGACCCATCGTCGTAGAATGCTTCGATCCGTACTGAGGCGTCACCACTGTTGGTCAGTACGTCGACACCCGTCAATTCAAGCGTTTCGAGGTCTATCGGGTCCGCAGCAGTTCTCTGGCCACTCGTGTAGCTTCCGGTACTAATGTCTTCGAGCGCAGTTACCTTGGTTTCGGTGAGTGCCCGGTCGTACAACCGCACCTCGTCCATCCGCCCGTCGAGATGTCGGTCCGAATCGTCGAGGTTCTCACCGATTCCAACATCGAACTCACTTGCGTCGGTCATATCGCCATCGACCGTCGTAGCTCCTTCCAGTTCGCCGTCAACGTAGATTCGTGCCTCATCCCCGTCGTAGACGCCAGTGAGGTGGTACCATCGATCCGTCTCTACCTCGATGCCGCTGTTCGCCTCGTTCCAGTCACCGTCGTGGATCGTGAACGTTGGCTCGTTGCCGTTGGCCAACTGCAGGTTGTACGATGTGTCGGACTTCTGAACGAGCGCGACCCAGTTCTCGTCGCTCTGATCGCTCGCCTGATTCACCCACGTGGATACCGTCACGGCGTCGCCGTCGCTCATCTCCAGGCTCTCGTCGTGGGGCACTTCCACGTGACTACTCTCCCCGTCGAACTGGTAGCTCGTCGTTTCGAGCAGCCCGTCAGCGCCGATCACGGGACTGTCAACGTGATCGCCGTCGTTACCGGCCCCAGAGACATCCTCGGCCACGGTCCCGGTCTCCTCGTCCAGTGGCCAGTATCCCACAAGCCCGTCGTCCGTTCCCTCGTAGCCCAGCTGGATCGCGTCGTCCTGTCGGTCGCCGAACGTCTCGTGGACAACACCATCCTGCTCGTCGGCGTCTGCCCAGTCAGCCTGTGTTTCCCAGACGAGTGGATCTCCTGGCGGGAGCGGACCGCCACCGCCACCACCTCCCGTACACGTGTACGAGAACTGCGTCGTAAACGAAGCATCCTGTACGGAGATACCCGCACTGACCGCTTGATCGACACTGATAGTGAGTTCCGCCGTTCCCTCACCGCCTCCACCGTCACACTCCATTACCAGTTCAGTCGACTCCGCCGCCTGTAGCTGATCGTCGAATCCGTCACTGATCCGTACGTCACCGTCCCCAGAAGCAAAACTAATAGTCGTCTGTAGGTCGGTGATCTCCTGTCCGAAATTGTTCGTGATCCGAGCGACTGTTGCGTCATCCTGCCGCCCGTCTATCGACTCGTCGATCGTCTCAAGCCCGAGAAGGGCCTCCGACTGGTCGTCGGCGATGTCCCCGGAGACGCCACGGTCTGCGGCAAACGATGAAAACCCAAACGTCGGTCCGAACAGTACGACACCCGCGACGAGAAGGAACACCAGACCGAGAGACATGAAGACCCGCGATTTCATACGAGCAACTCCGAACTACCACCTGGCAATTTTGCTTGACAGTCAAACAGCACTGGCCGTCTCGGTCTCTCGAACGAGCAGGAAACACCACGCGAGGCTAAATGAGTCGCTGTCGGATTCTCTGGAGGACAGCATGCCCCACGACGGTACATTAATAAATGGTTTATTCTCAAACATAATAACTTCTGTGAACACTACTAACTAGAAAACAAACGTAGTTACGCTCGAAGACGTCTTCAGTGGTCCAATTTGCGCTTCGGTCAGTGAGTAGTACGGATCAACGGATTGGTCTGACGATTACGGCGGCCGTTCCATCTCTCCAAGCCGGTTTTGCCGTCCCTGATAGATGTGATATCCTGCCGAGCCCGCAAACAGCACCAGCACCGCAAACGCCCATCCAAGTCCCGGCATCGTCTCGGTCGGCAATACCTCGAACCAGACCCCAGCGAGCACCAGCGCGCCGATGATCGACAGCCCGAGATAGTACTCCCCCCACGGGATCGAGTCGCCCGGCACGATGTCCATGTAGACTTCCATCCGTTCGGCCTGCTCGGTCAGCGTCACCTCGCCGTTCTCGTAGACGACCATCCCGGCGTCGTCGAGCGTCGGCAGGTGCGTCTGCTGGAGCGACGTGTAGACGCGCTTTCGTTCCTTGGAGTCCAGTTCGTTTATCTCCTTGTCGAGCTCCCAGGCGGCGACCTGCTCGGCGAGATCCGAGACCGTTACCGTCTCGCCTTGCTGTTTGCAGAAGTGGATGGTGTACCGGCGGCGATGGTTGCTCAGGAGATCGAAGATCTCGCCCCGGTCGGGCATCTCGTCGGCAGACATACGGTTATTGCAGGAGATGTAAGGATGGTTGTTAGTTGTTTCGGGTCACAGAACGATTTGTTTACGTGGTTGGCTCTGGTTCTAACGGTACTAACAGCCCGAAAGCCCCTGGCCGGCTCCGGTCGAGGGGCTCGCTGCGCGCCTCACTTCGTTCGGTGCTTGGGTCGCCCGTCGTCCCGGACCCGGCCAGCCCCTTTCAGTCCCACCCGTGTTCCTGTGTAGGCGAGTGCTATACGTGGAAGGATCGGGCGGCAGAAATCTGCGGGCGAGTCTTCGGCAGCTCAGACGTGCTCGGTCAGGAACGCGTCGATCGCCGGCTTGGCGTCGTCGAGCGTTTCGTACTCGATCACGTCGACATCGGGATTCCCGCGGACCATCGCCGACAGCTCGTGGTCGGCGTCGGGCCCGTACAGCGCGAGTATCGGTTTGTCCCAGGCGACGGCCCGCCCGAGTTCGTAGCCCACGCCCAGACTCGGGGTAGTAACCTCTGCGAAAACGGCGTCAGCCTCATTGAGCCATTCGACATCTTGCTCGTAGATGTCGGCGTCCGTGAGTCCCTGCGCCTGTTCGTTGGCTTCGACGTTCTCTTCGGCTATGTGCTCAGTGAGGACGTCGCCGTGGGTGTTGAGGTGGTCGACCAGGTCAGCGTAGATGTCAATGTCGGAGCGGCCGCCGCGGATCGAGGCACTGAAGAAGAGGTTCATCTTATAACATACCGCATTTAGAAAATTAAATTGTAAGAAGTACTACTCAGGAGATGGTGTAGCCGTGATGGTAACTTCTCCACTGAAATTATCACCGTCAGTAGCACCATCTGTTATTATATCTATACTGATGTCTTCTTCGTCAGTTATACCATCTGGAGAAACTGGCTCGAATTCGATATTAATCGGACTTGGATCATCAATATCAAACGTAATATCGATATCTGAATCTGAGTTATTAACTATTGTAAACGCATTATCAATCGAGATAGTTGCGTTTCGATTAACGCCCGAGGCGTCACCCAGATTCTGATCGCTCAGGTCAATCACTAGAAGACCATCTTCTTCAGTTACATAATCTGAATCATTGGCTTGTAGACCTACAAGGGCGCTGGAGTCGTCTGCTACGGCCACCTCAACAGTACGATTCGCTTCAACACTACTGAACGCGCCCGTACCGAATACTGCGCCGCCGCCGACTGTCAGTGCACCGAGTCCGATCAGAACGCTTCGTCGATTGGATTTCATGGTTGAATCTTGTTGCGCTTAGTTTGCGCTTACTCAGTCGTAACAACCCTACCCACATTGTATTAGGGGGCTTGAAACTCGGATTGCCGAGCGATATTCCGTTCAAGCCGGGCTTGAAACCGGTGGTGTCTGGTGATTCCGGTGAATTGATTTTTAGGGAATTCGGCCATTGCTATCGGTATCTAGACCCGCTGGAACCGCAGAAATAGCTGCAATTTGTAGAATTTTTAGAAATTGTGGACCTCAGTCGGCGTCGATCGCCCCTGTCTCACTCCTCGACGACGTACCGGACTTCCCAAAAACTGGGGTTCAAGCTCGGCTTGCTGGCTGGCAAGCGAAGCGATAGTAAGTTCAAGCTACTCAATACAAAGTGGGTAGGGTGTAGAGTACTGATCAGAAGGTCGGCTGGTAATCCAACCTTACGGGTTCCGGCGCAGACTCAACGGAGAATATAACCATGCCAACAAGTAGACGCAACATGATAGTCGGACTGGGCGCATTGACAGTGGGCGGCGGCGCGGTCTTCGGATCGGGTGCGTTTAGCAGCGTTAGTGCAGAGCGTTCGGTTGAAGTTAACGTTATCAATAACGCAGGAGACATAGCCGATGAATTCGTAGATGTCGTGATTGATCCGACTGATTACGATAGCATCGGGCTTGATAATGCTACCGGTGTATCGGACTCTGATTACGATCAAACTCCAAATCTGGGTGATGACGCAGCCAGTCTGGTAGCAGACGACCTAACAATCGTATTTGGAGCAACGGATGGTGGTGGTGATTTCGATAATCTTGATTCAATCCCAGCAAACTCTACAGTCACATACGACGATCTATTCACAGTAATAAATGATGGTACTGATGCCGGGGAGAATGATTTCACAGTTACATTCGACTTCGATGACGAAGAAGGAACGGCCAACTACGATCTTTCGTTCGAGGACACTGCGGATAGTCCAGATAACGCACTAACGGTGGATGAAGACAGTAATGAAACGATGGCCCAGACAGAACTCACCACGGGAGACAGCGACGACACTGATGGGCTACTTACTATCACGATCGAAGAGGCCTGATTGACCTCATTCGGTAGTTCAACTGCCAACCTCCGCGATTAAGAGAAATGTAATCTTGTCTGATCCGGAGACCTTCCGAATGCCCACAACAAGAGTCCTACTCGTCGCCACACTCTGCCTACTCGCGCTGTTCGTAGCGCCGACTGTGGCCGCACAGGAGGACTCGCCGTCGGACTTTATCACAATCGAAGCGACCGACGAGAGCGTGGCGACCATTGAGGACGGCGAGATCAAAATCCGGGGAAGTATCGTGCCGCACGCAAAGGCGAGCGTCGATGAGGCCTTCCAGATCCGCTCGACCGGAAACGATGAGCAGCGCGTCTGGGTGACCAGCGACATCGAGGGCGTCGAGTTCCACCGGAGCGATACAGGCGAGCCAGTCGAAGAAGTAACCCTGAACCCCGGCGAGTCGGTGGGCGTGGGCCTCGAAGTCGATAGCTCGAAGGATCTCGACGGCGACGTGTTCACGATCCGCATCGAGACTGAGGATGACAGATCGTCGTCGATATCAATCAACGAGGTAAACGTCGATCCGCGGGCGGTAGAGACCGGTGAGTCCTCGACGGTGACCGCGACCGTCGAGAACAGCGGTGACGGGCCGGGCTCGACGCGGGTTGGGCTGTCGGTCGACGGGACGATCGTCTCCCAGCAACTGATCAGTCTTCGACCGGGACAGACCACGACGGTGACCTTCGAGCGCACGTTCCAGCAGTCCGGCGAGTACGAGATCGCGGTGACGAACCGCCCCGGCGTGACGATCTACACGACCGAGGCGGGGACGGTAACTGTCACGGACCCGCCCAGCGGACCCTCCTTCGAGGTGACTGACGCGGCTGTGTCGGCGACCGAAATCGACCTCGGCGACAGCGTCGACGTCACGGCCACCGTCGCGAACGTCGGCGACGAGGACGGGACCTTTACAGCGGAACTCGCGATTGCGGGGGTCGTCTTCCAGAGCCAGCAGATCGACGTAGCGGCAGGCGAGGAGGAGACGGTGACGTTCACTCGCGCGTTCGCCGACGAGGGCACGTTCGCGGTGAGCGTCAGCGGCAGCGAGGCGGGCGAGGTAACCGTCGGTTCGCCGGGCGAGACCGTTGTCGAGACCACACAACGATATCTGAGTAATCCGGCGACGGCAAGCGTCGGGCTGGCCGCACTGGTCGGTCTGCTTGCGATCGGTCGCAGCAGCATCTGGGACCTGGCCCGGCGGTACGTCTGAGGAACAAATATATCACCGATCACCAGCGTAGACACCGTATGCGCGATACTTCCCGGATACGTACGGGCCAGCCCAGCCCGGGAAGTGACTCGTGGAGGCCAGCATGACGCTCAGGTCCTACGTCGAGTGGGCGCTCGGACTCTTCCTCGTCATCATCGTGCTTGCGCTCTTGCTCGGCCAGTTGCTCGGCCAGCCCATCCTGCTGGGATTCGTCTCGACGGGCAGCATGGAGCCGGCGATGAACGCGGGCGACGGCTTCGTGGCGGTTCCCTCGTTACTCGCGGGCGACACGAGCGAGGACGACGTGGTGGTCTTCGAGGCCGAGGAGCTCCACGGCGGCGGGCTGACGACCCACCGGGTTGTCGGGGAGACCGACGAGGGCTATATTACGAGAGGCGACGCCAACCCGTTCACTGATCAGGACGGTGACGAGCCGCCGGTCTCGGATGGGCAAATTGTCGCCCACGCCCTCCAGGTTGGTGATACAGTCGTGACCATTCCGCATCTCGGGACGGTCGTGATGGGCTTTCAGTCGGGTGCAGATAGCGTTCAGCAGTCCGTCGTCTCTGCCATGGGCGGGGAGGGCGGGCTTGAACGAACCCAGCTCGGCGGCGCGTTCGTCGCTCTTGGGATGTTCTTTATCGGGCTGGCCGTCCTGACCGGCTCGCGGAACGCGCGCGATATCACACGTTCGTCGTCACGCCCCGATGTCGTGAAGATCTGGGTGGTCGGCGGCGCGGTACTCGTCGTGCTGGTCGTCGCCGCGACGGCGGCGATGGTTGTCCCTGCGGGGATCCAGGAGTACGGTGTCGCGAGCTCGGAGACACCCGAGGAGGACCCGCTGGTGATCGAGGCGGGCGGCAGCTCGACGGTCGAACACACCGTGCGAAACGACGGCTTCGTCCCGGTCGTCGTTTTCTTCGAGCCCGGCGAGGACGTCACAACCGAGCCCGATCGGACGTGGGTGAGCCGCGGGTCCACTGCCGAGACCAGCGTCACGCTCTCTGTCCCCGCAGAGGAGGGGCGATACACACGCCACGTCACCGAACACCGGTATCTCGTGGTGTTGCCCCCGACCCTGATCGGCGGACTCCACTCGATCCATCCGCTCGTCGCGTTGTTGAGCATCAACGCCGTGATCGCCATGGGAGGGCTGGTCGCGATCGTCGCCCTGTTCGGGACGGGCGATATCCGGCTGCGATCGGGCAAGGACGTTCCCCTTGCATATCGGCTCCGCCGGAAGATCCGCAAGTGGCTATGATACCTGATCTGTTCGCCCCAGTTATTTTCCAACAAAATTATATCATGGGAGTTCGGTATTACAGACGACTCGAAACAGACGGTCGGCAGGGCACGCTCCGAAGCCTCGGACGTCGACGACTGTCACACCAATCACAATGCCACTGATCGACGACCCACGCGCGAAGCTGCTGATCGCAAACCACGGACGGAACCTGATGATCGCGCTGGCGGTCGCCGGAGTGCTGGCGCTGGTCGTCGCGGCGGGTATCGCGCTGACGCCGCCGACCACGACCGCCACCGAACAGACCGACCAGCAATCGATCGAGACGACGGGGCTGGTCAGTGCCGAGATCGTCGACGAGGAAGAATGGGCTGGCGTCTCCTCGGATGGCTCGACGTACATCATTGAAGCCTCGCCGGTTGTCGATATCGAACCACAAACGTCCGCGCCCGATGGGACCACGGTAACGCACGAACTGACACTACAGATAGAGGGAACCCGTGACGGGGACGTGTTCTGGTACGAAGAGGACGTGCTCATCGAGGAAACGGCAACCGTCGAGGACGGCGAGGCCACGTCGTCGACCTCGATCGACGTCGAGGTACTCCAGCAGCGCCTCGCCGAACTCCAGGAGCGACTCTCCGGGGTCGGGAGCGTCGAGACCACCGTCCACCTGCGGACCGAGTACGATACGGGCACCTACGAAGGGGAGTTGACATCGACGAGCGTGATGGAGGTGACCGACCGGGCTTACTGGTTCGAGTCGGACCTGCGTGACTCACAGACCCGTGATACGACGCGGACGATCGAAGAGACCGGTTCGCCGAACTGGATGGTCGTCTCGCTGTTCGGTCTCATGGGACTGCTCTTTTTGACCGGTGCCGGAACAGTCCGTGCGACGAATCCCGAGGAGATGGATATCGCCGCGATCAAACAGGAGATCCACCGCCGCCGCTACGCGGACTGGATCTCGACAGGTTCGATTCCGATGTGGGTCGGCAACAACTACATCGAACTCGATACGCTCGAAGACGTCGTCGATGTCGCCATCGATACGAAAGAGCGAGTCGTCCACGACCGTCGGCGGGACCTCTTTGCGGTGATCAACGGGAACGTCGTCTACTACTACAGCAAGGTCGGCGACTGGGACGAAGGGGCGTGGCCGGAGCTGAACCTGCCCGAAGCCGAAGAGCCGGTAAACGTCGCGGGCGGCGCGACGAGTCCCCCCGGCGAAACGCCCCGTGAAGAGGACGGCGGGGATGATGACGCCGAACAGTCCGACAACTGGGACGAGGATGTCTGGCGGAACTTCTAGCAGTTTTCGGCTGCTTCGAGCGCGTCTTCGCCGTTCTCGAACCGCTGGTCCGCCTCGATGAAGTTGCCCTGATCGGCAGCGTCGGCCGCCGCCGCGAACTCGTCGGCGGCCTCACCGAGATTGTCGGCACGACACTGGGCCTGATTGAACTCCGCGTCGAACTCTCCTTCTGGCTGTGGCTCTGCGTCGAGTTCTTCGGATGCTGCTGTGAACTCCTCCTGTGCCCCGGAGAACGCAGCGCTTGCGGCCCCGAACTCTTCGTTTTCGAACTCCTCTTTGCCGTCTTCCAGCAGCTCTCGCCCATCGAGCATCGACTCGTGGCTCGATGACAGGCGAATGAGCGAATCGCTGCGGCCGGTCGCCCGATCGAATTCTCCGTCGAGTTCCTCGTGAGCGTCGGACTGACCGTCGGAAAACGTCGAATTTGCCGTGTCGAACGCCGCGGTCGCATCGGCGAACCCAACGCGCGCATCGTCGTACTCCTCGGCACTGAACTGATCCTGTGCGGTCTCGACGTACTCGACTCCATCGAGCAGCGTAGCGTACCCCGTGGTTAGCACGTCGAAGCCGTCGGTAAAGGAGACGAGTTCGTCGAACCCGTCGGTAACGGTCTTGAACTCGGCGTCGAGGTCGGTCAGCGCTGACTCGTCTGCCGAATCGCGGTGCTCGGAGCCCGCCGTCCGCGCACTCACCGCCCGTTCGATCGGATCACGCGCCGCGGTGATACTCCCGCGGAGTCGATCAATATCGTCGGGGTCGAACGACTCGTCGGAGTCCGAGAGTTCGGACGCACCGTCGAGCAGCTCGACGAACATATCGATCATTGACTCGACGATTCCGATGTACGCACGGACGGCTGCGATCTCTGTTTCACGGCTTCCGTCGTCGTCGGCTTCGGCGTCCTCAAGCGCAGTTCGGGCCTCGGTAAGCCGGTCGCGGGGTTCGTCCTCGTCAAACTCGATTGTGTCCGGTTCCTCGAAACCGGTGTCGACGCTGTCGAGTGACAGGGCAGCCGTATTCGTCAGTCCGACCGCGGTCGCAATGCTGTCGGCAACTTCGTTTGCGGGGTCGCGCTCGGGGACCGAATCGTCGTCACCGAGCACGTCGGTACAGCCAGCCAACAGGCCACTTGCACCGACACCACCGGCGGCGAGAAATCGTCGTCGTTCCATACCCGCAACCAACCGGCGAACAAACTTAACAATTGTCGCCACTCGATGATCGGGGGCTTGTATGTGATTCGTCGCCTGGCAGTCAGCCGCAATATCCGCTGGCGGGCACGGGAGTTCCCACGCTGCCATCAAAAGGAGAGCGCCAGTGTTCGGTCGCTAGTTTGCGGTACAGCACTCGCCGTTGGCATCGACGATCCCTTTCGATTCGAGCGTTCGGAGCGTCTCCAACAGCACCAGTTTCTGCATGTTCAGCCGGTCGCTCAGCTCGTCGATAGTGTGGGGGCCGTCGGCGTCGAGTGTCATGTAGACGAGCTTGGCCGTCGGCGCTTCGATCTCGCTCGGAATCGGCGTCGGCGTGTGCGTCGACGCGGTGGTACGTCCGAGACTCATCCGCTCCACTCACCCCCCATATCGCCCGCAATATTCGAGCGCCAGGTGTCAAACTCGCTCTTGCACTCGGTACTCGTGTGAATATGATCGACGAATCCCGCGCCGGGATCGGCGAGTTCGGCGTCGCAAAACGGGCAGGTCGAAGGGTCCGTCCACGTTGTTGAGGCGCTCTGGCTCATGCGTATCTGTTACTAATGGGGAACTCGAATATAAACTTAGGTTCATATGTATACAATGCCTCGATTTTCCTAGTACGTGTATTATTACCGCTTGCACACTGACACATGGTACACTCTGGCTCGCTGACGGGTAGGACACCGAAAAAACGACAGGCCCTAACACTGTTCGGACCCATCAACGTGTATGCGAACGAGTCTGAACATTCCCGACGACGTGCTCGCCGAGTTCGACGCCGTCTGGCAGGCCGAAGGATTCGATTCCCGCTCGCGGGCGGTCCGGGAAGCGATCCAGGAGTACGTCGAAGCCCACTCGAAACTGGAGGAGATGTCGGGATCCGTAGCGGCGGTGATCGTCTTCGATTACGAGCACGAGGAGGTGATCCGTGAACTCCACGGGATTCAACACCAGTATCAGGACGCCATCAGTGCGACCAGTCACGTCCACGAGGGAGAGTGGTGCCTGGAGACGGTATTCTGTCGGGGCGAAGTGGCACGGATCCGAGAACTCGTCTACGATCTCCGGGATTTCGACGGCGTCGGGCGTGTCAAACTGCTCTCCTTGCGCAATCTCTGACCGTCAGGACGGACTGGCGATACCGCCGACATCGTCGATCGGCTGAAGCGAGTAATCGACAGTCAGTACGCCGTCGACCGTCCGGACGCTGGAGACGACTTCGGAGACGTCCTCCAGCCCCCCTTCGATGACGAACAGCTCCATACAGTAGCGCTCGCCGACGTGACCGTGGACGTTCGAGACGATCAGCGATTCGTACTCGTGACGCAGGTGGGTCACCTCGTTTTCGACGCCCGAACTCCCGTACTCGAACAGCACGGTGACGGTCCCCATCAGCTCCCGACCCCGGAGTTCGGACTCGTCGAACTCGCCGAGTAGGCCGCGGACGCTCTGTCTGAACACTTCGCTTCGTCCCGTGTAGCCCTGTTCCTCGGCGAAACTGTCGACGGATTCCAGCAGTTCCTCCGGGAGCGAGATGCTTACGACCGGCATATCTGGGCCTTTGTGACGGGGCATAATAGTGGTTGTTATGATGAAGGTCACAATTAGCGAATAACTAATATTAAGTCCCTCCGAATTGTTAAACCTGCACGGACCAATGACAGACTCACCGATTCCCGTCACGATACTTAGCGGTAGCCTCGGTGCGGGCAAGACAACGACGCTCAACACCGTTCTCAACGAGGAGCACGGCCTCGACGTCGCCGTGGTCGTCAACGATATGGGCGAGATCAACGTTGACGCCGAACTGGTCGAACAGCAATCGGAGCTCTCGGAGGGCGACGAGGAGATCATCGAGATGTCGAACGGCTGTATCTGCTGTCGGCTGCGCGGCGACATGCTCGAGGAAGTCGGCCGCCTCGCCGAGCTCCGTGACTTCGACTACCTGCTGGTCGAGTCCTCGGGGATCAGCGAACCGATCCCGGTCGCACAGACGTTCGCTCGCGGGTTCGAGGACACCGAGTTCGATCCCACGGGTACCTACGAACTCGACACGACGGTCACGGTCGTCAACGCACACAGCTTCTACGAGGCCTTCGATTCCGGAGCGGCGCTGACAGCCGACGAGCTCAGCCCGGAAGACGGTCGTGTTCCCGAGGAGGCACTGCTCGACCAGATCGAGTTCTGTGACGTCCTCTTGCTCAACAAGTGCGATCTCGTGCCCGCGGACGCGCTCGACGAGATTGAGGCCGTGCTCGAACGGCTCCAGCCCCGCGCGGAGATCATCCGAACCGAACACGGGAATATCGATCCAGGACGGATCCTCGATACCGGCCTGTTCGACTTCGACGCCGCCAGCCAGTCCGCCGGCTGGAAACACGAACTCAACCACGATCACCATCACGACCCACAGGAAGAACACGGCGTAACCTCCTTTACCTTCGAGGCGGACCGTCCGTTCCATCCCGAGCGGATCGCCGACCTGCTCGCCGAGCTCCCCGACCAGATCATCCGTGCGAAGGGCTTTTTCTGGAGTGCGGGCCGCGAGGACGTCGCGATGGGGATCGACAAGGCCGGCACGTCGGTTCGAGCAGGACCGGCGGGACAGTGGATCGCCGCCTTGCCGCCCGCCCAGCAGGAACGGTATTTCCAGGCGCGTCCCGGTATCGAAGAGGACTGGGACGAACAGTGGGGCGACCGTGGCACCGAACTCGTCTTCATCGGCCGGGAGTTCGATGCCGACCCGCTCATCGACTCTCTGGAAGAGTGCGTGCTCACCGACGCCGAGATGGACGAGGACTGGACCGGGTTCCCGGATCCGTTCGGGACCGACGACCAGCGCGAACTGGCGCTGGCCGACGACTGATGCCCACCCCCGTCACCCTGCTCAGCGGCGGCCTCGGCGCGGGGAAGACGACGCTCGTGAATCGCGTGCTGACCGACGCCGATCGTGACGTGGCCGTCCTCGTTAACGACATGGGCGAGGTCAACGTCGACGCCGACCTCATCGAGTCGCGTTCGGAGCTTTCGGGTGGCTCCGAGCTCACAGAGCTCTCGAACGGCTGTATCTGCTGTGGTCTGCAGGGCGAACTCGATGCCGCCTTGCTGGAACTCGACGGCAAATCGTCGTTCGATCACCTGCTGGTCGAACCCTCGGGCGTGAGCGATCCCGCGCCGATCGTCGAGCGATTCGTCCGCTCGCCGCAGGTCGCCCCCCGGTACGATCTCGACGCCCTCGTGACGGTCGTCGACGCCCGCACGTTCCACGATGCAGTACTCGAGGGCCAGCCGCTCGGAGCGGCTGACGAAGCCGACGAGAGCCGTCCCCTGTCGGAACTGCTCGTCGAACAGGTCGAACTCGCCGACGTCCTGCTGGTCAACAAGTGCGATCTGGTCGACGAGGACGAGCGTGCGGCCCTCACCGAGACGCTTCGGTCCCTCCAGCCGCGCGCGACGATCCACGAGACGACCCACGGTGACGTCTCGCCGGAGGACGTTCTCGACACCGGGCTGTTCGACGAGGACGAGTCACAGTCTTCGGCAGGGTGGAAGCAGATCCTGCGCGACGCTGACGGCGGTGACAACGCCGAGAGTGGGACGGAACACTCGCATGACGACCACGATCACTCCCACGATGACCACTCGCACGACGGCCACGACCACAGGCATCCCCCGGAGGCGTTCGGACTGGACTCGTTTACGTACCACCGACGCCGGCCGGTCCACCCGGGGCGGTTCGTCGACTGCCTCCAGTCGTTGCCCGCGAGCGTCGTTCGCATGAAGGGAATCCTCTGGGTCGCAGGCCGGGATCGCCACGCCTTCACCGCCAGTTTCGCGGGATCGGCGACACGAGTCGTCCCGGAAGGGCGCTGGATCGCCAGCCTCCCGGAGTCCAGACAGGAGATCTACCGACGCGGCGACGATCTCGACTGGGACCCCGACGTCGGCGATCGCGAGACCCGCCTGGTCGTCATCGGCAAGGGACTTGACGAGGCCGCGGTCACCGCCGCGCTCGACGAGACGCTGGTCCGTGAGGGCGAACGTGAGGGGCTGGACGACGACCGGTTCCCCCGGCGCACGGGTCAGGAGCTCGTGATCGACGGCTCCGGTACCCGAACGACCAGACCGGCGGCGCTACGGGGTCAGCGATGACGGGCGACCACGTCGACCGCTCCCGGCGCCGTAGTACTGACAACCACAGTCACGACGTCATCGATCCCCTGTACGTCGCCGTCGTCACCGTCTCGACCTCCCGGTACGACGAGCACAACCCCGCTGACGCCCTCTCCACGGTCGACGACCCCGGCGGCGACACCGCAGTAGTGACCTTCGAGTCCGCGGGCCATCGCGTGACCGCCCGCGCGCTGGTCCCGGACGACGCTGACCGTATCGAAGACCTGCTGGAGTCCCTGCTGACGCGACAGGACGTCGATACCATCATCACCACGGGCGGCACCGGCGTCACTGCGGACGACGTGACACCCGACGCAGTCCAGGCGACGATCGACCGTCGTCTCCGCGGGTTCGGCGAGCTGTTCCGTATGCTTTCCTACGAGGAAGTCGGTACGCGGGCAATGGCGAGTCGTGCGCTCGCCGGGATCGCAGACGGCGTTCCGATCTTCTGTCTCCCCGGAAGCGCAAGCGCGGTAGAGCTGGCGACCGAGACGCTGATCGTTCCCGAAACGCCGCATCTGGCCGGGCTGGCGACACGCCACCAGATGTCGGATCCTGCTGGACGGGCGATCGTCGAGGACGACCCGTGATGCCGACCCGGCACGGAAGTTCCATGAGGCAAGCTCTCCGAAGGGATGACACGATGGACGCAAACACTGCAGCGGTGATCGCGACATGACGCTGTACGGAGTCGGTCTCGGGCCCGGGGACGCGGGCCTGTTGACGGTCCGCGGTGCGCAGGTACTGGATGAAGTCGATGTCGTCTACACGCCGGGACGACTCTCGCGATCGGTCGCGCTCGAACACGTCCCCGAGTCCCGGATCGGCGACCTCGAGTTTCCGATGACACGGGACGAGGCGGAGCTCCGTCAGGCATGGAAGTCGGCCGCTTCCGATGTAGCACCTACGGCCGAGGACGGCGATGCCGCGTTTGTTACGCTTGGAGATCCCAACGTGTACTCGACGTTCGGTCACCTGCGACGAACCATCGAACGGTTCCATCCCGGAGTCGACGTCGAGGTCGTGCCGGGCGTGAGCTCAGTAACGGCCTTTGCGGCCGCGCTGGACGTCGAAATCGCCGCCGGAAGCGAGCTCACGCTCCGGGAAGCGTCCGGCGGCGACGCGCCGGTTGGCCCGGACAGGCTGATCCTGTTCAAAGTGACCGACGTGCCGGTGACCCACGAGAAACTCGTCGATGCGGGCTACGAGGTCACGTATGGTCGGCGGCTGTTCATGGAACAGGGCGAGACGGTGATCACCGACGATCCCACCGAGCTAGCCGATCGAGACTACTATACGCTGGCGTACGCCGAACGGGCCGATGTCGACGACGATCACGCGCTCTTCGAGTCCTGATACGGTCGTCGCCACGGAGCGGCGCGGTACCGGATGCGTCGCGCTTTTTGCTGCGCCGCCCGAACGGGTGTTCGTGTCGACCGATCAGACGGGCCAGCGCGTCGAGGTGTATCCCGACCGCGAGGTTATCGTCGAGTTCGATCCCGACCTCACGTTCGAGTGTGTCGACGACTGCACCTGGTGCTGTCAGCACGGCGTCTTGCTGTACGACCGTGACTTTCTCGGTCTCGCCGAGCGCGCAAACCTCAACGAGTCGACGACGGAGTTCCGCGGCCACGATTTCGTCCGGCGCGAGGAGAAAGACCGCGAGGAGCACGTCGCCGAGGACGGTGCAGCCTGTTACTTCTTGCGCGAGGACGGCCTCTGTGCGCTCCACGCCGAACACGACTGGAAGCCCGCACGCTGTTCGGTCTTTCCGCTCGCGGTGACGCTCGAAGACGGCGAGCTTCACGTCGACATCCGCGACTCGGCCCACGAACACTGCGAGGGCCTGAATGTCAGCGAGCGCCGCGTCATCGACGAACTCGATGCCTTTCTCCCCGAAATCCTCTGGGAACTGGACAACCCGGACAGCGACCGGGAGCTGTGAGTCGGCGCGTGAGTCACCGCGTCGCCATCTTCCACTCACGCAGTCCGAGAACCGCACCGTTTAGCTCCTCCGGATCGGCCTCTGTCGCCGCCCAGACGAACATCGGCGCGACATCTTCGGGATCACGCCCGCCCGGTCCCGACAGATCCGTGGCGACCTGTCCGGGATCGACGCAGCCGACGGTCTGCTCGATATCCACCGCGAACGCGCGGGCGATCGCCTCGGCGGTCGCCTTCGAGACCGCATACGAGCCGATCCCCGCTTTCGCGTCACGGGCGACCGAACCGGTCGGGACGATCACCCGGGCGGTGTCGGTCAGATGCGGCTTCGCCTCTTTGATCGTCGCGAAGACCCCTCTACCGTTCGTTCGCAGATGGTCGTCGTAGGTGGTGTAGCTCTCCGCATCGATCGGTTCGTCGCCGGGGCTCCCGTGGAACACACCGGCGTTCGCGAAGACGTACTCGATGCCATCATTGCCAACCCGGGCGGCGGTTTCGGCGAGACGTTCGGCGTCGAACTCGTCACGAACGTCGGCGCGAACGCCGGTTGCCGTCCCCCCGCTGGACTCGATTTTGGCTACCACGTCGGCGATATCGTCGGCATCGCGCGCACAGGCGACGACGTGTGCGCCCTCGTCCGCGCAGGCGGCGGCGACCGCCCGGCCGATCCCACTCGTTGCACCCGTCACGACCGCGGTACTGTCGTCCATACATCCGATTAGGGGCCCGGATATCCTAAACGTGGCTCAGGCGGCAAAGGTCAGTATCGTGGTCACCGTCTCGCGTGCCGCGACGCGACGTCCAGGTGCTTTTTTGCGAGTGGGGGGCGAAACACCGCCAATGCCGTTCGATATCGCGTGGCCGTCCGAGACTGGTCATCCCACCGATCGTCACAGTAGAGGTGGACGATGAGCGAGAACGAGGCGCTCGACGTCGACGAACTACTCGACAGTATCGGGTTCGACGGGGACGAGAACGTCCTCACGCGCCGACAGGCCGAGGTGCTGATCCTCCGCGAGCGCGGGCTCTCCCAGTCGGCGATCGCAGAGCGACTCGGCACCTCGCGGGCGAACGTCTCCAGCATCGAGTCGAGTGCGCGCGAGAACATCCGGAAGTCCCGCGAGACGATCGCGTTTGCCGAAGCGTTGCAGGCTCCGGTTCGGGTCCGGATCGATGCCGGGACGGACCTGTACGACGTGCCCGGCCGTGTCTACGACGCCTGTGACGACGCAAACGTCAAGGTCACACAGTCCGCACCGGACCTGATGAAAGCGGTCAGCGACGCCGCAGGCGATGCGGTGATCGGCAGAGAAGTGACGGCGTCGCTCGTCGTGAGCGTGACGACGAACGGGGAGATCAACGTCCGGCGACCGGAGCCCGAGCGGGCCGACGCGCCCTAGCTGGCTGGCTGTTCTGCCCGTGTCGGATCGTCCGACACAGTGCCGTCCGAGACAACCGTCCGATCGGGGAGCTCCGGGTTCGGCTCCCGGCTCCGCGTCAGGAACCGCTCTGTGAGGGTAAGCTCTTCTTTCCGTGGATTGTCCTTCTCGATCTCCTCGTACTCGACGGCCACGCCCTCCTCGCTAGCCTCGATCCGAACGACCGGAATCTGGTAGCTCGGGGCGAACACCGGGGGAATGAGGCGTCCGGCGACGTCACGGCGATGGAGGCGTTTGAGCCACGTCCCCGTGTTGACGAGCAGCCGGTCGTCGACCTCTCTGATTCCCGGTCGGTGGGTGTGTCCGTAACAGAAGATCGCCGTCTCCGGGCGCTCCTCGAAGACGTCCCTGGCCGCCTCGACGTAGGGTTCCTCCGGATCGACGGTCAGTGGAGTCTCGAAGACCCCAAAGCGGTCGATCGTCTGCCTGACGTCCCGCAGGAAGACGTACAGCGGGATGCCGACCAGCAAGAGCAGTCCGGCCACGATGGCGTTGAGCCAGAGTATCATATACGCCGCGGTCCCGGCCAGCCCGAACTGGCTGAGGGCCGACTGCGTTCGCTCGACAGGCATCGACCAGATTCCGGCGAGATCCAGCCCCGCGAGCACTGCGAGGATCACGCTGATGTTGAACAGTAGGAGGAACGGAACGGCGGCATAGCGCAGGAACGGGTTCATCTCGCGATAGAAGTACTTCGAGATGAGCCAGTTGGGCATCCGTTCGGTCGGCGTCACCGCCTGTACGTCTTTGAGCCAGTTGAATCGCCCCCTGTCCGAAAGCTGTCCCGCGCGGCTGGTCACGTGCGTGTTGTAGAAGTAGCCAAGCGGCGTCGCGTGCTCATTCCCAAAATCTTCGATGCGGTTGTTCGGGTCCTGCTGGTGGCCGTGCTCGAAGTGGATCGCGCGCTCGCCGACCTCACGAGTGATCGACAGCTCCGGTTCTAGCGTGATGTTGTACTCGGCGAACCGGTCGATGTACTCGTCGTACGCGGCGAGCTCGTGGTCGTGGTTCCCCGGCAACAGCGTGATCGGCATCGTCTCGCCGGTGGCGCGGAACTGCTCGAACAGCTCGGGATAGCTCGCTTCGAGGGACTCGAACTTCTCGATCCCCCCGATCGTCGTAAACTCCCAGAGGCCGAACGCGTCGCCGTTGATGATCAGCTCGGCGTCTTCCTCGTTCGCTTCCAGCCGTTCCAGAAACTCGATGAGTTCGTCGAGAAATTCGACGTGTTCCAGCTGTTCGTCACCACCAATGTGGAGATCACTGATGACGTAGTACGTTGTCCCCTCGCTCATTGAACTTCCAATTCGCGGTCGACCCTGATAGCCTTGTTCCTCTCAGAGTGGGTATTGTCACTGGGAGACTACCGATCGACGGACATCACCGCCGACCGGGGTACGTGAGAAGAGCGAACGCGATCAGGCCAGAAAGACGTGCCGCGGCCGGTCGGCGAGCACGTCCCGCCCCCAGTCGACCGTGTCGCTGAAGGCGTCGCTCCGGAAAAAGGCCATGCAGTCCTCTTTCGAGTCCCAGCGGCTCGCGATGAACATATCGCAGTCGTCCTCGACGTTCGCGTAGAGGTCGGTCTGGCGGTGACCGTCCATCTCTTCGAGGAGGCCGCCGACGGTGTCGAACTTTTCGACGAAGTCGTCCTCGTGTTCGGGCTTGACGGTGTAGAACATCCCCATCGTGCCGAAGGTCTCGGCCTCGTCGCCAGCCTGTCGGACGATCTCGGGCAGGTCCGAGAGGTAGTCACTCGCGGTGTTGGCGGCGTCCTCGGTCTCCCAGATGCTGACGACCGCAGGATCTGCGCCCTCGGTCGTGTACACCGCCGTCTTGCTGTGGGTGTCGTAGCGGTCGAAGCCGTCGCTCAGGCTCGCGACCTCTTCGCGGAGCTCGTCGACGTCTGCCGCCGAATACAGCACGAGCGCGTAGACGTCCTCGCCGTGGGGCTGGCCCGCGTAGATGCCGTGGTCGTCGAGTTCGTCGCGGATGCTCTCGGCGTCCTCGTCGGTCCGGTCGTGAGTATCCTCCGCTTCGTCGGCCGCCTCCTCGTGGTCCTCGCCGTCGCCGACCGCGTGGAACTCGCTTCCCCCGCCGTCGAGGCTGCCCTGCAGGTAGCCGGTGACGCCCGGCAGCTCTTCGAGGAAGCCGCTGGCGATGCCCGCGGCGCGGTCGGTCTCCCAGCCGCTGACGACGGCGGTGCCCTCCCCGTCGCCGACGACCTCGGTGCCGAGATGGGAGTCGTAGTGCTCGAAGTTTCCGCGCAGCCCCTCGACCTCCTCGTCGACCTCGTCGGTGGGGGCGTCGGAGTAGACGACCAGTCCGACGCCCTCGTCGGGCAGCGAGACGCCGAGCCGATCGAGTTCGCTCGGCACGTCGCGGGCGCTGTCGTCGTCCGCATCCGCTGAGACCGCGTTCCCGTGCTCTGACTCCGCATCCGCCGGCGTCGCCGCCCCCTCGTCGCTGATTCCCGCTTCCTCCGCATCGTCGACGCCGACCGGCTCCCCGGCCAGCACGGCGTCCAGTTCGGCCGGGCTGAAGCGGCGTCCCGAATAAAAGGGACCGAACTCCGCGTATCGCGAGGAGGAGGGGTCAAAGCGCATCTCGTAGAGCAGATCCTTGACGTCGGTCGGGTTGTCGGCAAAGAGCGTGACGCCCCACTCGAAGTCGTCGAGGCCGACGCTCCCGGAGATGATCTGGCTCACCTTGCCCGCGTAGCTTCGCCCGATGTCGCCGTGGCCTGACATCAACTCGGCACGGTCCTCGAAGGACAGATCGTACCAGTTGTGATCCGGCCCGCGGCGTTTGTCCATCGGGTAGAAGCTGACGAAGTCGGCATCGGGCAGGCTCGGATACAGCCGTGACTCGATGTAGTTTTTGATGCCGGGATCGGCCTCCTCGTCGGGGTCGAAGTACGCCTCTGCGCCGGTGTAGCCCGACGCCTCGGTGACGGAGACGTACGAGCCGGTGTGCTCGGTATAGCGCGCGAAGGCGGTCGTCTCGAACTGGCGTTCCAGTGTGTCCAGATCCGCGAGCGTCGGGCGCAGGTGCAACAGCATGAGATCGGCCTCGTGGCCGAGGACGGTGAACACCGCTGATGCCCCCGCATCGGCGTCTTCGACAGCCTCGGCGGCTTCGAGGTATTCGACGCCAGCATCGAGCGCGCGCTCGCGCTCGGCCGGTGCGGCCTCGGTCCAGGCGTCCCAGTCGATCGTTCGCAGGTCGTGTAGCACGTACCAGCCCTCGTCGGTCTGTGGCGGTTCGCGTCGGTCCATGTACGGGGGTTAGGACGGGGTCGTTAAGGGGTTTGCTTCCTGGCGCTGTGCTCTGTTCGGGTGTCCGGCCCCGTCCTCCCCCCGAGTTGAAGCCGTTCGCGGCGCAAGTAGTACCAGATGCCGCGACTGGAGGATCCACTGACGATCGGCGACCTGACCCTGCCGAACCGCCTCTATCGCGCGCCGCTGCTCGAATGCGCGGGAAACGGTCCAGACGCCGTCGACCGGCTGATCGCCGACCTCGAACCGGGCGCTGCTGCGGGCGCGGGCCTGCTCTGTCAGGGTGCGACGATCGTCCGCGGGGAGGGCGGCTGTGCTGCCCCGGGGATGACCCGGGTTCACGACCCCGACTTCGTGGCCGAACTCTCCGCGCTCACCGACCGGGTCCACGATCACGGCACGAAGATCGCCATTCAACTCGAATACGGTGGCCTGCGAAGCATGGAGACGTGGCACACTGGCTACCGCGCCGACCACCCCGGGCTCTCACAGCTGGCAGTCTCGCGTCCGCCGTGGCAACTGCGTGCGCTCGACCGGCTCGGCGTCGTCTCTTACGATCCGGACGTGATGACGACCGAGCAGGTGTACGAACTCGCCGCCGACTTCGGCCGCTCGGCGAGCTACGCCGTCGATGCGGGCTACGACGCCATCCACCTCGCAGGCGCAAACATGGGGATCATCCAGCAGTCCCTCTCGCCGTTTTACAACCGACGGGACGACGAGTTCGGCGGCACGCTTCGGAACCGCACACGCTTTCTCGAGGTCGTCCACGACGAGATCCGACGGCGGGCGGGCGACGTGCCGATCCTGACCAAGGTTCCCGCCGAGACCGCCGCCCCACGTGCCGTCCGGCGGCATCTCACGCTGGAGGACGGCGTCGACATCGCGGCGCGGCTCGACGCGGTCGGCTTCGACGCCATCGTCCCCGTCGTCACGTCGACGTTCTGGGACATGAGCATCGTCCGCGGGGAGTACCCCGAGCGCGCGTGGGACGAGGAGGGGTTTCAGGACGGCTACGCCGAGGCGTTCGGGAGCCGGTACCGCGCCCGTGCCGTGGCCCTGCTCAACCGTTTGCAAGCGCGGCGATTCGACTTCGAGCCCGCCTGGAACGAGTCGTTCTGTCGGCGCGTCCGCGAGCGCGTCGATGCGCCGGTTCTCGCCGAAGGCGGCATCCGCGAGCGCGAGCAGATCGATCGGCTGCTCGGCGCGGACGGTTCCGAACCGGCCTGTGACGCGGTCGGAATGGCCCGGCCGTTCTACGCCGAACCGCGGCTTCCCGCGCGACTGCTCGATGCGGCTCCGGACTCGCGCGTGCTCTGTGAGAGCTGTAACAACTGTACGGTGCCGCAGGCGACCGGCGCGCCCGGGGTCTGTCGGACGCCCGACATTCTGCGACGTCACGGCGAGTTACAGAAAGAGGGGGCCTACGAGCGCGGGGAGTAGCACGTATGTGTTCGTGGCCAAAACGGCCACCCATGCGAGTGAGCGTTATCGGCGGGAGCGCGGTCGACAACCAGACGTATGAGACGGCCCGGCGGCTCGGCGCGTTGCTGGCCGAGCGCGACCACACCGTCGTCTGCGGCGGTTTGACCGGCGTGATGGAAGCAGTCTGTCGGGGTGCTCGCGAGGCCGACGGCGAGACGATCGGCATCCTGCCCGGCGAACGCCGCAGTGCCGCAAACGAGTACGTCACGACGCCGATCGCGACCGGGCTCGGGAACGCCCGGAACGCTCTCGTCGCGCTCAACGGGGACGCCGCGATCGCTGTCGACGGCAACATGGGGACGCTCTCGGAGATCGCACTCGCGCTCGATGCGGGCCTGCCGGTCAGCGGGCTGGATACCCACGACATCGAGGGCGTCGAGATGGTCGACTCCCCCGAAGCGGCGGTCGAATACGTGGAATCGGCCCGGCGCTAGTCGTACTTGCGAAAGCCCATATCACGGGCCATTTCGCGGAATGACTGCCGACAGAGCCAGATGTCGTACTTGCCGATCAGGCCGTCCGTGCGACCTGTCGCGCGACACTCCTTCTGTTGGCCTGTGCGCTCGTCGGCCGTTTCCTCGGCTGTGTCAGTCATACAACTCCCCACACGCTCCACAGGTTGAAAGAAGTTACTAACACAGGATATAATATTAATAACTCTCTGGGGAGGATCGGGGACGACGCTTCGGAGAGCGATCAGTCGACTGACTCGCCGCGGATGATCGTGTCCGTGACGTCCAGCTCGGTCGCCCGTCGCACGACCGCACGGACGGGATCCTCAGTGCCGGAGAGGTTGTCAGAATCGCCGTCGAGCACGACCATCGATGCCTCACGTCCGGCTTCGATGCATCCACAGTTTCGGCCCGTGATCTCCGCTCCCGCGACCGTCGCCATCCGGAGCACGTCCCGGGCGCTCACGTCGAACGTCTTCGCGGTAAAGGCCATCTCCCGGAACATCGACGGCTGGTTGAGCATCACGTTGTCGGTCCCGAGCGCGACCGTCGTGTGAGCGAGCAGTTCCGACAGCGGTGCGCGGCCGACGTCGAGGACGGCGTTGGCCCGTGGGCAGACGGCGATGGGGACCTCCTGCTCTTCGACCCGTTCGAGGTGTTCCTCCTCGGCGTGGACCATGTGGACGAGCAGGTCCGGTTCGAGATCCAGCGCGGGATGGATGTCCGTCGCGTCGGGTTCGCCGGCGTGAATGGCGAAGGGCTTGCCGGTCTCGGCGACTGCCCGTCGTCGGTCCCCGAAGTCCTCGTCGTTCGCGCCGCTGGCTCCGTAGCCGTCGGCGTACTCGAGCACCGCCGGATCGTCGCTCCCGAAGATGAACGACTCGATCCGTCTGTCCGCCGCGGCCTCGCGCAACACGCGCGCGCCCTCGATGCCGAACTCCCGGAAATCGAGCACCGATGCGGTCCCCGTCCGCTCCATGAAGCGGAGGGTCCGGCCGATCGCCCTGACGTGTTCGTCACGATCGGCAGCCGCCAGTCGCCGGTGTTTCAGGCTGTCGGGCGGCGCGACCGCCTCGGTCAGGGAGAGCCCGACCGCCGCCTCCTTCGCGATCGAATCCCCGAGGTGGGTGTGTGCGTTGACGAACGACGGCACCACGATATCCGTCGAATCGACGGACGTCTCTTCGACCGCCGTGATCCGGCCGTCCTCGACGAGCACACGCCCGCGAACGGGCTCGAACGATCGTCCCGTCAGAATGGTTCCCTCGATCTGTTTCACACGTACGTTTCTCTCATACACTTATTATACACTTCCGGACACAGGCAGGCGAACCGCCACCGCAACGGCCAAACCGTTGCCGCTGGAACGGTGCGGTGATGCGCGCATATCGGATCGCCTACGACGGGCGAGGCTACTACGGCTTTCAACGTCAGCCCGACGTCCCGACCGTCGAGGACGCCATCTTCGACGCCCTGCGTGCGCTCGACGTCTTCGCCGGCGAGAAACCGTCGGGCTACGCGGCCGCGGGCCGCACCGACGCGGGCGTCTCCGCGCTCGCCCAGACCGTCGCCTTCGAGGCTCCCGACTGGCTTTCGCCCGCCGCGCTGAACAGCGAACTGCCCGCGGACGTCCGGGCGTGGGCGAGCGCCGACGTTCCGGACGGATTCCACGCGACCCACCACGCGACCGAGCGCCGGTACACGTACCACCTGCACGCGCCCGAGGCGGACGCCGCGCTGGCGCGTGAGGCCCTCGAACGGCTCTCGGGACGGCACGACTTCCACAACCTGACACCCGACGACGATGGAACGGTACGGCGGCTCGATACGGCGCTCACCCGTGACGACCCGTTCTTTGTCCTGACGGTTTCAGCGGGCGGGTTCGCCCGCCAGCTCGTCCGACGGCTCGTCTCACTGGTCGCCGCGGTAGCGCGCGGCGAGCGCCCGCTTGCGGACGTCGAGCGCGTGCTTGCCGAGGAGCCGCTGGATGGACCCCGCGGCGTTGCCCCCGCGCCAGCCCAGCCTCTCGTACTCGCGGCGGTGACCTACGGGCCGAGCGATGCGCTGGCGGCTGGCATCGATTTTGACGTCGACACCGAGGCTGCCGAGAGCGCCCGGCAGGTCTTCGAGGCGACGCGCGTCGAGCAGGTCACGTCGGGCCGAGTAGCGGCACAACTCCTCGCAGGTGTCGACGCCGCAATCGACGACTGACACGGGTTGTGGCCCTGTCCAGCAGTTCTCCGTCCAGATTCCCCGCCACCTGCCGGGAGTCTCCTACACAACTCAGAGGGGATCACTCGGTCGGCTCGACGGTGATCTCGAATCGTGCTCCGCCGGATTCGCTTTCGGTACAGTCGATCGTCCAGCCGTGAGCCGTGGCGATTTTGCTGACGATTGCGAGCCCAAAGCCGGTTCCATCACGATTGGTAGTCACCCCTGACTCGAAGACCTCATCTCTGATCTCCTCGGGGACTCCGGGGCCGTCATCCTCGATATACACGCCGGTGTCGTCCGCCAGCGCACCGACCCGGATCGTTACATCCGTTCCGCCGTGTTCGATGGCGTTCCGAAACAGGTTCTCCAGGAGCTGTTGCAGGCGGTCAGGGTCGGCAGTAATCGTCGGATTCTCCTCGACCACGAGCGTCGCGTCACGCTGGTCAACCATCTGCCAGCCGTCGTCAGCGACAGTCTTTAGCGGCACCGGCTCGGTCTCCTCGATCGATTGTCCTTCGCGAGCCAGTACCAGCAGATCGTCGATCAGTCGCTCCATCCGCGCCAGCGTCACGGTGAGGGCACTGGAAGCGTCATCGACGGTTGCCAGCGTCTCGGTGCCAAGTGGCTCGTAGCTGCCGTCCTCGTTGTTTGCAGCCTCGAACAGCTCACTGATGATCTGGCTGTTTCCCTGGGCGACGTTTAACGGGTTCCGGAGGTCGTGAGAGACCATCCCCGTGAACGATTCGAGACGATCGTTCTGTGCTTCGAGCTGCTTCCGATACCGCTCCTGTTCGGTGATGTCGTTGAAGATTATCAACTGGCCGAGCTTGGCCTGACTCGCACTGAATGGGTTGGTTTTTGGCTGATAGTATCTGGTCTCGCCATCCTGTTGTCGTTCGATCACCGTCTCGCTCGTGATGCTGGCTGCCAGATCCGGGAGTTCTTGCTTCAGGTTCTCACCAAGAGCGGCCCCCAACTCCGGGAACAGTGTTTCGGCGCTCCGATTGTAATCTCGGATTTCGAGGTCATCACCGATTACAACCACCGGATCGTCGTACCGCCCGGCCAGCTGGATCGTCTCGAAGCGGTCCATGTAAATGTACAGTACGCCGACCGCAAAGAGCGCGACACCGAGTGCCGAGTAGGTTAGATCCACCAGCTGCGGATACACGAAGCCAGCAATATCGAACGCAACTGGCAGTGCGGTCAGTCCGACAAGGACGACAAACGGTCTGGTGTCGTAATCCACCTGTGCAAACAGCTCAAACAGCATGAAGATCCCGACGACAGCAAGCGAATAGGCCAGCCCCATCGACAGCCAGTGGATCACGCCGTGCTGGATCATCAGATGCGAAAACGGGTCGGTTGTCACCGTCGCGGCGAAATACAGTTCATGGACCGGGTTCGTGAGTTTCACCGCGACGATAGCGAGATAGATAGCAACGGCGATTTTCTGATACGTTCGGTTGTGGTGGAGTGCCCGCCCCGTGTAGGCCGAACAGAAGTAGAGCCACGGGCCCACTGTTGCGAGCCCGACGATCAGTCCCAGCATGTAGAACCCATACTGAATGCTGGCTGTCGGTCCGGCGAGATACCCCACGTGGAACGCCGCCCACAGCCCGCTCGTCGCCAGCAGGGCAACAAGACTGCGGCGGGTGTCCCGGTCGGCAATCCGGCGAGCGCGACGAATACTGACAAAACAGGTGAGCGCCGCTGCTGTGAATGCAGCCAGATATAGCTCAAACAGAGGTAACTGGGTCAGAAGCAAAGAAAGAGACTCAATCATACTGACAGGGAGTGATGTATGATCTGCATAACGAAAAAGCACCGGTCTGAGTCATCATTTCGAGGACAGGTATATGTACTCTGATCCGAATCACGGGCCTCGATAAACGACGAAACGGTCCGGGTGAACGGCCCCGCGGTACCGCCGGAGGGCAACGATTTTGTGACCACACGCCCTCGGCGGGCACATGAACCGGTCCCCCGAAGAGTACGGTGCGTACTGGCGCGCATCGCTGTTCATCACGGCGGGCGCGCTCCTCGCGGTGGGGGGCTATCACTTCGTCGGGCCGCTCTTTCGGGATCCCGGCCTCGGTACGACGCTCTTTGGCTGGCTGCTGTTCGGTCTCTTCCTGACGGTTGGGTGTTATTTCGCCGTGCTCGGTCTGGCGCGAACGATCGAAGTCGCCGGTGGTCGGTGAGCGGTCACGGTCTGTGACATCCGTTATCTTGGCAACAGGATTTTGACCTGTCGCGCCAAACTACTCGGCAGAATGAGTTCCGTACCGGACCGATCGGAGATCGACGAGGAGTACAAGTGGGATCTCGAAAGCATCTACGCAACCGACGAGGACTGGGAGGCGGCCTACGAGACGGTCGAAGCGCGGGTCGACGATCTGGCGAGCTACGAGGGGCAGGTTGTCGAGGACGGTACGACCCTGCTGGAGTTTCTTGAGCTATACGAATCCGTGATGCGGGATGTCCAGCAGATCTCCGCGTACGCGCGGATGCGTCGGGACGAGGATACCCGTGATCAGGAGTATCAGGCGATGACGACGCGCTCGCAGTCGCTCGCGGCCGAGGCCTCCAGCGCGGCGAGCTTTCTGGAGCCGGAACTGCAGTCCCTCGACGACGATGAACTCGACGCCCTGCTCGACTCCGAGCCCGAACTCGACGTCTACGAGCACTACATCGACGACGTGGTCCGGATGCGCGAACACACCCGATCGGCCGAGATCGAGGGGCTGCTCGCGGATCTCTCCGAGGTCACCGGTGCGTCCGGCGAGATCTACAACATCCTTACGAACGCCGACGTGGAGTTCCCAACCGTCGAGGACCCCGATGGCGAAGCCGTCGAGATCTCGCTAGCGAACTTCACGAACCTGCAGAAAGATCCGGACCGCGAGTTCCGCCGCGAGGTCTACGAACAGTTCTACGACGAGTGGGAGGGGATTCGGAACACTGTGGCGACGTCCTATCGCAATAGTGTGAAAGCGGACGTGAAACTCGCTCGCGCGCGTAACTACGAGACGGCTCGCGAGGCCGCGATGGACGGCCCGAACGTCCCCGTCGAGGTCTACGATACCCTCGTAGAGACGGTTCGTGACAATCTCGACAAACTCCACCGCCACGCCGAACTCAAACGGCGCGCACTGGACGTCGACGAGCTCCGGATGTGGGATCTGTACATGCCGATGACCGAGACCGAGAGCCCCGATCTGGAGTACGGCGAGGCCCGCGAGCACGTCGTCGAGGCGCTGGGTGCGCTCGGCGAGGAGTACCAGTCCCGCGTCGCCGAGGGGCTCGATTCGCGCTGGGTCGACGTCTACGAGAACCGCGGGAAACAGAGCGGAGCGTACTCCGGCGGGACGTACGACACCCAGCCATTCATTCTGATGAACTATCAGGACGACGTCTCCTCGATGTTCACGCTGGCCCACGAACTGGGCCACTCGATGCATTCGCAGTACACCAGCGAGCACCAGCCCTACGTCTACAGCAGCTACGAAATCTTCACCGCTGAGGTGGCGAGTACGGTCAACGAGTCGCTGCTCACCCGCCACCTGCTCGACACCGTCGAGGACCCGCAGTTCAGACGGCACATCCTCAACGAGTATCTCGAACGGTTCCGCTCGACGCTGTACCGACAGACGATGTTCGCGGACTTCGAACATCAGGCCCACGAGATCGTCGAGGACGGCGGCGCGCTCACGCCGGACCGGCTCGATGAACTGTACGGCGACCTCAAGGCGGAGTTCTACGAGCCCGCGGCGATCGATGACCGGATCGCCCGGGAGTGGATGCGGATCCCACACTTCTACCGGGCGTACTACGTCTACCAGTACAGCACCGGGATTAGCGCGGCGGTCGCGCTTGCCAACAGTATCGTCAGGGAGGGCCAGCCAGCGGTCGATCGGTATCTCGGCTTCCTCGAACAGGGCTCGCGGCAGTACCCACTCGAACTGCTCGCCGATGCGGGCGTCGATATGTCCTCGTCAGACCCGATCGAGTCCGCACTCTCGACGTACGACACGCACCTGGACGAGTTCGAGGAGTTACTCTAATCGAACCGTCTCGGCCTCGAAGTCCTCGATGAACGCGCCGCTCCCGCCGACCGAGACTGACTCGCCGTCGTCGTCGATCGTGAAGGCGCTCTCGACCGGGAACGAGTTCGTCGCCGGTTTGACCATCCCCTGTCGGACCGAAACGACCGGACCCTCGATCGTCTCCGTGTCGTTTTCCGACCCGACCGTCCGCCCCGTGGCGACTGCCGTGAGAGTCTCTCCCTGATTCGACCGAAGCGCGGCCTGCAAGACGGCGTGGCGGAAGCTGGTGAACGTTATCGGGAGCTCGATCGGCTCGTCGACGTACAGCTCTGTGGCGATGGGCCAGTAGTTGCCGAAGAACGACCCGACGATCACCGGAACCAGCTGGCGCTGGACGAGCGAGATGGCGTTGGCGTCGGCGTTCGACGCCGAGAGCATCTCGTTGGGTGCGATGAGACCGAACTCCGCATCCACGGTGATGATCATCGGTGCACGGGCCTGCCAGGATCGGACGGCACTGGCGATCCCATCGAGCTGTTCGACCGGCGTGTTCTCCGCTTCGGGTCCGCTCAGGAGGAGCAGGACCATCACGTCTCGCTCGACCGTCTCGACGAGTGTCGCCCGAAGCGAGGATAGCAGTGATGGTGGCAGGATCAGCGTTACCTCCTCTTCGGCACGTTCCAGCAGCGTCTCGATCCGCTTGAGAACCGTCGACCGGGACTTGATAACCTCGAACTGTTTGATCGACTCTTCGGTGCTAGTAAAGCGCCGTTCGAGTTCGGGCTCCATCGTATCGAGCGTCCCCGAGAGCTGCTCGATGACGTCTTCCGGAGCGATGGCCCGTATCTTCGTCGGTACTTCGTGGTCTTTGACCTCGACGAAGCCCCGCTCGTCGAGCTCTTCGCTGATACTGTAGACGTATCGTTTCGAGACATCCGCCTCGTCGGCGATCTCGCTCGCCTTCGCCTCGCCGCGCTCGAGAATCGCGAGGTACGTGTCGATCTCTTTTTCGGATAGCCCGAACTGTTCTAGCAGGTCTCCGAGTCCCCGTCCATCCATATTAACTGTGAAGTATTTGCTCATCAACTAACTTAAAGATGGGCGGCTTCCGGCTGATCGGCTACCATGCCACGGCCTCGGACGTCAGGCGGGCGTCGAAGCCGAGCTCCCAGACGAAGTAACCGTTCACTTTGGTCGCCGACAGACGACAGCGTCGTCTACACGTACCCGGACTCCGTCGGTGACCACGTCTCGCTCGCTGGCCGATACACCGACATCTTCGCCGGTGAGAAGATCGGTCGGCTCGCTCGCCGGGAGGTCGATGACCGCTGGCTCCGCGCCGAAGTTGAGCGCGACGACGAGCGGATCCTCACCGTCTTCGGCGTCGGTCCCCCGGGCGAACGCGACCACTCGATCCGATTCGCCGTCGACGACCTGGCACTCCACGCGAGTCACATCGCCCCCACGGAGCGCGGGTTCCTCGTCGCGGGTTCGGAGCAGTCGTCGATGGAACGCGGTCAGTTCGTCGTCGCCGTCGACCCAGGCCATTCGATCGCGGTAGCCCGTCATCCCGCGCTCCTGTCCGTAGTACAGCATCGGGACGCCCGGGAACGTCAGGGTCGCGGCGGCCGCTGCCCGGAGCGCCGCCTCGTCACACTGTTCGATATACCGGTCCTCGTCGTGGTTCTCGACGTACCGCATCTGGAGGGCGTGATCGGGAAACCCGGCGTCGGCGATCCTGTCCGGGACGTCGAGCAGCGACTCGGCTGATGCGTCGCCACGGCCCACGTCGAGTAGCTGCTGGTACAGCGTCGTATCGTAGTGCAGATCGAACTCGGCCTCGTGGTACTCCGGTTCGTGAGGGATCTTCTCGTCGAGCAGCAGGAACTCCGGATCGTCCCGTTTGATCCGCTCGCGGAGCTCTTTCCAGAAGCTGTGGGGGACGCCCCACGCAACGTCGGTCCGGAAGCCGTCGACGACCGGGGCCCACTCCTCGACCACGTCGAGCAGGAACCGGCGGACAGCGAGCGATTCGAAGTTGAGGTTCGGGATCGTCGACCAGTTGAAGTAGTGTCGTGGTTCGCCATCTTCCCACTCGTACCACTCACGGTAGCCGTCGACGCCCGCCGCGCTCAACTGGAAATACGGATGGTCAGCCCCGGTGTGATTGATCACGAGGTCGAAGACCACACGGATTCCGCGGTCGTGACACGCATTGACCAGCGCCTCGAACTCCTCGCGAGTGCCGAGATCGCTTGCGGTGTCGAAGTAATCGGTGATGTGGTAGCCGTGACGGGTCGGGCTTTCCAGCACCGGCGTCAGCCAGAGACAATCGACGCCCAGCCAGTCGAGATAGTCGAGGCGTTCCTCGATGCGCTCGAACGTCGTGTCGAGGCGGCCGCCCGCGAACTCCCGGACGAACACCTCGTAGATCGTCGCCGACTCGGCCCATTCCGGCGGCTCGTTCGGCCGCGCGACGGTCTCGGAATCGATGTCGATCCGCACGTAGTCGGCGACGCCGTGGCGCTCGGCGACAGGGACAGCGTGGACGCGAACGTCGCCATCAATCGCCGAGCGGGGGAGTCGGGCTTCGTGGCCCGTTACCGAGAGTGCGGTGCGGTCGACCCCATCCCGGTCGTCGAGGTAGAACTCCACGTCGACGTCGCTGTCGGCGTACTCATCCGCGGATGGCGCGCGCGGCGTCGCGGTGAGAACGACCTCCTCGCCGGTGAGCTCGGCGTCGAGCTGAATTCGTGGCCGTCCCGGTCCGGGCACCGTGAGTTTGTCACGTACTGCCCGGACGTCGCCGTCTGGGTCGCCGAAAAAGTGCATATGCTCACCCGGCGGGAGTTCGGTCTCGTACACGTATTTGTCACCGTCGAGGTGCGGGCGCTCGGGACCGACGATATGTTCGTTGAACGGGCCGTGAATCACCAGTTCGCTGTCGTCGTCGGGCCTGACTGGTGACTCGTCGACCGGTAGCTCGAACTGTGCGGGACGGCTGTCGTCCTCGAATACGCGGATTCGCTTGGTGTGCTCGCCGTCCGGAGCGGACAGGACGCACTGGTAGGTCCCCGAACTGTCGGGACACAGCTCGACTACTGGGGCGTCGCCGAGCACTACCTCGCTCCCCTCGGGTTCCGACTCGACACGCCAGTGATAGTGTTCGTCAGGGTCGGGGTCCCACGGAGCTAGCTGGATCGGCTCGCCGACCGTGGTCGTTCGTGGGGGTCCGGGATCGGTCATATATGGCTACTTCTGCCCCACCAAAGTAAACGGATCGCATCAGCTGCAGCATGTCGATCGATCGTCGGAACGGAGCTGAAATGACGTCTGCCGCCCGTTCAGCACCTCTATCTGTGAATTACTTTTTCAACAATATTTATATCGCTGGGTGAATTTTTAACAGGTAATGAAACTCAGGACCGCGCTTCGCGACTACAAGGAGACCCTCGGTAGCGAGACGAAGTTCCCCGGCGAGCGCCGGTCGACCACCGGCATCTTTTCGGGCATCGACAGCCGGCTCGTCCATGTCGAGCGTGACGGCTCGCTGCGTGACTTCTCGTATCCACTGACCGGTCTTGCGGGCATCGAATCTCTGGCGTTCGGTCTGCGGACGGACGGGGAGATCATCTGGTTCGACGAACTCGACACCGAGGCCCAGAGCTACGCCGAGGGGACCGCAGTCGTCGAAACCGAGTTCACTGACGGCTCGGTGACGATCCGACAGCGTGACTTAACACTCGACCGCGCACACGTCACGAACGTCGAGATCGACGGGGTCGAAGACGCCGATCTCTGTGTGTCGGTCACGTTCGCGCCCGAAGCGACGTCGACTCGCGTCGGCCAGCTCACCCACCCCGATGCCCTCCAGGTGCATCACCGACGTGAACACGACTATCTCGCGGCTTCGACCGAGTTCGAGACGCTTCTGGGCCAGGTCCCCGAGGAGATCGAAGAGGTGCTCGACGAGGATGGGCCGGTCGAGTTCCCCCGTGCGATCGACGACGGGCGCTACGAACAGAACAAGCTCGGCGGCACCGCCTTCGCGGCCATCCCCTTCGAGGACGGTACCGCGACGGTCGTGTCGCTGCTGACCGAGATCGCCGAGACCCCACAGAACGACGCGCTCGAAGAAGTGACGTCACTCGCGACGCGGTATGACTCCAGCGAGACGGTGCTCGAAGCGGGACGCGCACAGATGCCAGACTGGCACTCCGGGCTCGACGACGAGCGGATCCCGACGGACGATCTCCGGGTGCTGTCCTTACTTTCGACGCACACAGGGGGGCGAATCGCCGGGCCGGACTTCGATCCGACCTACACCTACTCCGGCGGCTACGGCTACACGTGGTTCCGTGACGACGCCGAGATATCGCGGTTCCTGCTCGAAGCCGACACGCGAACCGACCTCGATCTCTCCGCGTGGCACGAAGCGAGTACGCAGTTTTACGCCGAGACACAGCGACCTGACGGAACCTGGCCCCACCGGGTCTGGCCCTGTGATGGCTCGCTCGCGCCCGGTTGGGCACACGGCCGCATCGAGGCAGGCAAGGAGCGTGAGGGCGTCGACGCCGACGACGGACCCCAGGACGGATCGGACTACCAGGCCGACCAGACCGGCAGCGTCGTCTCCTTCCTCGCGACGTATCTCCGGATCGGTTCGCCGGCGGATCCGGCACAGGTCGAGGAGATCATCACCGACGCGATCGACGGCCTCGACGACACGCTCGATGACGACGGGCTCCCACAGACGGCACAGAACGCCTGGGAGAACATGACCGGCCGGTTCGCACACACCGCTGCGACCTTCCTGCACGCGTACGCCGCCGTTGCTCGTGCACCGGTCGACGACGAGCTTGCCGCACACGCGGCCGAGCAGGCCGACGCTGTCTACGACGCGATCGACGAGCTCTGGATGCCCGAGCGGGGCGCGTATGCGATCCGCCTGCAGGATGGCGAACTCGACGAGCGGCTCGATTCCAGCGCTCTTGCACTGGCCGGAGCCCACCACGACTACGCGGCGATCAGCGAGATCGACGAGCAGCGACTCGATCGGCTCGCTTCACACCTCTCGACGACGATCGAGGGTCTCTATCGCGACCCCGAGGAAAGTGACGTTCGCGGTCTCTTCCGGTTCGAGGGAGACGAGTGGCGAATGCGCAAACAGTCCGACGAAAAGATCTGGACGGTCTCGACTGCCTGGGGGGCAAATTCAGCGACCAAGCTGGCCCGCGTTCTCGACGAACACGACCGAGCCGAAGCCGACGAACTACTCGAGTGTGCGACGGATCTCATGGAAACGATCCGCCCCGACGGTCCGCTCTGTCTCGACTCGACGTATCTGGCCGAGCAGTTTTTCGACGACGGGACACCCGACTGTGCGACACCGCTTGGCTGGCCGCACGCGCTTCGGCTCGCAACGGAGACCGAACTCGCCGAAATGGCCGGCAACGAGACCCAGCAAGCGACGCCAGCTGACGACTGAGTTCGGGCTGTAACACTGGAATCTTTTCAGTTAGCGACTGATCGAGAGCGCCACTGCTGGCGGTGAAAAAAGACAAAAGCAGTGGGTCGGAAGGCGGTTCGGTTCCCGACGAGTCGCGCTGTCGTCAGGCCGCTGTGGCTTTCCGCTGTTGCTCTTCGGTCGAAAGGACGTCGAGTCCCGTCTCGGGCGAGAAGAGATGGACGTGCTCCTGTTTGAACGTCACCTCGATCTGATCGCCGACTTCGGGCTCGAAGTCGGCTTCGACGCGTGCGATGAAGTCGTCGCCGATATCCAGATGGAGGTAGTTATCCGAGCCGATCGGCTCGACGACCTCGACGGTCGTGGTGACCGTCTGATCGCCCGCGCTACGTGTTGGTTTGACGTTCTCCGGTCGGATTCCGAGCGTGAACCGCTGGCCGCTGAGGCTCGTGTTCAGATCGCCCCCGTACTCCGAGGAGAGGGTGTACTGGAAGGGTCCGTCCACTTCCGAGAGGCGGATCCCGTCGCCGACCGACGTGGCCTCGACATCGATGAAGTTCATCGATGGGGAGCCGATAAAGCCACCGACGAACTCGTTGATCGGGTTCTCGTAGACGTCTTTCGGCCGACCGACCTGCTGCAGTTGTCCGTCGTTGAGGATGACGATTCGGTCACCCATCGTCATCGCCTCCTCCTGGTCGTGCGTGACGTAGATGGAGGTAACGCCGAGTTCCTCCTGCAGGCGCTGGATCTCGGTACGCATCGTCGTCCGAAGCTTGGCGTCGAGATTACTGAGCGGCTCGTCGAACAGGAAGACGCCCGGTTCGCGGACGATACAGCGGCCGAGCGCGACACGCTGTTTCTGTCCGCCCGAGAGCTGATCCGGTTTGTCGCCCAGCAGCTCTTCGATGCCCATCATCTCTGCGGCCTCGCGCACGCGGTCACGACGCTCTTCCGGCGAGAGGTCGGTACTCATCCGGAGCCCGAACTCCATGTTCTCGAAGACGGTCTTGTGTGGGTACAGCGCGTAGTTCTGGAACACCATCGCCACGTCGCGGTTCTTCGCGTGGAGGTCGGTGACGTCCTTATCGCCGATGTGGATCGTCCCCTCAGTTGCGGGTTCGAGGCCTGCAAGCATGCGCAGGGTAGTGGTCTTTCCACAACCGGAGGGACCGACGACGGTAACGAACTCCCCGTCCTCGATGTTCAGATCGAGCCCTTCGACGGCCACGACGGTTCCCTGGTCGTACTCCTTCCGAAGGTTCCTCACTGTAATGCTTGCCATTATTATTTGTCCCGGTATCGGGACGTATAACTCTTACTCAAACGTTGTGAAATGTGACGAAATAGGTCTTCTTTCTTGCGGCCGCCGTTGCAGCGGTCCCACACGCGGTCGTGGTACTGCGGGGTCCCGAACATATTGCCCGCTGTATCCGGTGGTTGTGACGGTTGGATGCTGATCTGTGGAAGGAGTATACTGGTTTCTGTGGGTAGTATGCTACTAGCACCGGGATCGAAACCCCAACTATTAAATAATGGAAGTTATAATTCTTCAATGATTCACCCATGGATATGGACCGACGGACGGTACTTAAAAGCACAGGCGGAATTGTTGCAGCAAGCGCACTCGCAGGCTGTCTCGGCGGCGACGACGGGCCAGAAGGCGACATGGCCATCTGGCACGAGCTCGGCGAAGGTGAGCTGGCCATCTTCGACGACATGGTCGCGGAGTTCGAGGACGAAACGGACCACGACGTCGCCGTCTCCGAGGTCGGTGACCTCGAAGACCGCGTCGAAACGGCCGTCGCAGCGGGCGAAGGGCCCGAAATGTGGTCGTGGGCACACGACTGGGTCGGCAACCACTGGGACCGAGGCTTCCTTGCGGACGCCTCCGAGGACCTGACGATCGACCTCGACGAAGTGTTCACGGACGCTGCCGTCGAGGCAGTCCAGCCGCCGGGCACCGATGCTGTCGTTGGCCTCCCGGCCGCAGGTGAGACGATCTCGTTGTTCTACAACCCCGAGCTCATCGACGAGCCGCCGGAGAGCCTCGACGAGATGCTCGATATCGCCGAGGAGTACCACAACCCACAGCAGGGCGAGTACGGGTTCTCCCAGGACGTGAACGTGTACACGTTCAGCTGGGCACTGCAGGCCTTCGGTTCCCGTATCTTCGAGGTAGACGAGAACGGCGACGCACACCTCGGAGTCGACGACGACGAGATGCACGAAGGCATGGAGATCGCTCGCGACCTGTACGAGTTCATGCCGCGTGACCTCGCATACGACGCACAGGTCACTCCGTTCACCGAAGGCGACGTCCCGATCCACATGAACGGACCGTGGGCGGTCAGCGACTTCAACGACCAGGATGCCGACTTCGAGGTTGCCGAACTGCCCGCGATCGAGGGCGGTGAGGCCTCGCCGTACACCGGTATCGACGTCTGGTACTTCTCGGACATGATCAACGAGGACGAGGACCGGAAGGACGTGACCATCGAGTTCGGCGAGTACTACACCACGAACGAGGAGTTCGCTCAGCGGTGGGCCGACGAGCAGTTCTACATCCCCGTCCTTCAGGATATCGACGAGGATGGCCTCCCGGACGAGGTCGCCGCCTTCCAGTCCGCGTTCGCACAGGGTGTCGCGATGCCGGTCGACGCCCGGATGAACCAGGTCTGGGAGCCACTCGAAGATGCAATGACGGCAGTCCTCACCGACGACGGAGACATTGCCGAGGAGTTCTCTGCCGCAGGGGAATCCATCCGCGACAGCTGGGACGAATAATCCACTAGCCACATTCTTTCATGAGTTTTTCCAGTGAAAACGCCGACCGGTCCTGGGTAGCACAGCGTCTGCCCTCGAAAGACGATCAGGCGGGGCTGTTGGTCCTACCGGGGTTGCTGACCTACGGGATCTTCATGCTCTACCCGATCATGTATCTGATCTTTCTGTCCTTTACCAACGCCGGTGGGGCGGAGGATCTGATCCGGGGCACGTACGATTTCATCGCGCTCGATAACTACGGTCGACTCGTTCAGGACAGCCAGTTCTGGACCTCGATGGGCGTCACCTGGCTGTTCGTCTTCATCAGTGTCGTCCTCAAGATCATCTTCAGCATAGCGCTCGCGCTCGTGTTCACGCACGACCGCGTGCGTGGCAAGCGCTACATGCGCGCGCTGGCGATCATCCCGCTCGGGCTCCCGCCGGTCTTTACGATCACCGTCTGGCGACAGATGTTCAGTCCGGCACGCTTCGGGATTGCCAACGAAGTCTGGATCAACATCGGGAATGCGCTCGGACAGAACCCCGAGCCGATCGGCTGGTTCTTCAGCCGCTGGATGGCCTTCGCCTCCTATGTCGTCACGGAACTGTGGCTGGCGTACGCGTTCATGCTCATCATCATCGTCAGCGCCCTACAGGACGTTTCCAGCGAGCTGCACGACGCGGCGAAAGTCGACGGGGCGGGCTATCTGCACCGCTTTGTCCACGTGACGCTGCCCGCGATCAAGCGACCGGTCTGGTTCGCGTCGATCCTGACTGGCGCGACGTCGTTCCAGCAGTTCCTGGTGCCGTTTATTTTCAACAACGGTGGCCCATCCCGGTACAACGAGTTCATCCTGCTATACGGATACCGCGAGGCGTTCCAGTCGCCGCCGCGGATGGGGATCGGTGCTGCGATCATGGTGATCGCCCTGATCTTCATCGGGATATTCATGTGGATCAACGTCAGGAAAGGTAGACTCGCGGAGGGACTCTCGGAACAATGAGTATGAGCAAAAGCATCCTTGGTGATATCAAGGATGACGTCGTTCACGGCGCAAAGGCACCGATCCGCGCGGGTCGTGAGGTAGTCGGAACGGTCAGAGCGCTCCGCGATGGCCGCGCGTCCTACCGAGATGTGGGACTGACAGCCGGCGCAACGCTCGGTGCGATCGCGATCCTGCTGGTCATCCTGTTCCCACTGTACTACATGATCAACGTGGCCCTGGCAGCGGGGACGGGTGCGGCAAGCCTGTATCAGGAGGGCTTTTTCGCCTCGCCGTCGGAGTACAACCTCGGTGCGTTCGAGTGGCTCTGGTACGACTCGGGCTTTTTCTTCCGGCCCAACTATCAGGAGGCCCCGACCGTGGGGATGTGGGAGGCGTTCACCGGGTCGTTCCTGGCGAACAGCCTGCAACTGGTCATCCCGACGGTCGTATTCGCCTTCGTGCTGATCGTTCCGGCCGCGTATGCCTTCTCACGGCGTGAGTTCTACGGCCGTAAGCCAACGCTGTATGGCTACGTCCTGCTGACGCAGGTCGGTGGTGGGATCTCGATCGCGGCGCTGATCGCGATCTACGTGGTCTTCAACCAGCTTGGGATCCTGAACAGCTTCCTCGCAGTCGCGGTCCTGTACGCAGCGGGTGCGATCCCGTTCAACACGTGGCTGCTGAAGACGTTCATGGACAACATCCCCGAGTCCTACGAGGAAGCGGCGATCATGGACGGCGCGTCGCGATGGCGCGTAATGTGGGAGATCATCCTCCCGCTCTCGAAGCCAGGCCTCGCCGTCGTGCTGATCTTCGTCTTCCTCGCGGGCTGGAACGAGTTCATCCTGGCACAGGTTCTACTGAGCGCGGACAAACATCCGCTCTCGGTGGGACTCTACCGGCTGATCGACGAGTTCAGTACGCCGTGGGGGCAGTTCTCGGCGTACGCACTGGTCTATGCGTTACCGGTGGCGCTGATCTACTTCTTCAGCCAGCGGTACGTCGAAAGCGGGCTGTCCTTCGGCGGTATGGAAGGATAACCCCGTTCTCGGTCCATCCATCCGGTTCCGTTTTGCAAGCCGTTCCCGACTGTCGGTTCTGGACAGTGCTACCGGACCCAAAAGGCACTTTTAACGTGGGCAACAAAGGTCCATACTAATGGCGCACAGTCCCTCTCTTCCGGATCGCCCCCGGCTCGACCTAGACCCCGATATGTCCGATACCGAGCGCCTCGAGGCGTTGCGGGAGCATTTCGCTGAAATACTGCAGGTACACGACGAGCTAACCGAACAGCTCGACTCGGCCGGTAGCCGTCGCGACGAGCTCCGGACCGAAGCCGACCGCCTCGAACGCGAGAACGAGGCGCTCAAAACGTCGTCGCTGTATATCGCGACGGTCGAAGAGCTTTCCGATGGTGAAGCGATCGTCAAACAGCACGGCAACAATCAGGAGGTCCTGACGGAGCTTCCACCGAGTATGGAAGAAGACCTCACTGCGGGTGACCGCGTCGCGGTCAACGACTCCTTTGGGATTCAGACGATCCTCGACGGCGAGACGGACGCCCGCGCACAGGCGATGGAGGTCGACGAGTCGCCAGATGTCACCTACGGCGATATCGGTGGCATCGACGAGCAGATCCGGGAGGTTCGGGAGGCAGTCGAGGAGCCGCTGATCAATCCGGAGAAGTTCCGTGAAGCAGGCATCGAGCCGCCGAGTGGCGTCCTGCTGTACGGCCCACCGGGGACCGGCAAAACGATGCTCGCCAAGGCCGTCGCAAACGAGACCGATGCCACCTTCATCAAGATGGCCGGCTCCGAGCTCGTCCGGAAGTTCATCGGCGAGGGCTCTCGGCTGGTCAGGGATCTCTTCGAGCTGGCAACCGAGCGCGAACCAGCCATCATCTTTATCGACGAGATCGACGCGATCGCGGCCAAACGGACCGAGTCGAAAACGTCGGGCGACGCGGAAGTTCAGCGCACGATGATGCAGCTCCTCTCGGAGATGGACGGCTTCGAGGCCCGCGGCGAGGTCCGGATCATCGCGGCGACGAACCGCTTTGATATGCTCGACCGCGCAATCTTGCGCCCGGGTCGGTTCGACCGACTTATCGAGGTTCCCGAGCCCGACTTCGACGGTCGCGAACAGATCCTCCGGATCCACACACGCGGGATGAACCTCGCCGACGACGTCGACTTCACCGAACTCGCGGGCGAGACCGAAGGACACAGCGGCGCGGAGATGGCCAGCATTGCGACCGAAGCGGGGATGTTCGCGATCCGTGAGGATCGTACGGACGTCCGGATGAGCGACTTCGAGGCGGCAATCGAGAAGCTAGAAGAGGACAGCGCAGGCGATCCGATCACGTCGCCGGGCTACGTCGACTACGCGTACTGACCTGGTGTCCTCGCCAACAATCACAGCGGTTTCGGACGGATCTGGCCACTACGTCTCCTCCATACCTCTTCTGGGTGAATCGAACGTGACTATCGTACAACTACGGTTATAGGGTACTGTGGGCGAGTATGTCACACCGAATGTCCACCCGATCAGAACCACTCGATATCTCGGTCTACGTCCGACCGGCACAGCTAGTCGAGCCGATCGACTCGAAGATCGAAACCGTTCGTCAGCTCGAATCCGAGGGAACGATCGAAAGCGCCTCCGTCCACGCATGGCCCGACAAAATCGTGCTCTCCGAGCGGACGCCGTACACTGGAGTCATCGATGCCTTTCGGGAGATGGAGGCGTGGGCTGACGACCACGACGTGAGTATCCAACCCCCCTTCGACGTACGTACCACGACGTCGTCGTTCACCGGGGAACGGCGAACGATTCTTCGGACGCCGGTCATCTGTCTCACGGTATACGCCGGGGGGCAACTGTCCAACGTCTTTCCACACTCCCGTAGCGGGGAGCGCTACAGCGTTACCGACGCGATAGCGGCTCTGAGAACCGACAGCATGCAGATGTTCTCACTGGAACCGACGGCACCGAGACAGCTGCCGGACCGATGTTGTGCGTGTGACGAATTGTTGACCAACGTGCAGGGTATCGGTGTCTGTCAGGAATGTGATCGGATCGAATACGGGCCGGGCACTCGTCGGAGGTTAATCCGGCGTCCGCCCCCACCGTGAGATAGCTCAAACGACTGTTTGAGTCAACCGCGGTTTTACACGGCTATACGATCTTTCCTGCTGTATGAACAGGCGAACGCTCCTTGCTGGGGTCGCTGGTGGCCTCGCGATTACGGCCGGATGTGTCGAAGACCCGGATCCCGGTAGTGGCGGTACTGGTGGAAACAGGGAGGGGAACGGCTTTGACGCTGGCGACGCCCCGGTCGCTAACGAACTTGTCGACTGGAGCCTCTCTCTCGACGATGACGCCGGGGATATCGACGAGTCACCACAGGTCTCGTTCGACCAGGACACCGTTTCGGTCACCGGACGGATCACGTACGGCTCCAGTTCGTGCAAGACCGTCGAGGCGACCACAGTCGAATACGACGCGGATGCAGCACGCCTCGATGTCGTCTGCGAGGACGTGGAGACGGAAGACGACTCGCCCGACGACGAACCACGGATCTGTACGGACGATATCGCCAGCACGGCCTACGAACTGACCGCCGACTTCGACGATGGGATTCCCGAGACGGTTCGAGCCGTCGAGGACGCGCTCGAGGAGCGCCGCGAAGCGACGTTCGACCGGGACGGTGTTATGAACCGAACCTCCGACGAGACCGATGATGCGGACCACGGAATCGATCCGTTGCCCGAGGGAATTGCCGACGTGACGCTCGACCTCGACCGTGGCACCTTCGAGGAGGCGGAGGAGCCGCCGACGGTGGACATCCGCGAATACGACGTGACGATCGAGGGCAGCCTCGTCGTTGGCTCCAGTAGCTGCAAAACGACCGAAGTAACCGAACTGGAATTCGACGCAGAGGCGGACGAGCTCGACGTGACCGTCGCCGATGTCGAGGTCGACCTCGATGGTGAGTACGAGTGCACGGCAGACGAGTCGGTCGACACGTACGTCCTGCGGGTCGAGTTCGAGGAGACTGCCCCCACGTCGGTCTCGGTGACCGAAGACGGCAAACACGGCACGCGCGCGGTCGGCGTCGCCGAGGACAGCGCGACTGAGGGTGACGTGGACGAAGACGGCGAGTACGAGGACGAGTCGGGAACCGGTGAGTCAGGATCGTAACGCCTTATCGGTCCGACCACCTTCGTCCGGTATGAACACGATTCGGATCGTCTGGGGCGTCGGTGACGGCCCCACCGAGATGGCGTCGTACGACGCCGCGCTGGCCGACGCTGGCGTTCACAATTATAATCTCGTCACCGTCTCCTCGATGATCCCGGCCGACGCCAAGATCGAGGTCGCCGGTACGGCTCCTGATCTTGGGCCGGCCGGCAACCAGCTAACAGTGGTCCAGGGGCGGGCATCCGCGACCGATGGAGCGTCGATCAGCGCCGGACTCGGCTGGGTTCGAAGCGAAGCGGGTCCCGGACTGTTCTACGAGGCAGCGGGCCGGGTTCCATCGGAGACGACGAGTCAGCGCGTCCTCGATGGGCTCGAAGCCGGACAGCAACTGCGAGACTGGACGTTCGGCGAGCCCGAGACCCGGATCGTCGAGGCCGAGGCAGCGCGTGACGAGTACACGACGGTGCTGGTGTTGGCGACGTATGGGCACAGCGAGTCGATGTTTCAGGCACACTAATCATCTCCCGGCCTTTCCTCCCGAATTCTTGCGCCCAATGAGAGCAATCGTTCTTCGGTCCGTGTGAGAATACTGAACGCGTTCTCTGCTGATACTGTCATCGGTGCCAATGGGATCCGCATTCGTTTCGGGTTCTCGTGGCTCGTCGTTGTATGTTTGTCAAATAACAACTCCCACGTAAATTCGTCCTCTGAATGGAGTTCCATCCAATGGTTTGATTCTTCAAGTACGCGTGCCCTCCAAGAGCCATTTTCCCACTGGTAGTAGCCGTATGTCCCAGGATTGATCCCCACAGATCCATCGGAGACGGATACTGTGATCGCTACTTTTTCATTTCGACTTACTGTCTCTGGCTCAACTGTAAGCTCTACTGGTATATCCTCCCCGGTAGTACAATACTGCTCGGTTGTCTCGGGAAGCTGCGGACAGCGTTCTGACTCGAACGAATCCTGTCCGGATGTACAGCCACTTATCGCTACACTTGCTGGCAGCACTCCGAGCAGGTGACGCCTGCTGATCATCTATTTATTCAATGTGTATTTATCGAAAAAACCTTGTGATCAGTTCACCAGCTCTCCCCCAAAGACGACAGCTAAATATTGCTCGACTGGAACTGTTTCGATGACATGGCCGGTCGATCGTTCATTGGTTCCAGTCGCCGTCTGAGCGCGCTCGTGGTAGTCGTTGGTCTGCTGGCACTGAGTGACGTCGTCGCGGCCTCGAACGTTGTCGCCGGGCTAGAGGGCGAGCGCGGCGAGGTCGCAGTACCGACGTGGTTGTTCCTGATAACTGGCGGGGCGGTAATCGCCGCTTCAGCGATGCTGTCGATGTTGATGACCGATCGGAAGTTCATCCGGGCCTACCACGACTGGTCGAGACGCCCGTCGATCCCTCGTGGCGACACGCTGCTCGCCGTCGTCGGCACAGTGGGCGCGCTCCTCTCTGGACTCGCGCTCGTGCTCGTCGTCTACACCGGTTTTACCGGCCCCCAGCTCGGGAGTGCGAGCTTCGCTGTCCTCTTCGTGTTCGTCGGCATCCGCTCGGGGCTGACGATGGTCGCGTATCTCTTTGGCAACCCGTGGCCCGCGATCAACCCGTGGCGGCGCGTCGCCGAGCTGGTGCCAAACGGCTTCGCCGAGTATCCCGGTGTGGGGCGATGGCCCGCAGTCGTCGCCCTCCTTGCGCTGATCTGGATCGAGATCGTCGCCCCAGTGACGGAAGCGCCCGCGGTGCTTGCCTGGGGTGTCGTCGGCTATACGATCTACACCCTCACCGGCGCGATCCTCTTTTCGCCCGAGGACTGGTTTCGGCAGGCCGATCCGATCTCGCTGTGGTTCCGGTTTTACGGTGCAGTCGGGCCGTTCCAGCGTGGCGACGCGGGCTGGGAACTTCGCTCGCCCGGCGCGCGACTCGGCGAGACTGATCTCGTTACCGATCTCTCCGGTGTCGCCTTCGTCATCCTGCTCGTCTGGGAGCTCACCTACAGCGGATTTATCGTCACTGCCCCCGGGGTCACGACGGTCGAAACGCTCGTCGGTGCTGGGGTGCCACCGGTCGTTTCCTACCTGCTCTTGCTCGTCGGGGGCTACGCCCTCTTTCTGGCGGCCTACTCGATCGCCTCCCGCCGTGCACGTCAACGCGCGGAGACGTATCTATCGGACAGATATCTCGCACTCCGGTTTGCCCCACCGCTGCTCGGCATCGCGGCGGGCTACCATCTCGCGCACTACTTCAACTTCTTTGTCGCGCTCAGCCCATCGCTGTGGACCGCCGTCGCGAGTCCACTGTCGCCGCCGCCGCCCGCGGCGTTCACGCAGGTCGTTCTCCCGGCCTGGGCCGACTTACTCGAAGTCGGGTGCGTCCTCGTCGGCCACATCCTCGCAATCTGGGTGGCCCACGCGACCTCCTTCGAGCTGTTTCCCGGACGGCTCCAGGCGATCCGGAGCCAGTTTCCCTTTATCGCCGTGATGGTGCTCTACACGATGGTTTCGCTGTGGCTCCTCTCGCTACCCACCACCGAGGCGGTGTACGTCCAGGCGTGAGCGCGGTGGCTCCAGATAAGAAAACTTATCCAGCGGCCACGCAGAGACACGGGCATATATGAGACAGTTCGATGTACCGGAGCCGGATTACGACCGGTACACGAACCGCCAACTCGCGGCTATCCCGCTGGCCGTGTTGGCGGTCGCGCTTGCGGTTATCATAGGGTGGTTTATTTTCACCGGTGCGCCGGCGACGCTCGGGATAGACTTCGCAGGTGGTACCCAACTGACCGTCGAGACGAGTGACGACAGAGACGCCATAGAAAATGCGTTCGATGAAGAAATCGAGAACATCAATGAGATCACCGGTCAAGATAACCAGTGGTCCATCGAGTCCCCCTCGGACGACGCAGAAGCGATGGAGCAACAGGCCGAGGAGAACCTGACACCAGCTGAAGGAACAGATCGAGTCGTGCTGGAAGCGAGCACGTTCTCTGCGAGCTTCGGGAGTGATAACCAACGTACGGCCCTGTACGGAGTGACCGCTGCGTTCCTCGGCATGGCCGTCCTCGCCTTCGCCCTCTTCCGGACGTTTGTTCCGAGCATTGCGATCGTCGTCTCCGCCTTTTCGGATATCATGATCCCGCTGGCGGCAATGAACCTGGTCGGTATCCCACTCTCGCTGGGAACCGTTGCCGGACTCCTGATGTTGATCGGGTATAGCGTTGACTCCGACATCCTGCTCAACAATCACATCTTACGTCGAAGCGGGAAATTCTACGAGAGCACATATCGGGCGATGCAGACTGGCGTTACGATGACGGTCACGTCATTGACCGCAATGGCGGTCCTTACCGTCGTCGCCTACCTGTTCGGAATCGGTCTCCTCTGGCAGATCGGCTTCGTCCTCGTGGTGGGATTGATGGCTGACCTCATGAATACGTACATGCTCAACCTGAGCCTACTTCGCTGGTACAAGTTCGAGGGGATCAACCGATGAACGTGCGCGAGTTTGCCCGCAGTAACTGGCGGATCCTCCTACTCGTCGCGCTGATCGCACTCTCGTGTTTCTTCCTGTTCGTTCCGGGGGCGAGTTTCGGTGACACGCTTGGAGAACGCGAGGAAGGCGATTCGGTAGGCAACTGGACGAACCTCCAGTACGGCGTTGAACTCTCCGGCGGTGCGCGGATCCGCGCACCGATCGTTGGGACGACCGCTGAAGGGATTGATGTCCAACTTGAAGGCCAGGATCGTACTACTGTCAACAGCGAGGTCGAGACCGCCGTCTACGAGGAGCTGGTCGCTAACGACGAGGACCTCGAACTCCGTGACCACGAAGTTCGAGCTAATGTCGGTGGCGAAACCGTGAATGACCGGACGGTCGAGGTGTTCCACCGGGATGTCACTGTTGACGATCTGGAGGTTGCCATAGAGAACGCGGGTTATACTGGTTCGGACACTGACGTTCGAAGCGGTGTTACTGCAGAGACCCGCGAGTCGATGGTCGATATCCTCGATACCAGAATGGGCGAGTCCGGCTTCGAAGGTGGTACCGTCCGTCAAGAATCTTCCGGCGGGCAACACTTCATCACTGTCCAGTCGCCCGGCAGTGAGGCGGACGACCTCCGCGAACTGATCCGCGACCAGAACCTCGTCGAGATCGTTCTCCACTACCCAGCCGACACAGAGGCTGGCTACGAGGAGGAAGTCGTCCTCACCCGTGAGGATATCGCCTCTGTCTCACAGGTCGAGCGGAGTGACGATGGCGATCGGTGGCAGGTCCCGGTGGTAATCCGTGATGATGCTGCACCGGACTACGCGGACGCGCTTGTCGACAGCGGTATCACGACGGATGGTGTTAACCAATGTAGCTGGCCTGCTGAGCATCCCGAAGGCGGATACGGCTACTGTCAACTGATCCAACTCGACGGTGAGACGGTCAGCGGGCTGAGTATGCAACAGAGCCTGGCCGACGATTTCAACGACGGAACGTGGGTAAACCGTCCCACGTTCGTCGCCACGTCAACTGAGCAGCAGAGTGCAGAGGATATCCGTATCAGCCTCGAAGCCGGTAGCCTGCCGACGACGCTGAACCTCGACGACGGGACAAGTCAAACAATCTCCTCGTCACGAGCGGACGACTTCAAGAACTACTCGCTGCTCGCTGGCGTGCTCGCCGTACTTACCGTTGTACTGATGGTGTTCCTCCGGTACGGTGACCCACGCGTCGCCGCGCCGATGTCGGTGACCGCCCTCTCGGAGGTGTTCCTCCTGCTTGGCTTTGCGGCCGCGATCAAGTTACCGCTGGATCTCTCACACATCGCCGGATTCATCGCCGTCGTCGGGACCGGTGTAGACGACCTGATCATCATCGCCGACGAGGTGATGGCCGAGGGCGACGTCTCCTCACAACGGGTCTTCGACAGTCGGTTCCGCAAGGCGTTCTGGATCATCGGCGCGGCCGCCGCGACGACGATCATCGCGATGAGCCCGCTCGCGTTCCTCTCGCTCGGGGACCTGCGTGGCTTCGCGATCATCACGATCATCGGCGTGCTGATCGGGGTGTTCATCACCCGCCCGGCCTACGGGAGCATCCTGCGGAAAATCAAGACGGACAAGTAGCCGTCGACGCTTTGTTTTCGGTTCACACACCAACTCCCCAAAACACTACTAGGTATTCATGGAGAAGCACTAAATACGCAAAGTGTGTGGTATTCTACTGGGAGAAAGAGCTGGATTCACCAATGTTATCTGGAGACGATACAACGTTCGAGCGGTATCTGGGGGAGAGCGAAGGGCCAACATTTCTCACCACGGGGGAGGGCCTCGATGCGGTACGGGCAGAGATCGTGGAGTTCATCCGCCGAACCGTCGTGGACGCGAACGCAGACGGTGTCGTCGTGGCAATGAGTGGCGGGATCGACTCGACGCTGACTGCTGCGCTCGCCGTCGAAGCGCTGGGTAGTGACCGTGTGCTGGGACTGGGGCTACCAGCCAGCAAGACCGACAGCGTCCACGCGAGAGAGGCCAGGACGATCGCCGACGGACTCGGAATCGAGTTTCACGAGATACAGCTTCGGCCGCTGCTGGAGGCGTTCGAGGAAACTGTCGGGACGGAGATCGGTGAAGATGCCGATCGTGTTGCGACCGGGAACGTGCTCGCCAGACTCCGGATGCTCTGTGCGTACTACGCGGCAAACACCCGCTCGTTGCTTGTCGCCGGGACGTCGAACCGCTCGGAGCTACTGCTTGGCTACAACACCAAGTACGGTGACGGGGCAGCGGATCTGTTTCCGATCGGCGACCTGTACAAGACCGAGGTCCGGTCGCTGGCTCCCCGTGTCGGTGTGCCGCGCCGGATCGTTAGCAAACCGCCGACCGGCGGGCTCTGGTCGGGCCAGACTGACGAGACGGAGCTCGGTGCGGAGTACCGGACGCTCGATCGACTGCTCCGGCTCCTCGTTGATCGTGAGTACGATATCGAGGCGGCCGCCGAACGCGTCGACGTTCCGGTCGAGACTGCAGAAGACGTCGCGACGATGTATCTCGACGCCGCACACAAACGGACCCTGCCGCCGATGCCGGGCATCGGTGAGCGAAACGCCGATCGGTCGAGGCAGCCGTTCTACCGGTGAGCAGGGACTCTCAGTCGGACGACGTGGGAGACCGGTGAGACAGAGGATGCCACCCTCACTGGCCGTCACCAGTCTTTTCCATGGTCTCAGTAGAGCTGTGAGCCCGGCTTCGAATGCGCCTGAAAGACCGATACTATTCTGTCAGAAGTATAACTGGGATCATCAGTACGACCCCCAGAACAACCCCAATCGCGAGCTCTCTCCGGCCCCGGCCTGGAAGACCGGCGTTCTCACCGTGTTCGAGCGCATCCGGGAAGATGTCGTGTAACACGAGATAGATCATTGCACCGGCGGCAAATCCAAATCCGTACGGCAGAAATTCACGTGCCCACGTGACAAAGACGTAAGCTATTCCAGCACCAATCGGTTGCGGGATACTCGAAAACACCGCCCAGCCGAATATCTGCCAGTTTGGCACGCCAAACGTCTTCAGCGGGATCGCAACTGCGAGACCTTCGGGGATGTTTTGCACCGAGATGGCCACCGTTATGAAGATGGCCAGCGCCGGGACGGCCAGCCCGCCGACGATGAGATCACCTTCGATACCGAGATCAGCGAATGCGACGCCAAGAGCCACTCCTTCCGGAAAACTGTGGACCGTGAGGACGCCGACGATAAGGACGAGTTTCTGGAAGTCGGCCTGTGCCATTTCACGCGGAGCAAACTCGTATCCCGTGATCACTCGGTCCGCGAGCACGACGAGGAGAACACCGATTACGAGGCCAACTCCCACCTGCCACAGTGTTCCCTCCCCGAGCCCCTCGAACACGAACCCAAAGACCGAGGCAAACAACATCACTCCGCCTGCGAACCCCCATAGAACGACCGTGAGCCTGTCCCCAATTTCATCGACGAAAAAGAATGGGAGCGTACCAAACCCACAGACGACAGCGGTGAACACTCCTGCTGATAGCACGAGTACGAGCTCCGGTCCGATCATTATTTTACAATGTTTGTGAAATAGCTATAAGCGTGCTGGCTCACGATGAGGCCTGATAGTCTCTACGTGGTATTCTCGCCGCGCCTCGTGACGCGGGCGTCTGCTGTCTATCTGTCATCAGCGGTCCATTTGGGCCGTGATATTTGAGGGTCTCTCCAGAAGGCTGGATCGGAGACCGGACCGGAGTTGAATACCATGGATGTCAGTTCACTCATTTCGGCGGAGTCTTCGGAAGTCTCGGGCGATACACCAGTATCGAAAGTCGTTGCGAAGTTCGAGGATACAGACTGTCGTGGGGTCGTCGTGACGAATAGCGACGGGTTCGAGGGTGTCATCACGCGGAGGCGTCTTACATACTATCAGAACCCGTCGAGTCCGGTCTGTTCCGCTGCCGCCAGCACGTCCGCGCACGTTCCCCAGCTTTCACGGGCACAACTCGGTAGTGCGCCGTGTTCCGCTACGTACTCTTCGAGGAACTCGCGGGTGGTCGGATCGCTCGGGTAGCCGCTCCCGACCGCGCCGTAGCGCTCCGCCAGCGCGTCGACGTGGCGATCCCGCGCGACTTTGGCGACGATGCTCGCGGCGGCGACGATCGGATACGCGTCGTCCGCGCCGTGTTCGGCCGTAATCTCGATGGTGGCCGGGACGGCATCGGCGACCCGCCGGGCAAACCGTGACTCGGAGGGATCACAGGCGTCGACGACGCCCTCGTCGCCCGCCGACACGACCTGCCCGATCGCCGCTGCCTGTGCTTCGACAGTCAGCGTGTTCATGTCAGTCTCCGGATCGTCGATCCGGCCAGTCGGGATTTCCGCGACCGCGGTTCGAATCCGGTCGTCGTCGCACAACTGTTCGTATAGCTCGGCCCGGTGCGCCCGGGTGAGTTGCTTCGAGTCGGCGACGCCGTCGGGGAGGTAGTCTGGGTCCCCCACCGCGACTGCGCCGGCGAACATCGATCCCAGTGCCGGTCCCCGCCCGGCCTCGTCGGCTCCGAACCGTCCCATCGCTTCGACGCTCTCGCTCGGCCGTCAAATCGGTTTCGCTCGGGGGCGCTCGCGGCCGAATCTGGTAACAGTTATCCGGCTGGGTTCGTTAGGAGAGAGCAAATGGCCAAAGACGTAAAGCCCACTCGGAAGAACCTGATGGCGATCGAGGATCGCATCGAGCTCTCCGAACGCGGCCACGACACGCTCGAAAAGAAGCGTGACGGCCTCATCATGGAGTTCATGGACATCCTCGATCAGGCACAGGACGTCCGGGCGGATATGGAAGCCAACTACGAGGACGCCCAGCGGACGATCAATATGGCCCGCGCGATGGAGGGTGACGTGGCCGTCCGCGGTGCTGCCGCCGCGCTCCACGAACACCCCGAGATCACCACGGAGTCGAAAAACATCATGGGCGTCGTCGTCCCCCAGATCGAGTCCACCCGGGTACGAAAGACGCTCGACCAGCGCGGCTACGGCGTGCTCGGCACCTCCTCGCGCATCGACGAGGTCGCCGAGAGCTACGAGGAGCTGCTTGAGTCGATCATCCTCGCCGCCGAGGTCGAGACCGCGATGAAGAAGATGCTTGACGAGATCGAGACGACGAAACGCCGCGTCAACGCTCTGGAGTTCAAACTGCTGCCCGATCTGTACGACAATCAGGAGTACATCGAGCAGAAGCTCGAAGAGCAGGAGCGAGAGGAGATCTTCCGCATGAAGAAGATCAAGGAGAAAAAGGAAGAAGCCGAGGCCGAAGAGAAGGCCGAAGCCGAGGCGGAAGCCGCCGCCCTCGAAGAGGCGCAGGCGAGCGACTGAGATGGCCTGTCCGGCCTGTGGCGACGATGCGACAGTCGCCGCGGTGCCGGAGCGACTGCGTGAGTACGTCCCAGGGAACGCCGACCGGGTCGCGATCTGTTCTAGCTGTCTCTCGATGTCGCCCACCGACGAGTCACCTGCCGACTCGGCCACGGTATCCGCGCTCAGTGACCCAATGCCTGCCGACAGCGAGGCCACGGTCGGCGTCGTCGTACTCGTGAACCTGCTGGAGTCGCTGGCGCACAACCGCGCCGCGATCGAGTCCCTCGTTGGCTGGCTCGAAACTCGTGGTGTCGACGTCTTTCTCGTGCTCGATCGCCTCGCCGCCGATCCGGAGCTGGAGCCGGATGCCGACCTCGAACGACGACTCCCGCAGGTCGAGCAGTTCGTCGGCTAGTTCTGTTCCCCGACAGGGCCCACTGTCGAGCGCTGCCGCCGTAGCTCCGCAGGGAGTCGGTCGTACACGTGATCGAACACGTCGTCGGGCTCCGGGTCGGCCATCGCCTCGACGTGCTCGACGGCGTCGTCGACCGCAGCGTCGGCGTCCTCACGAATGTCCGCGATCGTCTCGTCGTCGAGTAGTCCGTGCTCGCGGAGATATGTCTCGTAGCGCTCGATGGGGTCGCCAGTGCGCCACTCCGGGAGATCCGATTCTTCCTCGCGGTATCGTGAGGGGTCGTCGCTGGTCGTGTGTGCGCCCAGCCGGTAGGTCAGGCTCTCGATCAGCACGGGGCCGGACTCGCGGGCGGTCGACAGCGCGTCCGCGACGCATTCGGCGACTGCGATGGGGTCCATCCCATCGACCCGTTTTCCCTCAAAGCCGTAGGCGGTCGCTTTTTGTGCGATCGTCTCACTGGCAGTCTGGCGCTCGCGCGGCAGCGAGATGGCCCAGCCGTTGTTCTCACAGCAGAAGACGACCGGGGCGTCGAACACTCCGGCGAAGTTCATCGCCTCGTGGAAATCACCCTCGCTGGTCGCGCCGTCACCAAAGAGCGTCAGGATCGCCGTCTCGTCGCCGCGATGTCGTGCTGCCATCCCGAGCCCCACGGCGTGGGAGAGCTGGGTGGCGATCGGAACGGCCTGCGGGAATACCGGAATATCGTGACCCGACTGGAACTCGGCGTACCCCTTCCGGAAGGCAAAGAGATCGCTCATGGGGACGCCGCGAGCAATCTGGGCGGCGTTCGAGCGGTAGGTCGGGACCAGCCAGTCGGTCGTCGCCATGGCGTGGGCGACGCCGACCTGCGTCGCCTCCTGGCCACGAAAGGGTGGGTAGCCGCTCATCCAGCCGCGCCGCTGCAGGGCGATCGCCCGATCGTCGAACGTCCGGGCGCGCACCATCTCGCGGTAGAGATCGATGGCTTCCGACTCGGTCACCGCCGTCTCCTCGACGTCACGCTCGGCGATCGCCCGGTGCATACTCCACACTCACGCGCTCGTGGCAAAACGGTTGTCCCGCCTCAGGCGGTCGTCGCTTTCCGACAGGACAAAGACCGAGCGGCGACTAGTCCGTGTATGGTTGCAGTGAGTACGGTGATCGGATACGGGATCTTACTGGTCGTCCACACGGCGATGGCGGCGATCGTCACGCGCTTTTTCCGGATTCGGTTGACGACCAACTGGGGTGCAGCGTTATATGCGGCGATCCTGATTCCGATGTTGCTGGTCGCCTCGACGATGCTGCTCAGTGGTCCGTTCGGCATCGGTACCGCCGCGGCCGACCGCACGACGGCGCTGATCGTCGTGATCGGGATTCCGCTCACGCTTGGCATCACGATCGATCTGCTCTGGATGCCCCACCCGGACGAGGTCGAACTTCCCGATACGACGTGATCAGTCGAGCTTACTTTTCAAGCCCCGATCGCAGATAGTCGAGGACTACTGGCCAGGACTCGGCTTCCGCGGCGGCGATCCCGGCAGGTGTCCCACCGTGCTGTCGGCCATCAATAGCAACCCGATCAGGGGTGGGACTGTACGGTGCGAATATGCTGTGACCTGCGTCTTCGTAGGCGAGATGCTCGTACTCGTGGGCATACTCGGCGCTATCGAGCCAGTCGATCGCACGATCGGTGTACTCCGTTGCGGGAGCGGTGGTGTCGTCTTCGCCGGTCACGTAGAGCACCGGTGCGTCGATCTCCTCGACGGGGATCCGTGCTGCCTCGATCTGTTCTTCGCTTGCCCGCCCGAATCCGGCTTCGATCGCCGGTCGGGTGCGTCGCTGGTCCTGACTGAACTCGCTTTCCGTCCACGGTAGCTCGACGTACGGAAGCGGTTCGTCGCTGTCGGAAAACGGGCTGCCATCGAACTGAGAGAATCCGAACACGTAGGGAATCGTCGAGTACGGGACGACGACGCCAATGTCGTCTCGCCGAACACCCAGTAACTGGGCGACGGTCCCGCCCAGCGAAAAGCCGACGGCTCCTACCTCCGAGGTGACGCTATCGAGCCCGCTGAACCAGTCGACTGCCCGGTCGAAGTACTCCATCGGGACGTGAACCTGCTCGTCGGGAATGGCCTGATGGTCGCCGAAGTACTGGACCACGCAGGCGGCGATGCCGTTAGCGGCTAGCTGTAGGGCGTACTGTCCTGGCGGTTGACCGTCACCGCCGTGCAGTACCAGCACGCCGGGATGTGGACCGGCCCCCTCCGGCAGCGCGGCTCTGATGACGAGGTCGTCGTCGTCCGGCTCCCGTTGTTCGATGCCAGTCGGTGCCAGCACTCGGGGTATCTGTCGGCTGGCGAGTTGCTCCTCGCCGCCGTAGACGGCGACGGTCACCGGCTGCGTTCGACCCTCGCTTTCGCCGACCGACGGCGGGTCCAGCGGCAGATCGAGTCCCCCAATCATCGACCAGACGATACCCATCGGATCTGCAGCGTCATAGGTACCTTCGATCGGGGCTGTGTCGCTGGGGTCCACGACGCCGTCCTCGTCAGCCTGAAACATCGCTCGCGACCTGAAGACGGTGGACACTCCGCCCTGAGCGAGTTCCATCGCGGCCACCACCGTCACCGTTTGCTCGGCGTCCAGTCCGGTCACCCGGAGATCGAGTGCCTCGTCGACCAGCGGTTCCGACTTCGACTCGATGGTGGCACCACCGCCGCGGAGTCCTGCACAGCCGGCTAGCGCGGCCAGTCCGCCACCGACGATCGTTCCGAGTACAGTTCGACGCGTCCGACGGCCTCCTGCGGCAGGGTTTCTATCCATATTTTTTATTTTATTCTCTATTACTATATAACTTATGGAAATTTTGCATATTTGTAGATCTTATCTAATAATAGATGGCATTTCCCTCCGGTTGTCTATCCGCTGGAATCCCGGTCGTTCCGCAACGCTTTTCCTACCGCCAGCGGTACTGTGGCGTACAGATGGCAGGTGGCTGCTTTACAGGCCGGGCGCTCGCCCGTAACTAACTACAACTCCCGCCTGCCGATTCTCTCGCTGGTCACCCCCGACCAGCCGGAGGTGTACCAATGTCTCAGGATGTAGATTCAGCGGACGACATATCGGTAGTACTGCCCGACGGCTCCGAGCTCAGCGTCGAGCGCGGCGCGACCGTCGAGGACGTCGCCTACGAGATCGGGCCCGGCCTCGGCCGCGACACGGTCGCCGGTCGTATCGACGGCGAACTCGTCTCGAAGGACGAGCCGATCACGGAAAGCGGCGCGAACATCGAGATCGTCACCGAGGACTCCGACGAGGCGATCCGCGTGATGCGCCATTCGGCCTCGCACTGTCTCGCACAGGCCGTCGAGCGGCTGTACGACGACGTCCAGCTAGCCATCGGCCCGCCGACCGACGAGGGCTTTTACTACGACTTCGACGACATCGACCTCGACGAGGCCGACTTCGAGGAGATCAACGCCGAAATAGAAGAAATCATCGAGGCCGATTACGAGATCGAGCGTGAGGAAGTGTCGATCGAGGAGGCCCGCGAACGGCTGGCCGACCAGCCGTACAAACTCGAACTCCTGGAGGAGTTCGCCGACGAGAACGACACGGTCACCTTCTACAGCCAGGGCGAGTGGGAGGATCTCTGTGCCGGCCCACACGTCGAGTCGACCGGCGAGATCGGTGCCGTTGACCTGCTGGAGATTGCCGCAGCCTACTGGCGCGGCGACGAGGAGAACCCGATGCAGACCCGGGTCTACGGCACCGCGTTCGAGAGTGAGGACGATCTCGAAGCGTTCCACGAGCGAAAGCGCGAGGCCGAGCGTCGCGACCACCGCAAGATCGGCGCGGAGATGGACCTGTTCTCGATTCAGGACGTCACCGGGCCGGGGCTGCCGCTGTATCACCCGCCGGGCAAGACGATCCTGCGCGAACTCGAATCGTTCGTCGCCGACCTGAACCTCGATGCGGGCTACGAGTACGTCGAGACGCCGCACCTGTTCAAGACCGACCTCTGGGAGAAAAGCGGCCACTACGAGAACTATCAGGACGACATGTTCGTCTTCGATGTCGACGAGGACGAGTACGGTCTCAAGCCGATGAACTGTCCGGGCCACGCCGCGATCTTCGACGATAGCTCGTGGTCCTATCGGGACATGCCGATCAAGTACGCCGAGAACGGCAAGGTCTATCGCAAGGAACAGCGCGGCGAGCTCTCGGGGCTCTCGCGGGTCTGGGCGTTCACCATCGACGACGGCCACCTGTTCGTCCGGCCCGAGGACATCCGCCAGGAGGTCGAGCAGATCATGGACATGATCGACGACGTGCTGACGACCTTCGACTTGGAGTACGAGGTCGCGCTCGCGACCCGGCCCGACAAAAGCGTCGGGAGCGACGAGATCTGGGAGCGCGCCGAGTCCCAGCTCGAAAGTGTGCTCGAAAGTCGTTCGATGGAGTACGAGGTCGAGGAGGGCGACGGCGCGTTCTACGGCCCGAAGATCGACTTCGCGTTCGAGGACGCCATCGGTCGCCGCTGGGACGGACCGACGGTCCAGCTCGATTTCAACATGCCCGAGCGCTTCGACCTGTCCTACGTCGGTGAGGACAACGAGGACCACAAGCCGGTGATGATCCACCGCGCCCTCTATGGTAGCTACGAGCGCTTTTTCATGGTCCTGATCGAGCACTTCGCGGGCAACTTCCCCCTCTGGCTCGCCCCCGAGCAGGTCCGGGTGCTCCCGATCAGCGACGCGAATCTGGGCTACGCTCACCGCGTCAAAAACGAGTTCGACGAGTTCCGCGTCGAGGTCGACGATCGCGACTCGACCATCGAGCGCAAGATCCGCGCCGCCCACGACGATCGGGTACCCTACATGATCATCGTCGGCGACAACGAGGAGGAAGACGGTAACATCTCCGTCCGGGACCGCTTCGAGGAACAGGAGTACGACGTCGAGATCGACGAGTTCCTCGATCACCTCCGAAGCGAACGCGACGAGAAACGGACCGAACCTGACTTTCTCGCCGAGTGAGGGGCGAATCGAGTGAGGCGAATGGTTTCAGAGCGAGCAGGGCTGGCGACACGGGAGAGTCAACCGAAAACTACTATGGGATTCCGGTAAGAGAACTGGGATATTCGTGGAGACGGTCTTGCTGCTTGGCGTGTGGTTGTTCGCCGTAACGCATCTGGATGCGCTTGTCGTCATCAGCGCATTCTGTGCGGACAACGATTATCGAACCTGGGAGGTACTTGTCGGGCACTACGTGGGATTTTCTGTCGGTCTCGCCGGTGCAGTCCTCGGGGCTCTCATCGCCGGTGAGATCCTGGCGGACTGGACGTTTCTCCTGGGCGTCGTTCCGCTCAGTATCGGTCTGTGGGGACTCATCAGCCGCCCGCCCGAAACCGTCGTCGAAGAATCGTCGGTCGTGCCGACCACGATCGGGCGTATTGGCGTGGTTGCCGTCGCCGGGATCGGCCTCAGCGGCGAGAACATCGCCGTATACATCCCCTTTTTCGCCGATCTCTCGCCGGAAACGTTGGCAATCGTCATCGGCGTGTATCTGGTCGGTGCTGGGGTCGTGTTTCTCGTCGCGCTGGCCCTCGTCTATCGCGTCGCAACCGAGGGGATCTCCGACCGACTCGACCGCTGGCTCGTCCCCACTGTGCTCGTCGTCGTGGGGGGCTACGTCATCCTGAGCGGTCTGGTCGTATGATGTCGGCCTTGCCAGTCTGATAGACCACGTATGTGGGTTAGACTCCACTATTCAGGGATCGAAACCACCATGCTTGTGGAAGCGTGCATATGTCGTATGAACAGAGCAGAGAAGGCGGCTCTCCAGTTGCGCGCCGTCTCCGTCCTCCGGATGCTCAAGGAGACGCGCACATACGACGAGTTGGCCGAGCTTACCGGCCTTCCGGCGGGCGATCTCAACCGCTACGTCAACGGGCACGTCCTGCCGAGCGACGAGCGGGCCCGCGAGGTCGTCACCGGGGTCGGCCGCGACGCGCTCGCCGAGGAACTCGAAGCCCGCGTGCAAACGGACGACGAGGGCTACGTCGACAACTCGACGATCGTCTTCGATCAGTCGTTTCTGGATCTCGTTGCACCTGTCGCCGCCGAGTCCTTCGAGTTCGACCGCCCCGATGTCGTCCTCACCGCCGCGACCGACGGCATTACCCTCGCCGCTGCTATCGCGAGCTACTACGGCGGGCGAGCAGCCTATGCGAAAAAGTCCAAAGAGACTGCCGTCGAGGAGTTCATCGAGTCGCGCCAGCGCCTCCAGTCGGGAATCGAGTTGACCTACTACCTGCCGGCCGCCGCGATCGACGAGGGCGACACCGTGCTTGTCGTCGACGATCTCATTCGGTCGGGTGAGACGCAGGAACTACTGCTCGATATCGCCCAGCGCGCCGGCGCGGAGATTGGCGGCGTCTTCACCCTGATCGCGGTCGGCGACGACGGCATCGAGCGCGCCCGCGAGCGGACGGACGCACCGGTGAACGCGCTCATCGAGTTCTGATAGTGTTTCGTCTCACTGGTTACCGCCGATCGCCAGGCCGGTACCGTCGGTCGGCGGTAATTGGCGAGACGAAACACTATGAGCGCTCGATTTATTCCGACCGGAAGGCGTCCGCGACGCAGTCCGGTCCGGCGAACGAGAGGGTTCGACGGGTTCTATCGAACTCAATGAGCTCGGTCGAGAGCAGGTTCGGGAGCACGTCCTGCCGCAGTTCGGTGCGTAGCTGTTCGGGCGTCACGTCGCTTTGATCACGCGCTTCCAGTTCTTCCAGCACTGCACCCAGCGTGACCGGTTCGGGTGCGGCGTCGACGAGTATCTCCAGTACGATCCGCTGCTGGCGATGTCGCAGCTGTTCGCCATCGTCAGTGACAGACACCACAGCGCCGGTCGAGTGGTCGGACGATGGCTCGTGTTCGTCGCTCGCCACTGAGATCAGAGCAGTACGGGAGTGCAGTGCCACGCCGAGTGCGAGCCCCAGCAACGCACCGATCATCGAGAGGACAAGCAGGACGAACGTCGGCTCGGCAACGCTACCGCCCTCACCAGCCTGGTGGACGATGAGCCCGCCTGCAAGGCCTGTAAAGCCGATTACGCCGACGAGCATCCACGTGATAGTGTCCCAGAGAGCTGCCGGCTCGAACTCGCTGGCTGCGAGCCAGTACGCGCTGTAGAGAATTGTCGCAGTGAGCCCCACGACGACGAGGAACTCCGCAGCCCACCAGGCGGGCGGCTCGGGATGGGTCACGACGTGTTCGAGTGTCAATCCGCCGAGTAGCACGCCGATGACGACGAGAATACTCGCCGGGAGTCGCCGGTCGTACAGCGGCGAGCCGTGTTGGGGCTTCGAGAACATGCGGTGCCGAAATTAGCGCAGTGAGCGCTATCAACTTTTCCCGTCACCCGATTAAACACGTTCCTCATTCGACCGTGACGCTTTTCGCGAGATTTCGGGGTTTGTCGATCGGCCGCCCCATATCTCGTGCGATCCAGTAGGCAAGCAACTGGAGCTGAACGTTCGCGAGCAGGGCGGCGATCTCGGGCTCCGTTTCGGGTACCGAGAGGACGTGCTGGGCGTACTGTTCGACGTTTGCTTTCCCATCGGTGACGGCAACGACCGGCGCGCCGCGAGCCTGTACCTCTTTGACGTTCCCGACCGTCTTCCTGGCCCGCTCGTCGTCACCGGTGACCATCGCAATGATGGGCGTCTCGGTCGTAACGAGTGCGATCGGACCGTGTTTGAGTTCGCCAGCGGCAAAGCCCTCGGCGTGTTCGTAGGAGATCTCTTTGAGTTTGAGTGCGCCTTCGAGTGCGATCGGGTGCTGTGGGCCACGGCCGATGAAAAAGTAGGCCGCGGAGTCGACTAACTCGGCCGCTACCTCGCGGGCGCTATCGTCGTCGAGGATCGACTGGACCTGCTCCGGGATCGCACGAAGTGCAGCAATGTGACTGGGGTCGGCGTCGCCACCTCCGAGCCACAGCGCGAGCAGGTGGAGTGCGGTCTGCTGATTCGCGAACGTTTTGGTCGCGGCAACGCCGATCTCGGGACCGGCTCTGACGAACAGGGCGTGATCACACTCGCGTGCCGCGGAACTCCCAACGGTGTTGGTGATGGTAAGCGTCTCCGCCCCTGCCGCCTGTGCGGCGCGGAGCGCCCCAAGTGTGTCGGCAGTCTCACCGCTCTGGGTGACGCCAATAACGAGTGGAGTGTCACCGGCAAGAGCACGGTCACCGTACTCGCTCGCCAGGAACGTCTGGGCGGGAATCCCCCGCGCACGGAATAGCTGTGCACCATACAGAGCGGCATGATAGCTGGATCCACACGCGAGGAGGTGGATCCTGTCAACTGACTCGCGCTCGAGCTCCAGATCCAGCGAAACCTGCTCAGCCTCCTCATCGACGCGCCCGCGGAGGCATTTCCTGAGCGCCCGCGGCTGTTCTGTGATCTCTTTGAGCATGTACTGTTCGTACCCACCTTTTTCGGCATCTTCGGGATCCCAGTCGATCGTCGACACCGATTTGTCGATCTCGGTCCCCTCACTGTCAGTCACAGTTACACCGTCCGAAGTCACACGGACGAACTCACCGTCGTCGAGATAGGAGACACGGTCGGTGTACTCGACAAAAGCCGGGACATCACTGGCGAGATAGTAGCCGTCATCCCCGAGGCCGACGACCAGCGGTGAGTCCCGTCGCGTCGCGAAGAGTCCGTGGCCGTCAGCGAAGGCTGCGACGACCGCGTGGCTCCCTGTTAGTCGGTCGATCGCATCCCTGAACGCAGACATCCGATCGCCGCCCCGATCCAGCGCCTCTTCGATGAGATGGGGGATCACTTCCGTGTCGGTTTCGCTCTCGAAGACGTGGCCTTGCTGCGTGAGTTCGGCTTTGAGCGTCTCGTAGTTCTCGATGATGCCATTGTGTACGACTGCAACCTCGCCAGTGCAGTCGGTATGTGGATGGGCGTTCGCGTCGGAGGGCGGTCCGTGCGTGCTCCAGCGTGTGTGCCCGATCCCGGCCGATACGTCGTCCGGAGCCACCGTGGCGAGCGCCTCGGTCAGCGCGTCGACCTCCCCCGTACGCTTGATGACGGTGAGATCGTCGTCTGCGAGCGCGACGCCAGCCGAATCGTAGCCCCGGTATGCGAGGCTGGAGAGACCAGTATCCAGTACGTCGAGTACGGCCGGATTGCCCGAACGGTCAACGTAGCCGATGATCCCGCACATTATCTGACAACAGCTCGCCCGACATCTATCGGTCCCTGTAGCGTCGCACTCGTCACTGCAGTTACGTCCGGCACAGCGGTCGTCCGGAGTCCGATGCTGCCATTTCCTCCGGAGTGTGTGTAACCTGCGGGCAGGGCTGTGGAGGCCGTGTTCATTTTCCCGACCATGCTCCAGAATTTACGGAAATACAGGGAAAAACCCCCGCCTTTCAGGCCGAGGGGGATGTCAATTGCTCGAACGCGACTCGGGCCGACGAGATGGGGGTCAACAGCCAACTCCGTTTCCCTGCGCGGCCATCATATGACAATCGGTTGGCAAACGTACATCATGGAGGGGGATCTGTACTCTAGTAATGCAAGGGTGGCTCGAACGACGCGTGCAGTCACTGTACGAGCAGTTACTACGGACCGATCTCGACGAGGTGCCCACACACGTCGCCGTGATTCAGGATGGGAACCGGCGATACGCCCGGGAACGCGGTGACGCCGTGACGAACGGTCACAGAGAAGGAGCAGAGACGACCGAACAGGTGCTTGAATGGTGCGAGGAACTGGGTATCGAAGAACTGACGCTGTACGCGTTCTCGACGGAGAACTTCGAGCGTCCGGCCGACGAGCGCGAGGCCCTGTTCGACCTGATCGAGGGGAAGCTTCGCGAGTTCGCTGACGCCGATCGAGTCCACGAGAACGGGGTCTGTATTCGCACACTGGGCGATATCGAACGCCTGCCGGACCGTGTACAGGAGGTTGTCGACTACGCCGAAGAGCGTACACGCGAGTATGATTCGTTCGTTCTGAATATCGCACTCGCATATGGCGGTCGATCGGAACTGCTCTCGGCGACACGGCGGATCCTTCAGCAGGTCGAAGAGGGCACGCTTTCCCCCGCCGATCTGGACGTCGAAACAGTCGAGAGCCAGCTCTATGATCGCCCGGTTCGCGCCGTCGACCTCATCATCCGGACGGGCGGCGACGAGCGGACGAGCAACTTCCTGCCGTGGTATGCCAACGGCAACGAGGCTGCGGTCTACTTTTGCACGCCGTACTGGCCGGAGTTCTCGAAACCGGAGTTCCTCCGCAGTATCCGTACGTACCAGCATCGTGAGCAAGCTTGGCAACGTACGCGACTCAGCCGCGCGCTCACACTCGTCAAAGGACTTGGGGATACCAGAACCGAAGAGGCACGACGGATCCTCGAGGGGTCGAACGACGTTCCGGACGTGGACGGAGTCGGACCCGCGCTTCCTGTCGAGGACGACGCCGACTCAGCGTGAGAGCAGTGCGCCGAGTTGCTCCCGTGAGAACAGCGACGTGGGGCGGTCCATGTGGACGCCGATCTCGCCCGAGAGCGCGCGCAAGCCAGTGCGCTGGATCGGTTCCGGGAGGCTGTACGCGCGCCGAAGTAGATGCCCCAGTTGAATCTCGCGGGACAGCTCCTCGCGCCAGGCGTGTTCGTACGCCTGCAGGGTTGGCGGCCAGTCCGGATCGATCGTTCGCGCGGCATGATCGGCAGCAGTCATGCTGTAGAGAATCCCACCGCCAGTAAACGGTTTGGTCTGGGCGGCGGCGTCGCCGATGAGAAAGCCCCGTCGCGTTGTGATGCGCTCGGGTGGGCCGATCGGGATCGCCCCCGAGCAGGTTCGATCGAGGTCGACGCCGTACCCAGTCTGGAGCCGCTCGAACAGCTCTCTCACATTATCGCCCGGTGGAGCCGCCAGTCCGTACTCGACGCCAGCATCGCCCCGCGGGATTCGCCACGCGAAAAAGCGCGGCGCAGTGAGATGGACATCGACATAGTCGGCGTGATCGGGGGTAGGATCGAACCCCAACACGCCATGCAGGAGTTCGTCTGGGTCATCGAGACCGAGGGCGTCCCGGACACGGGAACGCGGCCCATCACAGCCAGCCACCATCTTCCCTTCGACAGTGATCGTGTCTTCCGGTGTCGAGGCGGTCACTGTGACCCGATCTTCGTGCTCTTCGATTTCGGTGACTGTGTGGTGATCGCGGACGTCCGCACCGGCATCGCGTGCGAGGTCGGCGAGGTGGCGATCCAGCCCGACCCGGTCGATGACGTTCGAGATCGTCTCGTCCCGGTAGAACAGTCCCGCGTGGTCGAGCTGGCGTCCGGCCTCGCGAGCGCGTTCGTCTGCGGAGTTCGCGGTGCGTTGCGGTTCGTCGACGTGAAAGCGTGCGCCACGAATTTCGTTCTGGAGGAGTTCATTGCGCGCGTCAGGGCCAGTAAAGTCCCAGATGTCGGTGCTGACGTGGCCCGAACAGGCCAGTGGATCGCCGATCTCCCCTTTCTCGAAGACGAGGACGTCGTGGCCCTCTTCGGACGCACGTCGAGCAAACCGCGCACCTGGGGGGCCACAGCCGACGACGACGAAGTCGTACATTCGTTAGTTGTCTGTCAGCGGCCGAGAATATATACTCCGTGCGTTGACGGGTGTCTCGATCAAGCAATCTTCGATAGGTCCACTCGCTGGGGCTCTCCCGACTCGGCACACCGATACATCGCGTTGATCATCGCAACTGACGTGATCGCCTCCGCACCGGTTCGGATCGGTGCGTCCCCGCCCCGCACGACACGGTCGAAATACACGAGGGGCCGATCGTGCGCCTCTATATCTTCGTCCGGGGTGACGGCTATCGATTCTTCGACTAGGTCACCATCGTTGTCGGTCGCCAGCGTGACTGTCGACGTGCCGACCTCGGTCCAGTCCCACCGGATCGCACCCTCGGTCCCTTCGATTTCTGTCACGTCTCGTTCCTCGCCGTGTGTTCCGGACGCTCGTTCATAGGTTACCTGCACGTCGCGCTCGTCGGTGCGGTAAACGAGCGTCGCACCCCCGTGCGTTTCGACGTCGAACGGGATGTCCTCGGGATCGACAGCCGTCTCGGGCTGGGCAGTCCAGGCGTGTTTGACGTCGACGCTATCAGGTACGAGGAGGTCTTCGAGCGTGGCGAACTCGTAAGGGCCCCAGTCCATGACGATCCCGCCGCCACCTTTCGAGCGGTCGAGGAACCACTTCGATTCCGGCTGATACTCGATCCCGGGGCGACCCCGCTGGCTGCGGGTGATCCACGTGACGTGGTACGGATCGCCGATCGCTCCCTCATCGATCAGTTGCTTGACGCGCTCGGTGCCGGGCGTCCGGTAGTGACGACAGTTACACGAGCCGAGGAGACGGTCGTTCTCCCTCGCGGCCTTGAGCATCGCTTCGGCTTCATCGAGGGCTGGCGCCAGCGGTTTCTCGCATAATACGTGTCGGCCGCTTTCGAGCGCCGCGATCGTCTCGTCGTGGTGGGTAAACGGCGGCGCTGCGACAACGACGAAGTCGTCCGGATCGACCGCCTCCGATAGCATCGACTCGCTGTCCTCGTAGAGGCGGACGTCATCGACGGCCTCCGCGAACCGCTTGCGGGCAGCTGGGGTCGGGTCCGCTGCGGCGAGTTCGATCTCGTCGGCGTTCGGGAGCAATTCGACGGCTTCGGCGTGGCTGCGGGCGATCGCACCGGCGCCGATGAAATAGATAGTCGTTGACATACCTCGTAGTTCTCGGGCTCGGGAGAAAAAACGATGCGATTCGAGGGCTCAGTCGGGATCGATCCAGCGATGGCCGGGGCGGTTCTGCCAGCCGATGGAACGTGGGGTGCTCGGGAGTCTGACGACTGTCTTCTATCTTCTTACAGCGAGAGAATCCCGCCGTTCACGGCGTTGACGAGAGCAAAGCTCTCGTTCGCACACCAGAACGCCTCGCGCTCTGGGGACGGGCGTGAATCGCGTCACTCAACTACGCGAACCACCGCTCGATACGGACTCTGTCAGCGACTGGGAGACATCCGTCCGGGGTGTCGTGCCGACGAACCATCTACTGCGGTTCTCGCGAGGAGGCCAATCTTTGTCCCCTGGTAGTCAATAGGCAACATATGACCATGAGCATCGACGACGCAAGTGCACAGTGTGATGCTGTGCTGACCGAAGTCGAAAACGCGGTTATCGCTGACCGGTCGTTTCTCGAAACGGTGTTGCTTGGTGTGCTCGCCAGGGGCCACGTTCTCCTCGAAGACGTCCCGGGAACCGGAAAAACACTGACTGCTCGAAGTATGGCCACGGCACTGGGCCTGTCGTTTTCACGTGTGCAGTTTACCCCTGATCTCCTCCCAGCAGACGTGACTGGCACCCACGTTTTCAACGAGCGCGATCGTACCTTCGAGTTCAACGAAGGGCCCATTTTCGGGAACGTCGTGCTTGCTGATGAAATCAATCGGGCGCCACCGAAAACCCAGAGTGCACTACTGGAAGCGATGGAAGAGCGACAGGTCACGGCCGATGGGGAAACCCGTGAACTGCCGGACCCGTTTTTCGTCATCGCGACACAGAACCCCGTCGAACAGGAGGGTACCTTCGCTCTGCCCGAGGCACAGATCGATCGGTTCGCCGTGAAGGCCAGCATGGGGTATCCGAGTTACCAGGGGGAGGCAGAACTCCTGTTTCGGCGAGATGGTCGAGAGGAACGGAGTCCCTCTGTCGATCCCGTACTCACTCCCGATCGTGTTCGTGCGCTACAGCGTGTTCCCGAGACCGTCCGCGTCGACGAGGATCTCATCCTGTACATGCTCGATATCAGCCGCAGAACGCGGGAGGAGTCACGTGTGAGCGTCGGCGTGTCGCCGCGCGGTGCACAGCGGTTGTTCGAAACGGCACGAGCGCAGGCGGTTATCGAAGGCCGTGAGTACGTAACCCCGGATATCGTGAAGACGGTTGCCAAACCGGTGCTCGCCCACAGACTCGTGCTGACTGCCGATGCACGGGTCAACGACGTGGAGAAACAGGCGGTAATCGACAGTGTGCTCGAAGCGGTCGAAGTTCCGACTGTCGACTAGCGTAGTGATTCCAGCAACAGGACTGCAGCGAGCAATAACAAGAACAGGGCCGTGATCGGTTGATCGCTGGTGCCGGTCATGTACAGTCCGTATGCGATGCTAACCGTTATGATGCCAACCCCAGTGCTCGCGGCTATGTGGACTGCTTCGAGACGTCTCGTGTCAGCTGCTCGTCCCAGCTGTTCCCCGACGCTGATCGCGTTCGTGCCGATATCCCACGCCAGTACTGCAGCAGTGACACTGATGAGCACCGGGCCAACTGCCGTGGTCTCTACACCAGCGAGAATCGCGCCCACGAACAGGCCGAACGCACCCACCGTGACTGCAGTATACAGTCCACGGATGAGCCCCACGAGGATGAGGGCCAGTCCTACTGCGCCGATAGCGAGGGCCGGCCACGAGTAGAACGCGCTGAGCCCGAACGCAACGACCGCAGCACACCCTGCTACCAGACTGCTGTGCTGTGCCGGATCTCGATCAATGGGGTTCATCGCGACCACCGCTCGTTGAATCGGGCAAGCGTGGCAGTGATCGAGTCGTCCCAGTCCCAGTCGATAACCGGAATCCCGTTGCTTCGAAGGTTCGAAACCCGAAGTCGTCGGGCGACCCGTGCGAATCGCTGTGCAGTCGTCTGGCTGGCGGTCGGATCGAGGCTGATCACCGTGACCGGATAGCCGTGTTCCTCGAGCCGCCTGGCAAACTGCCCCCCGAATTCGTCACACAGCGGTGTGAGAACGATTACCTGTGTACCCGCAGACAGTCGTTTTCTGAGGCGGTTGCGGTGTTGAACCACCACTGATCGAGTCTCTCTCGGCACCGGGGAGAACGCAGGATGCGTTGCGAGCAGTTCTCGTGCGGTGTCCCTGTGATCAACACCGGTGCCTGGGGCGAGCCAACAGGCGTTGTCGCCCAGTGAAGCGATACCCACTCTGTCTCCCGAATCGGCCAGCGTCACGAACAGCTGTCCGGCGGCGTCGACCGCACGGTCGAGTGCATGTTCGGCGTCCGGATCGGGCGAGACGTACGCTTCCTCGCGGGTGTCGACCACGATGACGACGCTCGCCGAACGCTCGTTCCGGAACTCGACCGTTGTGAGCTCACCAGTCCGGGCGCGACGGTTCCAGTCGATCCGACTCATCGGATCGCCCGGGCGGTACTCCCGGGTCGCATAGAACTCGACCCCGTCTCCGCTGGTCGCCGTCTCGATATGACCCACCTCTCGGGTCGCCTGTGCTCGAAGCGGGATCGGTTCCGGTATCGCGCGTAGCGGCGGAATACAGGTCAGCGTTGTTTCCGTGTAGAGTTCTCGCTCCTGCTCGGCTGCGGCCGCGAGGTCGCGTGCGATCAGCGTCGCTGGCCCAAACGTATGGACGCCTCGACGGGCAGTCACTGCATAGGTGTACGATCGACTCTCTCCTGCCCGCAGTGCCGTGCCGATACGCGGTGAGCTATCCGTCACGGCGAGCGATGCTGGGACACCGTCGACGAGTCGCAGATCCGCCAGCGCCTGCTCGCTGTCGTTTGTGATGGTGACCGTTACCTCGACTTCCTCACCCGGTTCCGGCCGCTCAGTACTGAGCGTTCGAGAGAGGGAGACACTACGAGGCGCCAGCGCCGATGAGCGGGCGTACGCCGCGTAGCCGATGCCGACGGTGCCTGCAAGCAGTATCGACGGCTGCTCGACGAGAATCCCGACGCCGATGCTCACCAGGGCCACGACACTGACGCCCGTCCAGTGCCCCGTCGAGTGTGTTGCACGTCTGAGAGTGTCGTTCGTCTCGGGGTCAGTGGTGTTTCTGACGTCGTTTGCCCGTCCCGTAGATCGATTCCGCGCTGTCCTGTTGCTGGATTCCGCTCGTCGGTCCGCCTGTTGTCCCGAACGTTTGCTCGCTCCTTCGTTCGAGGGTGCGGCCACGCCAGCAGCCGCGGCAATCGCGTCGACGACGTGTCGAACGTGACGCTCGAGTGGTGACTCACGTCGAAGAGCGTTCCCCACACGAACACGGAGCGGCGGCGTCGGGGCCCGTTCGTCACCGAGAAACGCAGCCGCATACACGTCGTCAGTCCAGGTTCCTGCATCGACTGCCTCCTCCGCCTCGGCTGTGGAATGGGGTCCGTACTGGGAGAGTACAGTAACAGCGGCTGCACGGAGTCCTTCGCGAAGACGAACCCGGGGAAAGTAGAGTCGCCTGTCGCCCAGAAACCGCTCGAGTTCGTCTTCTAACTCCTCACCTGGTGGCGAGGTCGAAATCGGCCGTTCCGGGTCAGGTGGCACAGCCTCATCGCGATCCTCGCGTCGGCGAACCAGCATAACGCGAAGCGCCTGCAGGAGGACCACGCCACCGACCACGGAGATCACAACCTGTTCGAGCGTGACCGCTACCAGTCCGGGGAAGACGATCGCAAGAAGACTGAGCCCAAGTGAGAGAGTACCGATCGCAAGCGCGACGCGGCGATAGTTCACGGCTCTTCTTCTGCGTATCGGTTCTCGATCCGACGGAAAATCGTGATTGCCTGGCGTTCCCGCTCTTCGGATGGTTGTGTGTTGCCGTATCGAACGTCCTCGAACAGACGGGTGAGTTCAGTTACGTCGTCACGGCCAAGACCCGTCTCGGCGGCAGCAGCGGCGAACTCCCCCGGAGTAGTTGATCCGGGGTTATCGACATCGGTCAAGTCGGCCATTTCCCGCCAGGCCCTGTACACCTCGTTATCGACATTCTCCTCCGCTTCGAGCCGGTCGGCCGCCCGTCCTGCTGCTCGGCCGATGGCCGCAGCGTTCTCACCGTCCCCAGTAGACTGGTGTACAGACTCGTCGCTGTCCTCGGTCCGTGTGCTCAACAGTGCAAGGGCCCCACCGATGATAGTGAGTCCCACCACGACCACTACGAGTAGTGCTGGTGGGGATGGCTGTGTTGGATCGACGCCACTCCCATCGCCCCAGCCCTCACCACTGCCGTCGCCGACCGGAGTCTCGTCACCTGGCTCCAGTCCTGCTATATCCGGCGGGACAGCTGTCGGATCCAGCACTGCTGAGAGAAGGTACATTGCCACGAGCGAGACGGCGAGCACTAGAAACATGGCAAGTGCCTGTCGCCGGTAGAGAACCACGTATGCAATGAGCCCCAGTAGTAACACGACGGCGAGAATCGCAAGTATCTCGTCGAGGTACGGAATCGTAATTGTCTCGCCGGGAGGCGACTCCGATTGGGTGACTGGTACTACCCCACTGCCGCCGTCACCAGTCCCAACAGTTCCGTCTCCACCTCCTCCCTCGGGACGAACCGTCGAGTCCAGCGTCGCTGCTGCGTAGGCGACTGCAAAAATGGCCATTCCGGCGATTATCGCCGATCGTGTGGACTCGTTCATTTCGTTCGAATCGCGCCCCGGTTTGTGACGATACGATCGTATGAGTACATTGTACTACCAACGTCAAGAAGATGGTGTGCAATCGTGGGGTAACGACTGTGTTCGGTGGGGAGCAAGGCGGATGAAAAATCCCGATTTCAGAAATCGTGATTTCTTTTCCGGGTGAACGACCGAACTGGCTACTCCGAAGCTCCTGTCGGCGTCGACGGCGAGTGGCGTGGAATCGACGTCAGGGCAATGCCCGATGAAACGCGGGTGATTGACTTCGACCTAACAGAGCAGCGGCGAGACGACCTTCCCAATGGCGACGTTCTGGGAGACTAGACCATACCACTGTCACAAACCCAGGAAATGGCTCTGTTGAAATTCTCACCAACACTTAGCTGTCGTCGAACTCGGTGAAGGCAGACAGGTTCATTTCCCGAGTCTCAGCGATGGTACGTTGAATCTCCGTTCGGTCCCAGCCGAGCGGTGACAAGACGCTTTCAACAGCTCGGACGAGCTGCGTCTCGTAGTACGAGGCGTCGTAGGTCTCGACATCTTCATGGACAAGTGAGACGCGGTCCCGAGAGGTCTTCTCGTCGTCAACAACGACATACTCGATATCTTGGCCCGGATGAACAGCGAGACCGTGATCGCGTGCCCGCTTCAGGGCTGCCACGTTCTGGGTGTTCTGCGTATAGCCTTCGAGTGGCTTTGAGACTCGATTGCGCTTGACGAGTCGGTCCACTGCAACCTCTCCGTTATGCAGTGCCTCGATTGCTCGTTCGAGACGTCTGAGCACTGCGTCGGGAGATCGTGTGCCAGCAAGCCGGTCGAGGCAGTCTCGCTGGACATCCTCGATGAACGGCGGAGTGGTGCGTTGTCGGGCTTCGAGACCTCTGATCTTGAACTCGTCCGCACCTGCAACTTTCCCGAAGTACTTGGTCAGTGCGCCAGCATCGCTCTCGCGCTGGGGGACGAACGCCACCCAGTCATACTGTGCCTCGTGTTCGAGCCGGATCTCGACCGCCTCAGTGATGTTCGTTGCGAGGGTTTCGAGGGCCTCGCGCTCATCGTCGTCGACGTCGGGATCCGGTGTCACCCAGATTGAGTCGACGATACCGTGGACAACGCGCCACCCGCTGGCTTCCAGCCGCTCTTTGGCTTCTAGCAGAATCTCGCGAGCGAATGCGTTGATCGCCTCGTGGCACTCGATGCGGCCGAACTTTGCGTTGCTGAACCCTTGATAGCCGAAGCAAGCGACGAGGATCCATTTCAGCGCTCCCGACCGCCCTTCGAGTTCCGCCAGCCGATCCTCGTCGGGATTGTCACGTTGGTTTTCACGGTGGATGGCTGTCTTGATCTCGTCGCGAGCGTCGATGATCGGTTGCAATACGTCGACGAGATAGCCTCGCGTGTCACAGATCGAGTAGCCGAGTTCGGGGACGTCCTCGCGGTCGCTGTGGCAGTCACAGCGAATCACATCTGGGGAGACGTTTCGCGTGCAGATGATATTCGGATACAGGCTCGAAAAGTCGAGCTCGTGGACGTTCTCGTGTAAGCCGACTTCGGGCGCGAAGATGAACCCACCCCGGTCGGCGTCGTGAAGCGTCCCCATCGGCTTGTAGAACTCGTGACGCCAGGAGTTCCACGGGACGAGGACGCCCCGGTCGTGAGCCTCGCAGATCTGGATCGCCGTGAGCACGTTCCCGATCGACGCCCACGCGAGTTCCTGGACCGGCTTCGTCGAGCGTGACACGAGATCGAGGACGCCGTCGAGGTTCGTCTCCCCGTAAAAGAACGTGTTCGACTCGTCGACGATGGCCCGACCGGGCACGTTGTACCGCGCCGGGGAGTGTCCCACCTGACCGTAACTCGAGTACGTCGACTGGCTCGCAAGTTGCTGGTAGTCCACGCCGGGCCACCGACTCAGCGTGAACTCGTCGATGTTCGCCGCCGTCGCCATCTCGTACAGCGTCGGAATGATGTCGCTCGTCGAGCACACCAGGACATCGGGATCACGTGTCTCGATTTTCGTCTGGACGCCAGTGAGGATATCCCTCACCGACCCAGTGATGGTTTCGCCAGCGACAGTCAACTCCTCGTACACGTCGTTGCTCGTCTCGGTCACCGGGACGCCGAGTCGGAGCGTCGATAGCTCGTTCGCTGGCGTCGGATCGATGCTGTTCTCCAGACAGTAGCGGAACTCCCGTGAGAGGTCCACATTGAAGCAGGCAAGGTCACCAACCGGATACTCTGACAGTTGCCGTGTTTGCCGGGCGAGCCCAGTGACGCGGTTGACGTGCTCGACGTCGACAGCGAGGACCGACTCCTCATCACGTCGAAAACCGGGACGTCGAGAAACCATCTCGGTCGCGTCAACGTCCGGATGCTGGTCGTACATCGATTGGAGTGCCGTGAGATCGAGATCGGCGTTAGGATCGCGAGTAGCAACGTAGAACCGTGGCGTGTACTCGTCAGTCTCGGTGACGACTGCGCCAGCAGTGGTTGCCTCCCACTCCAGAACGCGCCCATCGTCCAGAAAGTCGATCGTAAACGGCATCTGATGAGTATGAGATCCGACTCGTGCATAATTCGTGGCGTGTCCCTTCCGGAGTCAATATACAGGACTTCAGAACGCTGATTGTAGTCGATTTGGGCCTCCACGACCGGCTCTTGTGTTTCCACTGTGATTTCCGGAATCAACCAGTCGCTTCCAGGTGTTGTGCAGCAACGCGGGAAAGACATAAGTCATTATCGCAGTAATCATTATCTAGAGAATGACCTTCCACGATCGGCACGAGGAACTCGACGCCCTCGAAACAGCGTTCGAATCGCCGGGCCACGAGTTTTTCGTCGTCTATGGTCGCCGCCGTGTTGGGAAGACGGAACTCCTCAAAGAGTTCTGTTCCGATCAGCCACATATCTACTTTCTCGCATCACAAGAAGCCGAACACCGACAACGTGAGAAGTTCGTTGAACAAATTGCTACGTATTGTAACGACCGAATCCCCCGCGTTGATGGATGGGATGAGGCATTCGAGTACCTCGGTGAGAAGCTCGCGTTAGAGCAACTCGTCGTCGTCATCGATGAGTTCCCGTATCTGGTCGAAGAGAACGATTCGCTCCTCTCGTACGTCCAGTCGTTCGTCGACCAACAGCTCCAGAACACCGAATCAATGGTCGTGCTGTGTGGCTCCAGCATCAGTACAATGGAGTCGGAGATTCTTGGCCACGAGAGCCCGCTCTACGGCCGCCGAACAGGGCAGATAGATCTCAAACCGTTCTCCTTTCGAGAGGCTTGCGAGCTCCTCACGTACGATCTCGACGACGCGATACGGTCGTACGCGATCACGGGTGGGACTCCGATGTATATACAGCTCTTTGACTACGCCCGATCACTCGCTGAAAACATCCAAACTGAGATCCTCTCACCAACAGCTGTCCTCTACAACGAGCCCGAGTTTCTACTACGCACCGAGCTACGAACCCCGGCTCGATATATGAGTATCCTTGAGGCAGTCGCGACCGGGCACACAACCCCGAACGAAATCGCTGGCGCGACTGGCATCGGTTCTGGCCCATTGTCGAAGTACTTGCAGACCCTTCGACGACTGCGTCTCATCGATCGGGAAGTCCCAGTAACTGCGTCGGCAAAACAATCCAAACGCTCCCGATATCAGGTTGCAGATGAGTTCCTGCGATTCTGGTTCCGTTTTGTCGAACCCAACCGGTCGAGTATCGAGGAAGCTCCATCAGTCGTGTATGAGGGGACAATCGAACCGGCACTTCCCGACCATGTCGCAACGACGTTCGAGGATGTCTGTCAAGAAGCGGTCTGGGAAGCAATTCGAAGCGACGAACTCGGGCCGTACTCCGAAGTCGGTCGATGGTGGTACGGCGAAGACGAGATCGATATCGTCGGCCTTGCGCCAAACGATGACCGGATACTGCTCGCAGAATGTAAGTGGACAACTGATCCCATCGGCTACTCGGTCGCTGCGAAGTTGCGCGACAAAGCTGACAGAGTTCGCTGGGGGCCAGACCAGCGCGACCAGGAATTTGCCCTGTTCTCGAAGGCTGGGTTCGCCGACGGCGTAGCCGAAGCACTTGACGACAACTGGTCGCTCTTTAGCCTGTCCGAATTGGAGACGCTTCTTTCAGAGTCGTCCTAGGCTTGGGTGAGTGAGCGGGGTATTGTTTTGTGGCGATGGTGAAATATTGATGACGCGATTTCTTTCGTCCGTTCACCGTTGGTCGTTGGCCACTGGATCGAGCGACTTCATGGAGAAATCCGATTTTGAGCAATAGCGCTCTGCCAGATCCATCAGTGCCCGTGTCCGACGAATGTCGGCAACGTTGTGCAACACGACGGCTTCAAACTCACCGCGCTCCCACGCATCTACGGCAGACGCGCTGTCCTTGAACGGATCGACGTCTCCTACGTCCCCGCCGATCAGTTCCTCGTAGACTGCAACAAGCGAGTTCTCGGTGGTATTGAAGCGGGACTGGAACACGTCCATCGCCTCGATATACGGGATGTCCTCAAACGGCCACCCGAGGTCGTGGTGGTTGAGCCGTGTACGGAGAAACGGCAGATCGAACCCACCGTTCCACGTCTCGCCGTTGTACGCGACGAGCTTGATATCTCGGTCAGCGAGCGTCGACTCAATGAACTCAGTGACGGCGTGTAGGAGAGCGTCCTCGCTATCGTGTATCGAGAGCACCACGGGCGTCGTCACCGGGTTGTTAATTTTCTCTTCGAGCCCTTCGGAGGGTGCTTTCCCGTCGGTGTTGAGGAACACGTGCGAGCCGATCTCAGCATCGAATCCCACGACTGTCAGCCGGTCACCGACCGTGAAGCCGGTCGTCTCGATGTCGAACGCGACGGTCGAGAGGGAACTCATTGGTCGGTCTCCATGCGGTCAGCATCGACTAACTCCCGCTGATCGTCCGCTGTTTCGAGCGCGGCTTCCAGTTCATCGAGGCGCGCTTCGTGGTCGTCGAGGCGTTCTTCCTGTTCGAGATCAATGCTGAGTAGCGCGGGCAGGAGTGGGTTCTGATGGTTTAACAGGCCGCTCGCATCCGCATGCTCGCGGGCGTACTCGAACAACTGGTCAAAGTGGGGTTGGTCACGACGCCGGAGTGCTCGTCGAAAGTCCGCCCACCGCTCCTCGATCGCTCGCAACGCATCCCGATAGGTTGGGTTCGTCCGGCCCATCTTATCGGCCTCCAGTGCCAGTTGCCGTCCATGCATCGAGCAGTGGATCAGTAGTAGTCGACGCCCTCTCCCCAGCAGCTGTGATGCCCGTCCCGACGCCATCCCGAGTTGCAGTCGAGGGCGACGATGTCGTCGGGTCCATCCCGACCTGGGTAGCGCGAGCTGTGAGTACTTCTCGCCAGTATGCGAACGTTGTCTGATAGTACGCGCCGTCGTCAACGGGATAGACGAGCGTCTCGAAATCCTCGCCGAGGAGCCGTGGACCCATTCGTGTCTGTTCACACTCTATGTGATGGTCTGCAGCCGTTGGGACTGCTGCGGTGAAGTCATTACGCTCACTCCGGGTGACGAGCACTGGAACGTCGTACCCATCGGCGTAGGTCGATAGCTGGGCGAGCGTCCGGGCCTGCAGGGTCTCGGCATGTGTCTTACAGAGCGTATCGTCGGCGCGGTACTGCGCATCGACGGCCGGGGCGACGATGAGAGCTGGGGTGTGCGGCGACGTGTTTTCGTCGCGAATTGGTGTCTCTCGACCGACCGCCCCGATATCGGCCGTGGATGTCTTGCTTGACCGGTTCACCGCTGTCGTGAGATCACAGACAGCGCCGTAGTGCTGGTAGGCGGTGAATCCACGTGCCACCCGAATTCGGTCGAGCAACCGTTGGCTGGGCGCGATCCGGGCGAGCGTCGTGGTCGTCGCGTGTCCGTTTGCATCGACCCAGAAGGCAGGGCCATCGTGTAGGAGGAGATGGTCGAGTACGAGTGACTGGAGGATCGGGACGCCCCGACTCCCCTCGACGTCGAGCAGCGTGATGCCATCGTCGAGAGACGGGAGTAGCTGGTTCTCGGTCGCTGGATCGGCGCGATCGACGAGATCGCGATTCTCGTCCGCACTTCTGGTCGGTCGGTTGGCCCGCAATGACTCCGATGCTGGTCGTGCGTCTTCGAGCATATGTTACTAGATGCCGACAGGGTGGATAAGCCGCGGTGTGGCACTTCCACGTTTCAGGAAACGGTTGCTGTCCGGGAGGGACTGCTGGCCCTCCATTGATTTCCACCGATCGGGGCGACTTCTGGGAACGGTTCCGGAAGCGTCACGGCTCGATCAGTCATCGAGCAGGGTCACTCCAGTTCTGGTCATGACTGTTGCTACTGATGGCTCCGGGATTGTTTGAACCGGTTCCGTTCCACAAAAACCCGACTACTGCGATGCCGTCGGCGACTCGACCAGCGAGTACTCTCGGTCCCGGCTCGTCCCCTCCGCTTCGAGAAGGTTGTACTGGGCCATCTTCGAGAGGTATGTTCGGACAGTCCGTTTCGTCCGGGGGTCTTCGACTTCCTCAGTATAGCGGTCGTGGATCTCACTCGGTCCGACCGGGCCGTACTTGTTGACGATCTCGTAGACGACCTGCTGGTGTGGAGTCAGCGAGTCGAGGCTCTTCTGTCTGATCTGTGCGCGGGCATCACCGGCGGCGTCCTGGAGTAGGTCGCCGGTGATCCGGTCGTGATTTTCGCGAGCAGCCGTGCTGGCTGCGGTACGAAGCATGCCGATCGCCAGCCGGGCGTCGCCAGCGGCCGCATCCGCGATGTGATAGAGCTGGTCGTCGGTGATGATATCGGGTTCGAGACCCCATTTCGCACGGGCGGTCAGGATGTCGAAGAGCTGGTCGTTATGGTACTTGTCCATACGGACGTGCTCGCTGGATCGCAGGCGACTCACGAGCCGGTCGTCGACACGGCTGTACAACTGTTCTTCCTCGTTAGCAATACAGATGACCGCGAACTGCGGGAGGCTGTGTAGATCGTAGAGTACTCCCGGATCTTCGAGCTGGTCGACCTCGTCGAGGATGATGACTGCCCGCGGTCCGTCGTACTGTTGGAGACGTTCGATCAGTTCGTCGTGTGGCGTCGACTGGCGATGGATGTCGATCGTCTTGCCGAGATCATCGAGAATCTGGTACAGCGCCCGAAATCGGGTGTAGTTGCGCCAGCAGTTGACGTAGGTGCCCTCGACGTCAAGCACCTCCTCACGGAGCCGTTCGGTGACGAACTTTGAGAGACAGGTCTTTCCGGTTCCACTGGGTCCAGTAACGATGGCGGTATCTGCGGGTTCGCCGTTGGCAATTGGTTCGAGCACGCTAGAGAGGTGATTGACTTCGGCATCGCGATGCTCGACTTCTCGCGGGACAAAACCAGCACGGAGGACGCGAGCATCGCGGATCATCTCTGTTCGCTACCCTGGTTTTTCGTCTGGTCACAAAAGTGTGTCTGGGAGGTTTCCGGAATCGACCTCACGTGAGTGCTTTCATCGAGTAGAGTGTCTCACTCGTACATTTTGTTCGTGGAACAGGCTAGTTTCCGGAAACGTTCGACGTTCGGCAATGGAACTTACGAGAGTGAGAGTACGTTTCGTGTGCTCTGGGGTGGTTGACTCCGGAGGTGTGAGAGAGTACATTTCGTGTGCTTTTTGTCGGATAGTGGCTCCAATCTGAGAGGCCAGAGAGTACGTTTCGTCTGCTTCGACTGGCTCGACTTAACTGAGTGAGAGAGTACATTTCGTATGCTCTGAGGTGGTTGACCCCGGGGGTGTGAGAGAGCAGAATCACAGAGTTCATTTCGTGTGCTTTTCGTCGGATAGTGGATCCAATCTGAGGGGCCAAAGAGTACGTTTCGTGTGCTATGGGGTGGTTGGCCCCGAGGTGTGAGAGAGTACGTTTCGTGTGCTATGGGGTGGTTGGCCCCGAGGTGTGAGAGAGTACGTTTCGTGTGCTTTCTGTAATCTTGCCGGACAAAACCATCGCTGTACAGCGGGATACGAAGAAGCAAGAGAGCAACGAAAAGCAAACGAAACTAACAACATCAGGTTTTAAATAGTCTAACAAATATTCACTAGTAAATGGGTAATCCGTTCGGCGGGATGATGGACACGATTTTTGCGGACAAGGAAGTGCTAACAGAGAGCTACCAGCCGGAGACTATCCTGGAACGGGACGATGAGATCGAGGAATATCGTTACGCGTTGCAGGACGTCCTGTTTGGAAGAGAGCCTGAAAACGTAATGTTGTACGGGAAAGCCGGTCTCGGAAAGACGGCGGTAACGACCTACATTCTGGAGGCACTGCAAACGGAGGTTGAAACCCGGAACGAAGCTGACGAACTGCACATACACGAGATCAACTGCAACGGCAAGACCGTCTTCATGGTCGTTAGACAGCTCGTCAACACACTACTCCCCGCGAATGCAAGCAAATTTCCAAAGCGAGGGCTCGGAACTGGCGATGCCTTCACCGAGCTCTACGAGCAACTCGATCGAATCGGCGGGACCCACTTGATGGTCTTCGACGAGATCGACCACCTCGACGACGCCGACACGTTGCTCTACGAACTCCCACGAGCACGCGCCAACGGCCACATTATCAATGCACAGGTGGGTATCATCGGGATCAGCAACAACTACACGTTCCGGACGTCGCTCTCGCCGAAAGTGAAGGACACGCTGATGGAGACTGAAATCTCTTTTGGTCCGTACAACGCAAACGAACTGGGTACCATCCTGCAGGATCGCGCAGAACAAGCGTTCGCCGAAGACGCCTGTGATCAGTCCGCGATACGTCGAGCCGCGGCGCTTGCTGCACAGGATATGGGGAACGCTCGGCAGGCGATCGATTTGCTTCGGGTCGGCGGGGAGGTCGCACTTCGCGAGGAAGCCGACTGCGTCACGGACGACCACATCGGAGCGGCACGAGAACGAGTGCAGCGCGGTCGGCTACACAACCGAATCCGTGAGCAGACCATCCACGGCCAGTACATTCTGGAGACGATCGCCTATCTCGAAGAGCGCGACGAGACACCTGTACGCTCGAAGGAAATTTATGATCTCTATCAGGACGTCGCGGCCGAATGCGGGGACGATCCACTGACGACACTGAAGAGCATTCAGGACCACCTCTCGGATCTCCACATGCTCGGGTTCCTTCAGCGGTTCGAGCGCAACGAGGGACTGAGCGGCGGGCAGTACTACGAGTACGAACTGGACCTCAACGCCGAGATCGTCATCGAGACGCGCAAAACGATCGAGGGGACCAGACTGTAGGATGGGCCCTCGCAGTCAAAAGCACACGAAATGTACTCTCTCTCTCTCTCTGTGTTGGTCAACTACGATCTATCTCTTCCCGCTCGATAGAGAAAGCACACGAAATGTACTCTCTCCGTGTTCCCGAACTGGGGTTACGATCTGTTCGCTCGATAGAGAAAGCACACGAAACGTCCTCTCACACTCCAGTGGAGATACATCGAGTCCTGAAAAAAGCGATATCGTGTTCGCTAGGACTGGATACAGAAGCCTGCACAGACCGTTCACTCCGTCTGAGAAATCGAAACGAAATCCTCTAACCCGCTATTCAGCTTCCGCTAGCGCTGCTCGCTCTTCTTTTGCCTGCAGACGCTCCTCGGCCTCGTCCCCATCCTCGGGATAGCCCACGTCGATACGCCGAGTGACTGCGTCACTCGAGGTCCCGCTCGCGAACTCGCGGGACCGCCACCCGTCGAGGCCGATCGCGTCGACCGTCCGGCCGGACTGGATCAGCAGGTCGATCACCTCGCTGATCTCGTACTCGCCGCAAGTCCACTCGACTCACTTCGTTCGTCCCGTTCTCTCGCGAGGTCCCGTTCGCGTTCACTCACGGGACCGCCGCGATTGGACGGCTGGACGAGCCTGCACGCGTGGAAGATGGCTGGTGAGAACGTGTAAAAGCCGGTCATCACGAGGTTCGACGGCGGGTCATCGGGCTTTTCAACGACGTCCGTGATCTCCCCGTAGTCGTTCATGTCACAGACGCCGTAGCGGGAGGCTTCGTCCCACGGCACTTCCTCGACGAGGAAGGCGGCATCCGCGCGGGACTCCTGCTGACGGTGAACGACGTCGTCGAGATTCGCCTCAAAGATGGTATCGCCCAAGATGAGCATGAGGTCATCGTCGATATGCTCCTCGGCGGTGAGCAGGGCGTGTGACAGGCCCTTCTGTTCGGGCTGGTGGGTGTACGTGATCAGGGTAAACAGAAACGATAATCTACGACGAAGATGCCGTCGACACCGCTGGTCAGTGTCGTCATCCCAACCAAAGACAGGCCGACCATGCTCGTCCGAGCGGTGCGTAGCGTGCTCGCCCAGACGTACGAGCCGATCGAGTTAATTGTCGTTGATGATGGCTCGACAGTGTCGGTCGAATCAACGCTCGCAGACCTCCCCACCTGGCGACATTTCCTCGGGTACGTCGTGCTTGGCCTCTCGATCGTGGACCCCTCACGGACTATCCGATCTCACGAAAACGCAAGGCACTGCTCGTCTTCGTCCTCGCCACGGCTACGGCGCGTTCATCGAACTCGCGCAGGGATTCGTCCCGGAGCGACACATGGCCCTCACGGACGTTGTCATCAACGCAGCGTCGATCTCGGTGAGCCTGTGCTGGTATCTCGTCGAGCCATACGTTGACCACGTCGACATCGCAGCAGTGTTCGAGTGAGGGCCCCTCACTCCCAGGCTGCTCTGATCGACGCTGCAGCCGCTCCGAACTCATCGGCAATATCGGCATCGTCGATGAGAATATTGCTGATGGCATCCTCAAGCGGCTGCCACACCTGATTCATTCGGGGGTCGGCAGGCATCGGGACACCCTGTTCCATGGCGTGATAGAACCCGCGTACATCGTCGGGCAGTTCGTTCTCGTTGACACTTGTGGTGACCGGAACGTGTCCGTACTCCTCGGCGTGGTGTTCGACGATCTCATCGGTGGTCGTGAACCATTCGCCGAACTCGATGCTCGCCTCCTTCCGATCGTCATCTTCGTTGATCATACTCGAGAAGTACCAGACATCGATCCCGGCGAACGGTGTCGCCGACCCACCCTCGATGGCGGGTAACTCCGCGACAGCGAACTCGGTGTCCCGGTCGTTGAAGTCCCGCACCGCCCAGGGGCCGTTGAAATGAAGCGGTGCGTCGCCGTTGGCGAACGCGGATATCTGTGGGTCGTAAAACAAATCCCGTGGCATATAATTATACAGCTCACGGAACAGCGCCATCCCCTCGTGCATACTGTCCTCTTCGAGTCCGAGCTGTGGCTCCCCCGCATCATTGACCTCGAAGATCCGGGAGCCAAAGGCCTGCAGGGCCCAGCTGATGAAGTAGACATCAACGGGATGCGTGATGCCGTACTCGCCATACTGTGGATTGTGGAACTCCTGGGCAATGGTGAGCATCTCATCGTACGTCTCCGGCGGCTCGTCGATGAGCTCGGGATTATAGAACAGGGTCATCGTCTCGCCTGCATACGGGAGCCCGACGACGGCATCGGTACCTGACGGCTGGACTGCCTCGACGGCTGCGTCGGTGAACTCCGCATCGAGGTCGATCGTCAGGTCGCCGGAGACGTCCGCAAGGAAGCCACGGTCCCAGTGGTTGTCGACCCAGTCGTGCAACCACGGCCACATCTCGGGAGCCTCACCGGATGGAACGCCCGTCTCGATACGGTCTTCGAGGTCCGCGACCTCAGTGACGGCGATATCCAGTCCGGTCTCGGCTTCGAACTCATCGGTCCAGTGTGTGAACGACGTTTCCGTAGTACTGTTGAAATCGTGCCAGACCGATAGGTCGCCCTCGCCGGTCTCTGCATCCGCTTCGTCGTCTTCGTCCTCATCCTCCTCGCTCCGTTCTTCGCCATTGGCATCGTCGTCCTCGGTGACTCCGCCGTCCTCCTCCTGGCCGTTCTCGTCCTGCCCATTGCTATCGTCGTTCTCGTCGTCGATATCGGTAGGGGTCTCGTCTTCGACACACCCGGCCAGTGCGAGCGCGCTTCCAGCCAGTACCGTTCGCCGTCCAAATCGATAATCCCGTGTCACTGTACAATCAGGTTTCTCGGGTTAAATTAAACCTGTGATAGTCGGTATGTGCCTGGGATGCTGGTGAACGGTCTGGACTTCACCAGTCAGGGTGAGTACGAGATCAGCGAGGCGATCGACCTGCTGATCCAGTCCGGCCGGACGATCGACGCGATCGGCCTTGACGGCTGGCGGTCTCGCGAGTTCACGAGCGGGACCTCGAGTGACGCAGTCACTCGGCGTATCGACGTGGGATACCTCGAGGACCGCGACGAAGCCGAAACACGACTTCAAGAGAAAGAAGAGAAAGCCGCCACTGCAGAAGCCGAGTAGCGGTTCGAAGACAGATTTTGGCCATCGCGAGCACGAGCAACACCTCTGAGAGCAGATCCAGCCGGTGCCAAGCGCTGCTCGCTACCGGTCTGCGGTCGCTCGCGCCCTCTACGAGAACACGCGGAAGACCGCAAAAATCGAACGCCACGAATCGGCTCCGCGTCCGGAACTACCGGTGGTTCTTGATTAGTAAAAGCACGATTAGTAAAAGCGCGATTTAGATAATCAATAGTATTATTGTGATGTGAATGGTACTGAGTTCATGGCCAGCCCAGCGTTCGTGAATCGAGACACCGAACTCGGTACGCTCCAGTCGTCGTTCGAGAGCGATTCCGCGGAGTTGATCGTCATCTATGGGCGTCGACGACTCGGCAAGAGCGCGTTGGTCCGTGCCGCAATTCAGGGGCGAGAGGACGCAGTCTACTGGCAGGCGACGGAAGAGACTGCTGACGTCCAGCTATCGAACTTCGTCGACACGGCCAGCCAGACGTTTGGTCTCGTCGACGACATCCAACGGGACTGGGAAGCCCTGCTGCGAGCGATGGGTCGTGAGGACGCCGTTGTCGTTCTTGACGAATTTCCGTATCTGATCGAGTCGGATGGAGCAGTTCCATCCAAGGTCCAGCGCGTCTGGGATCTCCATCTGCAAGAGACCGAAATGACACTCGTGCTCGTGGGATCGTCTATTTCGGTCATGGAGGACAAAGTTCTGGATGGCGGGAGTCCACTGTATGGGCGTCGAACCGCGACGATCGATCTGCCACCACTCGATCTGGAACACGCTCGCGAACTGTACCCTGTCGACGATCCCGACGCCACACTTCAGGCATGGGGTGTGTTCGGTGGGACGCCATACTACCTACAGGCGCTGTCTCAGGACAGGAGCCTCCCCGAGAATATCCAGTCAGTTATTCTTTCAGAGCACGGCGTCTTGCACAACGAACCGGAGTTCCTCTTGCGAACCGAGTTCGGGATCCGCGAACCGCAGACGTACTATACGATCCTCCGGGCTATCGCAATGGGGAAACGCACGGCAAACGAGATTGCGACCTTCGCTGGGGTCGACTCGAACGCGCTCGGGTCGTACCTCACGAAACTCCGTCGGCTCCGACTTGTCGAGCGTGATATCCCCGTAACCGCAAACCCGAACGCAACGCGGAGGAGTCGGTATCGACTGACTGAGCCGCTGTTTCGTTTCTGGTTTCGGTACGTCTATGGACGGGAAGGAGAGCTTACACAACTGGCCTCTGAGGCGTACGAGGAGATCGTTGCGCCCTCGTTCACCGACTATATGGGTGCAGCCTTCGAGCACATCTGTCAGAACGCTCTCCCCGAGTTGGTACCGAAGACCTACCACAGGATTGGCTACTGGTGGCACACACATCATGAACTCGATGTCGTCGGACTTGCAAGCGATGGGACGATCGTGGCTGGCGAGTGCAAGTATACGAATCGGGAGATGCACGAAGGGGATCTGGCAGATCTCGAACGAAGTGCGGACCAGGTGGAGTGGACGCCGCCGGACGGTAGGGATGTCTCGTATCACTACTGTTGTTTCTGTCGCTCTGGCTTTTCCGATGGACTCGAAAAGACTGCCGCCGACCGTCCAGACGTCTCACTGTTTACGCCGACGGAAATCGTCGGCCCACACTTCTGACCTCCTCCCAGTCTCAAAATTGTGGGGCCCCCTCACGGGATTTCCCTAGGTCATCCTTGACGTACTCTCCGACGTCTTCTCAGGTCCACTCGTCGAGCCGCCACGAGGGACGCGAATCGCTCGGCTCTCCGTCGCTCGTTGAATCACTTGTCGTCCACATCTCCGCGTCCGTCGATACTGTCTCGTTCACGAAGCTCCGTCGCTCGCTCGGTGGGATCACCGTACCCCCCTCCACCGGGTGTGTTGATCGTGACCGTCGATCCGGCGTCGACATCGACGGTGGTTTTCGCGGGGATCGGGTCGCCGTCGATCAGGTTCTCGCCGGTGGCACCCGGTTCGCCGCCGTCGAGCCCTTGCGGAGCGAGTCGTCGCCGCTCGGTCAGTACTGAAACCGTGGCTTCCTCCTCTAGCCGGAGCGAGCGAGTGAGTCCCATTCCGCCCCGATACTGGCCATCGCCGCCGCTCCCGTTGCGAAGCGAGTATTCGAGCACTTGGAACGGATACTCGTTCTCCAAGGCCTCGATCGGCGTGTTCAGCGTATTCGTCATGCCGACCTGCACGCCGTCCATACCGTCCCGATCCGGCCGTGCGCCGAAGCCGCCGCCGATCGTCTCGTAGTACGTGAAGCCGTCGGTGTCCCGCGTCCCGATGATCAGATTGTTCATCGTCCCCTGCCCCTGTGCGGGAACTCGATTGGGGGCTGCCTCGGCGAACGCCGAGAGAACGACATCGGTGACTCGCTGGCTGGTCTCGACGTTGCCACCGACGACTGCGGCGGGCGGGCGCGGGTTCAGAATCGACCTCTCCGGGACGCATACCTCGACAGGCTCGTAACAGCCCGCGTTGGGTGGGATGTCGGGGTCGGTCACGGCACGGAGAACGAAGTAGACTGCGCTTTTTGCGACCGCCAGCGGCGCGTTCATGTTCCCGGGCATCTGGTCGGCGCTCCCCTCGAAATCCACCGTCACCGACGCGGCGTCGATCGAGACGGTCGCGACGACCGGAATATCCTCGTCGACGACACCGTCGCCTTCGAGGACGTCCTCGGCGACGTACTCGCCGTCCGGGATTGCCTCGATTTCGGCCTCGATCCGCTTGCGCGAGTACTCGATCACCTCGTCGAAGCTGGTCTCGACGGTCTCTCTGCCGTGCTCGTCGACGAGTTCGCGAAGGCGGAGGTCAGCACGATCGTTCGCGGCGAGCTGGGCGCGCAGATCCGCCCGACGCTGGTCGGGGTTCCGGACGTTAGCGAGGATCAGCGAGAGCAGCTCCTCCCGGATCTCACCGTCGCGGACGAGACAGGTTGGGGGAAGCCGTACTCCCTCCTGGTAGACTTCCATCGCACCCGCGGGCATGCTCCCCGGAGCCATCCCGCCGACATCGCCGTGGTGTGCCCGCGTGACGCCGTATCCGAGGATATCCCCGTCGAGCCCGAGCGGTGAGACGATCGTGATGTCGGGCAGATGCGTCCCACCGGTGAACGGATCGTTCAGCACGTAGGCCTCTCCCGGTTCGGGATCGCGCTCACGGACGGCCGAGACCGCCTCGGGCATCGCACCCAGGTGGACCGGGATGTGTTCGGCCTGCGCGACCATCCGACCGCGGGCATCGAACAGCGCGGTCGAACAGTCCTGACGCTCCTTGATGTTTGGCGAGTACGCGCTCTGAATCAGTACCTCACCCATCTCCTCGGCGACCCCAACGAGCTGATTTCGCAGTACTTCCAGCGTTACCGCATCGAGGCTCATGGCTGATCACCGCGCTTGCAGACGATGGCACCGTCCCGTCGAACGTCTCCCGTCCAGCGTGGGGGGATCACCGTTGTGCTCTCCTCGCCTTCGAGGATCGCTGGGCCGTCGATCGTCGTTCCCGGTTCGAATGCGGTTCGGCCGGAAACGGTTGCAGTCCGCTCTTCGCCGTCGAAAACGACCGATCGCGTGGTCGGCTGTTCGTTCGGTTCCGCCGACTCTGCAGTCTGGGGGCGGTACCGGGTCCGGGGCGGTTCGTTCTCGACAGTCCCGGTTACTCGAAGCGTGACAAGCTCGACGGGGTCGTCCATCGCGTAGCCATATGCCTGTTCGTGAGCCGCCACGAAGCGCTCGCGGACGGTCGCGGGATCGAACCGCTCGTCAACGTCGACGTCCAGCTCGAAGCTCTGACCGCGGTAGCGTAGCGCCGCCGTCCGCTCGATCTCGGGAGCCGCATCGGCGGTGGCGTTCGACTCGACCTCGGCGATCAGCTCCTCGTAGATCCTCGCAAGCGTCTCCGGATCCGCGTCCGAAAGTTCGACCCGCCGGGTCCGCACTGCATCGTGTTTCTCGTCGGCTGCCAGCAGGCCGTAAGCGGAGAGTACCCCGCCAGCCAGCGGGAACACTACGCGGTCGATATCGAGTTGCTCGGCGAGCGCGGCCGCATGCATCGGCCCGGCCCCCCCGAACGCGACGAGGCCGAACGTGCGCGGATCGTGGCCGCGCTCGATCGTCACCGAGCGGATCGCCCGGGTCATTGTCGCGTTCGCAACCCTGTAGATCCCCTCGGCGGCCTCGACGGCCGACGAAAGACCTGCTTCCTCGGCCAGATCGGCGAGCGCCTCACGGGCGGCTGCCTCGTCCAACGTAACTTCGCCGCCGAACTCCGTGCCAGCGCCGATATAACCGAGCACGACGTTCGCATCGGTGACGGTGGGCCGATCGCCGCCGTTGCCGTAACAGACCGGTCCGGGATCCGCACCGGCGGATTCGGGTCCAACGCGGAGCGCGCCTCCCTCGTCGACCCAGGCGATGCTCCCACCCCCGGAGCCAACTGTTTCGATGTCGACTATCGGGGTTCCGATCGGCTGTCCGGCGACCGTCGCGTCGGTCGTCCGCGCGATGCCGCGCTCCCTGACGACGCCCACGTCGCTGGAGGTCCCGCCCATGTCGAACGTGACGATCCCCTCGACGCCCGCAGTGTCGAGCACGCCGTCTGCGCTTGCACTCGCGCCGACGACGCCCGCGGCAGGGCCGGAAAGCACGGTTGTAACGGCGCGCTCCCTGACCCGGTCCGGATCGGCGATCCCGCCGTTTGACTGCATCACCTGCGGTTCCGGAAGGCCGATCTCCGTGGCCCCCGCGACCAGCTCGCCGAGATACGAGTCGATCGCCGGGCGCAGGTAGGCGTCGACCACAGTCGTCGATGTCCGCTCGTATTCACGAAACGTCGGCAGGACCTCACTGGAAGCCGACACCGGCACGTCCAGCCGATCCCTGAGCGTCGCTGCGACCTTGGCTTCGTTCGTCGGGTGACGGTACGCGTGAAGAAACGAGACGGCGACGCTGTCGATGTCCGACAGCGCCTCGGCGAGTTCGTCGACCGGCCCGAGATCGATCGGCTCTTCGACACCGTCAACGGTCGAGCGTTCGTCGAGTTCGTACCGACGATGCCGGGGCACCAGCGGCGGTGTCTTCTCCGCAGCGAGATCGTACAGATCGGGACGGGTCTGTCGACCGATTTCGAGTACGTCGCGAAAGCCCGCCGTCGTCACGAGAGCAGTCTCCGCACCTGCCCGCTCCAGCAGGGCATTAACCGGGACTGTCGTCGCGTGGACGAACGATTCGATCTCTCGTGGGGTGATCCCCGCCCGATTGGAGGCTTTTTTGATCCCGGTCAGCACCCCCTCGTGCTGGGGTTCGGTCGAGGGGACCTTCGCCGTACATACTCTGTCCTCTGTGACCAGCACCACGTCGGTGAACGTTCCACCGACGTCGACACCTACCCGTGGCACCGTCCCTGCGTGCGTAGCTCCCTCGTTGCGGCCGTCGTCTGTCCCGTGTGCCGTCACCCTGTTCACCTGCTCTGATTCGCAACGAGAGTCACAAAAAGGTTGCTGAGACCATGTTCAACACTCCGAATCTCCCGAGGATTCCGGTTCGTGACACGGGCTTCCGTGGGTGGAAGGCCAACGACTGTTAGGGATCGACACGTCAGATGACATATGTTCGGAACGAGCGGTGTTCGAGGGGAGTTTGGGACGGACGTGACGGTCGACCTCGCCATCTCGATCGGACGCGCACTGGTGGCTGAGGGCGCAGAGCGGATCGTCCTCGGCCGGGACCCACGCACGACCGGGCCGCTCCTTGCTGACGCGCTCTCGGCTGCGGTCCGCGAGTCCGGCGGGGACATCGTCGACTGTGGGATGGTCGCCACCCCGACCCTCGCGCGAGCGGTAGCGTGGCGTGACGCGGACGCGGGCGTGATGATCACAGCCTCGCACAACCCGCCCGAGGACAACGGGATCAAGCTCTGGACGCCCTCGGGGATGGCCTTCGACGAGGAGCGCCGGGAGCGTATCGCGACGCTCGTCGAGGTTGACGAGTACGATCCCGCAACGTGGGACGCCGTCGGCACCGCAAGCAAGTGGGACGACGCGACGGCACGCCACCACGCCGCAATCGTCGACGCAGTCGCCCCGATCGAGAAGCTCTCGGTGGTCGTCGACGTCGGCAACGGTGCTGGTGGGGTCACGGCGGGCGCGCTCCGCGATCTTGGCTGTTCGGTCGAGACGCTCAACGCCGAGCCGGACGGCCACTTTCCCAGTCGACCCAGCGAGCCGACCGAAGACGCCTGTGAGACACTGCAGGCGCTGGTCGGTGCGACCGATGCCGACCTTGGGATCGCCCACGATGGCGACGGTGATCGCATGATGGCGGTCGATGAAACCGGCCAGTTCCTCGGCGGTGACGCCCTCCTTGCCCTGTTCGGTCGCCGCGCAGTGGGCGAGGGCGGCGTCGTCGCTGCGCCGCTGAATACCAGCCTCGCCGTGGACGACACGCTCGCGGAGGTCGGTGCCAGCCTCACACGCACACGCGTGGGTGATGTATACGTCGCCGAGCGAGCACGCGCGGATGACGTGGTCTTCGGTGGAGAGCCAAGCGGCGCGTGGATCTGGCCCGAGGAGACCCTCGCCCCGGATGGCCCGCTCGCCGCGGCGAAGCTCGCGGTGCTGGTCGACCGGGAGGGACCCCTGTCGGCGCTGGTCGCTGAGCTGCCGAGCTACCCGCTTCGCCGAGAGAGCATGGAGGTCGAGGCAAAGCGCGAGGTCATGGAACGGGTTGCTGCGCGTGCATACGAGGAGTACGACTCAGTGGAGACGCTCGACGGCGTCCGGGTCGAGCGCGAGGACGGCTGGTTTCTCGTGCGCGCCAGCGGGACGCAGCCGCTGGTTCGGGTGACTACGGAGGGTCGAACTGAGGTCACGACGTCGGAGCTGTATGAGGAAGCGCGGGTGCTGCTCGAGGACGCAATCGACGCCCGGTAAACAGGTCTCCGGAATGAGACCCGATACGAAGTCGTCGCGTACCAAGCGGGCAGCGGATTTATACTATACAGGGACCTTATTTTAGATGATGACCACGGACGTCGATGACGAGGGGGTTTATGAGACAGTTGCGTCCGTCCTCACTGACCACCCAGTGGCAGTCGGATTTATCTTCGGTTCACGGGCTCGCAACGAGGCCAGCACGGGAAGCGATATCGATGTGGCAGTGGCCTTCGAGGAAACCGAGGCCAATCAGCGACGTGCGCGACTCGCGCTTGGTGTCGATCTTGCCCTCGCCCTCGGCACCGATGATATCGATATTGTTGACCTCCGATCGGCGTCACCGACGCTGGTTCGTGCAGTATTCCAAAACGGAGATCGCATCGCTGGGTCCGAACAAGCGGCCAGGGAGCTTCGTGAGGAGCTCCGCGACGCTGGCCAGGACCGTGGCCGTCAGCGATCGCCTACTGAACGGTTCGACGATGCCCTCGCGGCGATCGAGGACCATCTGGCATGAGCCTCTCGGAGAGCGATATTGAGCGGATCGTCACTGCCGTCGAAACGATGGAAGCGAGTCTTGCAGTACTGGCGGACAAACAGGCACTTTCCGCTGCCGATTACCGGAGCGATCCGGAAACCCGTGACGTCGTTGAACGGCGGTTTGTCAAGTTGACTGAAGCCGCACTCGACATCGCAAAAACACTGGCCGTTGACGAACGTGACGAGCGCCCGAAGAGCAATCCAGCCGCTATGATTGTGCTTGGGGACGCGGATATCATCGATGAGACGACGACCCAAAAGATGGCGGAAGCAGCACGATTCCGGAACGTACTCGCTCATACCTATGGTGGTGCCATCAATCACGAGGAAGTATACGAAGCGCTGGGTGATCTCGAACGGTATCGGGACTTTTTGATCGCGGTGCGGACGCACCTGTCGGAGCGCGGTGTACTGGAGTGAATTCGGTCTGTGAGATCTCTATCCGTTGAGTACACGAGACACGTACATCTTTGCGAGTACTGACTTCTCCAGTAGGCGGTTCGACACAGGAAACGATTTTTGTGAGACAGTCGTCTCACACAATAATGAGAACTGACACGAAGCCGCACCAGTGGCTGAGTAGGGTCGGGTAGTTCACTCGGCGTAGACACGCAGTTTCAGGTACTCGTTGACCTCCGAGCGGACACCGGTGACCCACTCATCGGACATAGATGTGGCCTGTCTGGTCGAGACCCCCGAGAGAATAGCAAGGAGTGTTTCGGCGACGCTTTCGGGAGTGCACTGCTGGAACTCGCCCGTGTCGATTCCCGACTCGATAATCGACACGAGATGCGATTTCAGGATCGCATCACTACGTGTGAACAGCTGTCGGTACTCCTCGTCGGTAACACCCCGTGCCCGGAGGGCGACGAGTGTCGCCATGAACTGGCGCTCTTCGTCGTCAAGGTCGGTTGCAGTCATGGACGTGACGAACTCATCGAGTTCCTCTCTGGGCTTTTCGAATTCTCCACTGGTATGTTGACTCTCGAAGCCCTCCAGTAGATACTCCAGACAGCTACGCACGAGGTCGTCTTTTCCCTCGTAGTGGCGGTAGATGAGTGATGGACTCTTCTCGAACTGCTCACCGATCGATTTGATGGTGATATCGGCATAGCCCTCGGTACACAGTGCTCTGTAGGTTGCCGCAAGGATCTCTTCCTGGGTCGTTTCCGTGTCCGCAAACGGGTCTTCAGACATGGTCACGGTCGTTTACTCTGGGTCGGTGCTGGCTCTCTCTCGCTAGATGCACAACCGACATCTCGGCAGGTGTCTCCCCGGTGTTGCATACTCCCAGTTCGATGCCGGGGGCGATAAACAATGTGATTGAACGTTCAATCACAATGCTTAAGACTCAGGTATCAAACAGGTGGGTATGAGCGATACTGCGGGTTCGGACCCGACGGGTTACGCTGATCGACGAATCGGCAGGTGGTTGCAGTGACAGAGGGTCAGCGACTCGTCGTCGTGGTCGCCGCGCTGGTTCTCATTCTGGCCGCTGCCCTTACCGTGCCGGTCGTCCTCGCTCAGGAGGACGAGTTCGGTTCGTCGTCCGGCGAGCTGACGCGGGGCGAGCCCGACCTCGACGCCTTCCTGCCCGAGCCGGAGCTCAACGCTGGCACCGAGGAATCCATCGAGATACAGCTACAGAATCAGGGCGAACTTGATACTGGCACCCAGAGCGAGCGCGTGACAACCGCTCGTGGCCTCTCCGTCGAGGTCGTTGATGAGGGGCCGTTTGACGTGAAGTCGGGCCAGTCCTCAGTGGGTTCGTTACCCGAGGGCCAGAGCATCAGCGCGACACAGCGCATCGAAGCGCCCGAGGATCTCGACCCGGGTGAGTACGAGATCACTGTCGAAGCCGACTATGCCTACACGTGGCAGGTGTCGGACAACACCGGATCGCGCTGGGACAGGACCGACAGTGATCGGTTCACTCTCACGATCGTCGTTCCCGACGAGCCACGGTTTGCTATCTCTGCTGTTGACACGGATGTCCAGCCTGGTGGGGATGGCCCAGCAACACTCACTGTCGAAAACGTCGGTGCCCAGGCCGCAAACGCGACGCAGGCAACGATCAGCGGTGGCGGCGGCGTCGTCGTTGACGGCGGCACCGCCGAGGAACTCCTCGGCGATCTCGACGCGAACGATTCGGCATCGGTGACGGTTGACGTGGAGATCCCGCAGACGACGAGTGAGGGTGCAAAGCCCATCCAGCTCGACCTCAGCTATCGAGATGACGCCGGGATCGAACGACAGGCCGGGACCGAAACGGCCAGTCTCGCTCCGGCAGCCGAACAGCGGTTCGCTATCGATAACCTGGAGGATACGCTGTCGGTCGGCTACGACGGCGAGGTTACCGGCGAGATTACGAACGAGGGGCCACGGAGCGTTGACGACGCAGTACTGATCGCCGAGCCCCAGAGCGAGTCGCTGTTCATCGAGGATACGCGGTACGCACTGCCAGAACTGGACGCCGGAGAGACGACGTCGTTCAGATATCCGACCGATGTGAGCGGGCAGGCCGATGAAGGACCGCGCCAATTGCAGTTCACAGTCGAATACGGCTCCGGGGACCGATCGACCGCACAGGATGGCCCGATCTCCCAGCGTGTCGTGGTCGATCCCCGAACCGACGAGTTCTCGCTGGATGGCGTCGAGACGACAGTGCGACAGGGTGAAACTGCCGACCTGATCGTCGAGATCACGAACCAGCGCCCCGAGACGCTCTCGAACATCGATGCTGCCCTGTACACGGATAGTCCACTGGCAAGTGAGGACGACGAGGCGTTCGTCCCCTCGCTTGCTCCGGATGAATCCGCCGAGATCCGATTCGATGTGGCCGCGGCGGACGACGCCACGGTCCAGACGTATCCGGTCGAACTCGATTTCCAGTACGATACCGAGCGCGGTGATACTGAAATCTCCGACACGTATCAGTTGCCTGTCGATGTCGAAGAGGGGGTAGACGATGACGACGGTGGGCTGCTCAGTCTGCTGTTCCCGCTCGGCGGTGTCGTTGCTGCCATCGGCATCGCTGGACTGTGGTGGCGACGGCGAGCAACCAGCGAATGAGTGACGCAGCCACTGACGGACCCGAGGAGGACAATCGTCTCACACGGTGGGTGAATACGGCGATCACCGCCCGGCCGTGGACAGTCGTCTTCGTGTTCCTCGTGATTACCGCCGGCTTCCTGGGAGCGATCGCCCTCAGTGATGGCGAAGAAGAGGCCGGTGCCGATCAGTTCACCGAGGGGTCCGACGCACAGGAGGCCTTCGACGAGATCCAGGAGGAGTTCCGGGACGAGGGACGGGACACCGGGGGGACAACCGCACAGCTGTTCGTGGAAGATGATCGGAACGTCCTGTCGAAACAATCGCTGTTGCGGATGTTGACGTTCCAGGATCGTATCGAGACGGAAGACCGGTTGCGCGTCGAGTCCTCGACGAGTCCGGCCTCGCTTGTCGCAGAACAGATCGATCCCGAGGCGACGACAGCCGAAGAGCAGTATCGGACGATCGAGCGCACGCCACAGCGCCAGCTCGAGCAGGCGATCGCGGACGCCGACGAGACCGCTGGACTGCCCGTTAGCACGGACTTCAAACCGGAGTCGGGATCGGCGTCAGTGGCGCAGGTGGCGATCACGTACGATACGCCGCCGAACGCGGAGACGAGTGATACGGCCGACCTTCAGTTCCAGACCCAGGAGATCGCAAACGATATTGACGGCTACGAGACTGGCGAGAACGTCGTCGTCTTCGGCGATGCGATCATCGAAGAGGAGACGCTCCAGCTGCTCGGTGACACGGCGATCGTCGTCTTCCCCGCCGCGGTCGTCCTGATCATCTTCTTCCTGGCGGTTGCGTACCGGGATCCGATCGATCTCATGCTGGGGCTCGTCTCCCTCGTTCTGACGTTTATCTGGACGTTCGGCTTCATGACGCTCGCCGACATCCCCTTTTCGGATCAACTGATCACCGTCTTCGCGCTGTTGCTCGCCGTCGGGATCGACTTTGGCATCCACATCATCAATCGCTATCGGGAGGAACGGGAGCTTGGTAAACAGATCACGGAGTCGATGCGGATTACCACCCAGCAGCTTCTCATTGCGCTCCTGATCGTCACGCTGACGACCGTGTTCAGCCTGATGGCGAACCTCATCAGCGATGTCACCCGGGACTTCGGGATCGTCGGTACTGCCGGGATCATCTTCACGTTTCTCATCTTCGGGATCTTCCTCCCCGCCGGGAAGGTGGGCTTTGACACGCTTCGCGAGGGAACGCGATTCCCCGAGTTCGGAACGAGCCCGCTCGGAAACGAAGACTCCGCGCTGGGGCGAGTGCTCACCGTCGGTGTGTCGATCTCGAAAGTCGCGCCGGTGATCTTTCTCGTCGCAGTGCTGGCACTCGGTGTCGGGGCAACGGCGTACGGGACCGGCGTCGATACCGAGTTCGACGAGGAGGCCTTCTTCCCCGACGAGGATCGGATCGAGCAGTACGAGTCGCTGCCCGGACCGCTCCAGCCGGGCGAGTACACGTTCATACAGGTGCTCACCTATCTCGAAGAGGACTTCGAGCAGGGGTTCGAGGGGTCGGTGACGATCTATATTGACGACAGTGAGTTGCGGTCGGATCGCGGCCTCACGGAGATCGATCGCGCGCTCGATGACCCCGACGAGGCCTTCGAGGCGGATGGGCGGCAGGCTGACGCCGAGTCGATCCTCGGCGTGATCGAGTCCCACGAAGCGGCGGATCCCGAGTTCGCCCGAACCGTCGAACGGTACGACTCCTCCGGTGACGGGATCCCGGACCGGGATGTCGACGTGGTGTACGATGAGCTGTTCGACTCGCCCGCGGGCGACCGTGCGCAGGATCGACTGACGACCGACCGCACCGGCGCGATCGTCGACGTGCAGGTCGACGTCGATGCCGAACAGGACGAGGCGGTGGCTGCGGCCCGCGCACTCGCGGAAGATATGCGTCTCGATGCGACGGCGACCGGCCAGCTCGTCATCTTCGAGTCGATCATCGACGAAACGACAGAGGCGTCGGTGAACAGCCTGCTCGTCGCGTTCGTCCTCACGATGGTCTTTCTGGTGCTCTCGTACTGGTGGCTCGAAGGCCGCGCCGTCTACGGCGTGCTCAATCTCGTTCCGGTGTTGCTTGCCGTGGCGTTGCTGGCCGGATCGATGCGGCTGTTCGATATCCCACTCTCCCCGATCAACGCGCCGATCCTCTCGGTGTCGATCGGGCTCGGCGTCGATTACACCGTCCACTTCATGCACCGCTTTGTCGACGAGTTCGAGGGCGGGAAAAGCGTGCAGGACGCCCTCGGGACGACGGTTCGCGGGACCGGTGGCGCGCTCACCGGGAGCATGCTGACGACGGTGAGTGGGCTCGGCATCCTCTACGTGGCGTTGATCCCGCTGATCATGGAGTTTGGCCTGTTGCTCGCACTGGGTGTCTTCTACGCGTGGCTGAGCTCGGTGCTCGTGTTGCCCTCCGCGATCGTCGTCTGGGATCGCATCTCGTCCAGCGAGATCGTCCCGGCATCGCTTGCACGGGCGTGACTCACTCCCCGCCGTCGTTGCCTGCCTCTTTGACACGCCGGTAGTGCTCGGCGTCGAGGCCGGACTCGCGTGTGAGTTGACCAGTCTGTTCTGCTGTGGTCCCCTACAGTTCCTGAGGTTGTTCCACGGTCAACTACTTCGGCCCCTTCCGCCTGTAGATCGGGGCGTGGAGGATCTCCACTGTGACACCGTCTTCGTCGAACGACGACCCGTCGTGTATCACTGTTCCGGGAGATCGATGTCATCCGGGACGAGTGAAAACCCAAGCGTCCGAAAATCGCTGTCAAACGCGAAGATGTGTTCTGCGTCAACGTCGCCTGCAAGCACCCCAGTCGTATGGTCCACGAACGAGATTTGCTGGTCATCAAAGCGGCCAAATTCGCTACAGACCGCGTCGAATTGAGTCGCGTCGGGATGAAGAACAGTCACCACTGGTGACTCCCGGACGCGCTGTAACGTATCCATGGCCTTCTCATGGCTCTTCTTCCGCAAGAGTAGCGTCGTCAGTTCGCTGAGGACATATCCTGTCGTATATATCGGCCGAAATCGGAGCTCTCCGGCCCGAATCGCGTCCATCACCGCACGAGCGCGGTCGTGCCGAGGAGAGTTTTGCACGACGTGTGCGAAAAACGCGCCAGTATCGACGAACAGCGGCGTGGTTCCTGGCCCACTCATCCCTCGATCTCGCCGTAGAGAACATCGTCGATCTCGTCTTCATCAACGGGGTCGTCAACCGTGAACGTCGGAGCAGCGAAGAGCGGGTCATCGGACTCGACCTCATCGGGCGCTGTGGCCGTGTCTGCCGTGTACCACCAGACAACCGTCCGACTGCCGAGTGAAACCTTCTCCAGATGCCCGTCGTTGTCCAGCCGACTCAGCCGTCGGTACGCAGTTGACCGGTCGATATCGAACCGGTCAGCCACCTCCTGGGCGGTGTGAAATGGACGCCCCTCGGCGAAGTAGCTCATGATGTCCTCGGGTTCCAGTTCGGACTCGAACTGTCCACGTTCGTCGCGTTCGGTGTTCCCGGACATGTCCGCTGGTTCAGTGTACAACCCACACACCAATAGATGTGCCGATGGCGTCACTACAGCGATTGACGGAGAGAGTCCACGGCGAAAGCCGTGGGGGGATGTCACTCCCCGCCGTCGTTGCCTGCCTCTTTGACACGTCGGTAATGCTCGGCGTCGAGGCCGGACTCGCGGGCGGACTGTAGCTGGGACTCGATCAGTCTGTTCTGCTGTGGCCCCCACACCTCCGGTGGCTGTTCCTCAATAAACTCCACCCACCGACGAATCGCGTCGAGCCGGAGCTCCCGGTTACGCTCGTGTTTCTCGTCCAGTTGATCACGAAGATCTGAGTCGGTCATACTCGTCCTCGACAGCCAGTGTCCGTACCCATTGTTCGAGTTCATCCGTCCTAAGACTTTCCTCGAACAGCGCCAGCAGGTGGGCCGCATCCTCGATGTCTGTGCGTGTTCCGAGGTAGAGCTTGTATGGGATCTGCAGTTCGAGTGGTCCAACCGGCAGTTCGGCGTCGCCAACTCGGGCCGTGATCGCCTGGTCGAGTGATGCCCGATCCGCCTCGTCGTCGACGAACTTCGCCTCGATATGTGGGATCACCTGTTCGTCCGGCGCGACCCAGATGTTGTCCCCGTCGCTCAACATCATATGCAGATCGTCAAGCGGCATCGCTGGCCCCCACATCCCCTCGCGTTTCAGCCGCTCAGCCAGTCGCTTGCTCTCGGCTTCGCCGAGCGGTTCGAGCAACACGTCGATATCCTCGGTTGAGCGCGAACGCCCGGTCAGGATCGCCAGATAGCCCGCGACGTAGACGTGGTCGATGCCGAGGTCGTCGAGAATCCGGGTGAACGCGATCGCCAGTGTGTCGAGTTCGTTCGGTGCCCGGTCGACGACGAGTTCGCCGTCGACGAGTTCGATTCCGGCCATAGTGGGTGATCGCCCCCCAGGTGGATAAAGTGCCATGTGGCCAGCCATGGTCGATATTCGCGCGTGGGGGCAGCTGAATGCTTAGTACTTGACGTCGAACTGATCGACCGAACACGTCCCCACGCCGGTACCGGGTCGCAGGCAGCGCGGTCGTCCGGGAGCTCTTCGAGTTGAACAGCGCGCTCAACGCTGTCGGCGGCGAGTGATCCACTCTCCGAATCGTAACACCGTTGCCGATGCAGGAAACACTTATCTGTGAGACAGGCGTCTCACACAATAATGAGTACTGACACTAACGACGCCGGGGAGGGCAACGGTACGTCCAAGATCGACGTACGTGTTCCCGATCAGCTTCTCGAAGCGATCGACAAGGAGTACGAGCGTCGTGGCTATACCTCACGGTCGGAGGCGATCCGCGATGCGCTCCGGGACTGGATCGACCCGCCGGAGCGGCTCTCCGAGGAGGTGCTCGACGCGCTCGAAGACAGCCGCGAGCAGCGAGAGCGTGGAGAAACGCACTCGGCCGACGACGTCCGTGAGCGCCTCGGCCTCGATGAGTAGTGTCGAATACACCGAACAGGCGATCGAACAGCTCGAAGCGCTCGATCCGCACGTCGCCGATCGCGTGATGAACAAGATCGACGAGGCGACTGAATGGACGGAACATCGGCTTGAGCGCCTCTCCGGCTACCCGTACTACAAACTTCGCGCTGGCGACTATCGGGCGATCATCACGTGGGATCGTGACGACGACGTTCTGATTGTCGAAGCGGTCGGCCACCGACGAAACGTGTACGATCGGCATCTCCCGCCCTGATCACGCAGCTCTGAGTCGGTCATACTCCTCCTCGACGGCCAGTGTCCGCACCCATCGTTCGAGTTGCTCGACCTACCCCGAAACCGCGAGTTCAACAAGACCGAGCACGCCGGCGTCACTCGCCAGACTGCCGGCAACTACACGGACCTGTTGCTCGACGTCGAACTGATCGACCAGAGACGTCCCCGCGTCGGTATCGGGTTGCAGATATCGTTCGGGAGCTCTTCGAGCTGAACAGCGCGCTCAACAGCGTCGGCGGCGAGTAGCAGTCGGCGGGCTGGTCGTTTTTGCATTCTTCAGGGCGAGATAGCGTCCCGCATCCCCGATGAGTGCGGACTCCACGGCCTGGGAACCGTTCTGGTCCCGCCGGCTCCGCCGAGCGGTTCGAGCCCTGGCGGGTACTGACCCCCACAAGTCGACACGACCCGCCAGTTCGGATGTAGAAACCAGCGTGTAGATCGCCGCTTTGGGTGCTCCGTCGCCGTACTGGTGGTGGTTTCGTTTATATACCAAATACGTCGATTCTATTGCCAGGTTGAAATTCTAATCTGCCGTTACCCGGCCTGATACTCCTCTTGACACGTAGTAACACGCACCTAACCCCACCACAAAGCACTTATAACCCCATCTGCTTGTGTTGTAATGTACCCCTACCATGGTGCCAGTATCGAGTATCACGGGTCGGCGTGACGCCGCCCAGGAGAAAGGTGCTGAAACCGATACAGAGATAACAAACTATGACAGGAAATAATTCATATCGCGACAAGGGACGTGCAGTGTTCCTCGCCGCGCTTATGATTCTGTCCGTCTTCGCAGGTGCCGCGGTATTCCCCGGCTCCGTTGCGGCGGACAATGATGATCACGACGTATCGTTTGATTTGAATGCCGATGCTACTGCGTTGGATGGTGCTGACATCTGGCAAGGCCAGACTGTCCACGTTGAGGGTCTTCGTAGCGGTGGAGATGGACCAGTCCAGCTCCGTGAAGGCCTGAAGGGTGACTCCGAGCGAATTGACACGCTCCGTGCCACCGGTGGCGAAGTAACCTTCGAGACCGACGACCTCTCGGGTTACTACTACCTGCAAGAGGGCTCCAGCGGAACCCAGTACGGTGAATTCTTCGTTGAGGAGCAAGAGATCGACTTCGAGTTCAGCTCGGGTACTGTCGCCAACGCTGAGGACGACACCACAGTCGAACTCGAAATTGAAGAGGACAACCGTGCAGATGACTACGGCCAGGACGACCTCGAAGTGCTCGTCACAGGCGAGCTGGACGGTGAGGCTCTCGATGATGACACGCTGAGCGAGATCTTCGACGATGCGGACACCGAAGATGACGACAGCGCGATCATCACCTTCAACGACGGAACCGAGAGTGTCACGTCTGACTTCGACGGTCAGGACCTCGGTGACTACGAGTTCACGCTCGAAGTGACTGACACGACCGCAACCGACACGGCTGAGATCGAAGTGACCGAGCCTGTGGACGCTGACGTCCGCTTCACCGCGGGCGACTTCACGTCCGAGCTCGGTGACGACGCTGAGTTCAGCTTCGTTGCAGAGGACTACGATCACGACGAGATCTACGTGAGCGTTGGTGACCTCGACGAAGTCAACTTCCAGCACATCCTCCAAATCGACATTTCGGATGTCGACGAGGATGACGAAGAGATCACTGTCGCGTACAACACCGCCAGTGACACTAACGCCGGCTGGGAAGTCGTCGGTGACAGTGACGCTACTGTCACAGTCGACAACGATCTCGATAGCGCCATCACTGGTGACGATCTCCCGCTGGCAGCAACCGACTACGAGCTGAGCATCGCTGACGGTTTCACTGTCGAGATGGATGAAGGCGACATCGAGAGTGTCGATACCGACACCGAGTTCGATACGTCGTTCCTCACCCTGACCGACCGAACGCCGATTGGTGACGAACTGGCGACGTGGACCGCACCGTCCGATGACGATGCGGGCGACCTCGCCGACGCTGCTGACGATGACGAACTGTTCGACGTGCTGACCCAGACTGACTCCATCGCCGAGAACGACAACATCGTCGTCAGCATGGACGCGACGGGTGTCAGCTCCTTCATCAGTGCGGAGGACGGCTTCGCTGCCGGTGCAGACATCACGGTTGACCTCGAAGATCAGGACGACCGACCGAACGTTGCCGATGAAGAGTTCACCGTTGATGAAAACGATATCACTGTGCTAGTGGTCGATGACGAGCAGGTCATCTTCCACATCGACGAAGGCCTCGAGAACACGGCTGAAGATATCGAGGCTGGCAGTACCTACGATGTCACCTTCACGATCGGTGAGGGCAACGTGTTCATCGCCGACGAGGATGACGAAGAAGTCGCTGAAGGCGACTTCGACCTTGAAGAGCGCGACATCGACTGGGACGACAGCGTTGCAGAGGTCCCCAACGTTGCTGACGCAGACGTGACGGGTACGACGAACGTCGCACCCGGTACGGAGATCAACACCCGAGCACGCGCGCCCGGTGTGTTCGTCGACCGTACCACCGTTGAGGTCGCAGAGGGCGGTACGTTCACCGCCACCTACGACTTCAGTGGTGAAGAGTCCGGTACGGAGTTCACGCTCCGTGCAACTGACGCAAACTATGGCGACAACCAGGTTGAGCAGGACTCCGTCCTCGTCGACGCTGACGCTGACGACGACGAAGAGGACGAACTCTCCGTTGCGTTCGACCAGGCAACCTACACGGTTGATCAGGGCGACTCCGTCGACGTCGGCATCGAAGTCGACGCCGGTGCAGAGGACCTTGACGAGGAGACCGTTACCCTCCTCCTGAACGGTGACGAGCTCGACAGCACGACCGTCACGGTCGACGCTGGTGACTCCGACCACGACAGCGTGGTCTTCACCATCGAAACCAACGAGGACGACTACCCCGTTGACGACCACGATCTCGACGTCGAGCTGCTCGACGCCTCCGACTCCGCGACCCTGACGGTTGAGGGTGACGTGGACGAGAACGGTGAGGCTGACGAGAACGGCGAGACTGACGAGAACGGTGAAACTGACGAGAACGGTGAAACCGACGAGAACGGCGACGATGACGAGGAACCCACGGATGACGACGATCAGCCCGGCTTCGGCCTGATGGTCGCTGTCCTCTCGCTGCTCGGTGCAGCACTCCTCGCACGCCGTAACAACTAAACTCGACTAACTAAGTCGAGTTCCCCTTTCCGCATCGCGCGGATTCTTTCTTTCGTGTGCTACCTCGGTGAGCGACAGCTCCACTCGCGGGTGAGGAACCAGCGCGCTTGCAATAGGATCCTTTTTTATACTACTCCTGTCCACGATGTGGTAGTAGTCTCCGTTTGAGAGGAGTGTGCACACCTCCCATGGAGAGTCGCCATTGGGTCGCCCTCCTGTGATTATGATCCAAGTACTATCCGGAAACCGAACACTAAGAATATCTAACAGTACCACCCAGCTTTAAGTATATGGAATCCTGTGTTTATGATGCCCCTACCCATGGTGCAGAAGTGAGTAATACCTTACAGGCATATCGCGTGCCTGCGGTGAGAAAGCTCCTGTTACCGATGAAGACAACGAGATAAACATAACATATGACAAACGACACGAAATCATATCGTGAGGCAGGACGCGCAGTGTTCCTGGCCGCGATCATGGTACTTTCGATGGTCGCCATGACCGCTACCCTCCCGGGTGCGGTCGTTGCGACCTCGGATGCAGATGCCGAGATTACCTCCGATAATTCGTTTATCGGAGCAGACGGTGTACAGCATACAGTTAGTTGGACAGCACAGTCTGACGACGAACTCGCTGGAGACAGTCTCAACGAGTTGACTGTTGATTATGATGATGGTCTTACTGTTGCTTCAGGGGTCACAGAGAGTGACCTATCTCTCACCATCGGTGAGGGACCCGATGAAACAGTACTGAATGATGAGGGGGACTTCTCCCTCACTTCTGATGACAATACTCTCACCATCAATGTAGACAGCGATCCAGGAGTCAGTGCAGATGATTCCATCGACCTTCAGGTCAGTGCCATTGCCAACCCCGACGCAACCGGTGATGTCGGTACGGTAGACGTCACTGCCGATGCTACTGTTGCCGGTGTGGACAACATCATTGAAGCTGATCCATACCCGATTGAGTCAGTCACACTCGGCGGCGAAGTGACTGAAGATGATGGTTCGACCGCCATTGATGGTGCTGACGTTTCCTTCGATGAAGAGGGTACCCTTACAGACACGACCGGCACAGATGGTCTTTACAGTATCGAAGTCTCCGACCTCGGCCCCATCACTGCTGACGCAGCTGATGTGACCGCCAACGCAGACGGATTCCAGTCTAGTACTGAGATTGTTAACGTTGAGGGTCAGGACGATACTCAGAACTTCGAACTTGTCGAAGAGCCTGAGTCCGATATCGACGTAACCGTTGATAACCCGAACCCACAGGACTCCAACACTCAGGCGACCTACGATGTGACCTTTGATATCGTCAGTACTGACGGCGGCGAGGCAGCACAGTACATCCTCGCCGACTTCGGCGACGAATCGGTCGCATTTGACGAAGTTAACATCAACGACGTTAGTGTCGACGGCGATAACTACGAGGTTGATGATCTTTATACTGCGTCAGGTGACGGTGAGGCCACCGCTGAAGGTGACCTCACGGCCTCTGAACTCCTGATCGAACTCGGCTCCGGCGAGGACATTGAGTTCGGGACGGACGTAACCGACGAAGACAGCGTGGATATCAACATCCAGGATGTCACCAACCCTGACGTTAGCACACCCACGTTCACGTTGAGCCTCCACGAGGACGGCGGTGACCTCGGTGGTACTGCTCAGGTGAGCCCGTTCGCTGACGGTCAGGATGGATACGAAGTTGCGGACCCCGTGTACACTGGTGAACTGACGTTCAACAACCAGAACCTCGCTGCTGACGGTACGGTTACCGTCGCAGATGTCAGTAGTGATCAGGAATCCGTCGTTGTCGTTACGTACGAGGACGATGGCGAACTGATCATCGCTGGCCTGGCTAGCGCGGACAACCTCGACAGCGAGGCTGTTCCTGTCAGCATCGAGGATGACGGTGGCTTCCCCGGTGAGCACACTGCTCACCTGATCGCTAACGACGGCCTCAGTGGCGAGTACGGTATTGGAGACGCAGTCTCCGCCGAAACTGCCGGTGAGGTTATCGACGACGATCTCGCAACCGTCCGAGAGGCTGGCGGTGACATCTCCGTCGCCTTCGGCCAGCTCGGACAGACTGACATCTGGCAAGGCCAGACTGTCGAAGTGTTCGATGTCCGTCAGGACAACGACGGTAGCGGTCCGGTCCAGCTCCGAGAGGGTCTGACCGGTGACGACGACTCCGAACGAATCGACACGCTGCGTGCGTCCGACGGTGTAGTGACCTTCGATACCGATGACCTCTCGGGGTACTACTACCTGCAGGAAGGCACGCAGACTGCTGATGAGAACCAGGACCAGTTCTTCGTTGACGAACAGGAGATCGACTTCGAGTTCGAGGACGACGCGGTCCCATTCGACGGCGATGACGCCGAGGATACCCAGGTTGACCTCGTGATCGAAGAGGACAACCGCGGTGACCTCGTCGATGTCGTCGTCTCCGGTGAACTCGACGAGGAAGCCCTCGACGAGGACACTCTCGAAGACATCGTTAACAACTACTCGGAGACCGACGATGATGAAACGGTCATCATTGAGGACTTCGACGCTGCTGGCGAAACCTTCGACTTCGACGACCAGGATGTCGGTGACTACGACTTCACGCTCGAAGTTGACGACACGACCGCATCCGACTCCGCCGAGATCGAAGTGACCGAGCCTGTGGACGCTGACGTCCGCTTCACCGCGGGCGACTTCACGTCCGAGCTCGGTGACAACGCAGAATTCAGCTTCGTTGCTGAGAACTACGACCAGGACAACGTCTTCGTCACCGTCGGTGACGCAGAGGAAGTCAACTGGGAGAACGTTCTGGAAATCAGCGGCCTCAATGATATCGACGAGGACGACGAAGTCACCGTCGGCTACAACACGGCATCTGATCCGGACGATGAAGGCAGCTGGTACATCGTTGGAGACAACTCCGACGATGTCGACGTTGCGATCGCGGACGATCTAGAAGCAGCAGGTGGCACGATCGATGAAGCGCCGCTTGCCGCAACCGACTACGAACTGAGCATCGGTGACGACTGGTCCGTGCTCGAAGATGACGACGACAACGTCATCGGTGCGGAAGTCGACAACGAGTTCGACACGTCCTTCCTGACACTCACCGACCGAACGCCGATCGGTGAAGACCTGACGACGTGGACCGCACCGTCCGACAACGATGCTGATGACCTGTTCGACGCTGCTGAGGATGACGAACTGCTCGACATCCTGAGCCAGACCGACACGGTCGCTGAAGAGGATAAGATCGTAACCAGTCTGGAGGCCACGGGGACGACCTCGTTCCTCCCTGATACTGAGTACCTCGATAGTACTGATATCGAGGGTGGTGACCTGAACTTCGATAGCGACATCAATCTCGAAGTTGAGGCACAGGACGAACGTCCGAACGTCGATGCTCAGACGTGGAGCTTCGACGACGGTGAGCTGAATGTCTACACCCTCAGCAACGACGGGGAGCAGGCTATCATCCTCCTCGAATCGGATAACGGTGACTTCGAGACTGACGCCGGATACGATGTCACCTTCACGATCGGTGAAGACAATCCGTTCATCGAGGACGAGGATGCTGAAGAAACCGCTGAAGGCGAGTTCGACTACGACGAACGCGACATCGAGTGGGACGAGAGCGCATCTGAAGTCCCAACCGTCGCTAACGCTGACGTGATGGGTACGACGAACGTCGCACCCGGTACGGAAGTCGACACCCGAGCACGCGCGCCCGGTGTGTTCGTCGACCGCACCACCGTTGAGGTCGAAGATGACGGTACGTTCACCGCCACCTACGACTTCAGCGAGGAATCCAGTGGAACGGAGTTCACGCTCCGCGCCACTGACGCCAACGATGGCGACAACCAGCACGAACTCGACTCCACACTCGTCGACCCCGACGAGGATGACTTCGAGCTGTCCGTTGACTTCGGTCAGGACACCTACGAAGTCGATCAGGGTGACTCCGTCGACATCGACGTCTCCGCCGTCGCAGGTGCGGACGGCCTCGATGACGACGAGGTCACGCTGTTCCTCAACGACGACGAGGTCGATAGCGCCACTGTGACCGCTGACGCGGGCAACAGTGACGATGTCACCTTCACGCTCGACACCAACGAGGAAGACTTCCCTGAGGGCGACCACGATCTGGAAGTCACGCTCCTCGACGCCTCTGACGAGGCTACCCTGACCATCGTCGTCGAAGACGATGAGAACGGTGACGAGCAGAACGGCGACGAACAGAACGGTGACGAGCAGAACGGCGACGAACAGAACGGTGACGAGCAGAACGGCGACGAGCAGAACGGCGACGATGACGGCGAGCCAGAAGACGATGACGACCAGCCCGGCTTCGGCCTGCTGGTCGCCCTCGTCTCGCTGCTCGGCGCAGCACTCCTCGCACGACGCCGCAACAACTAAACTCGACTAACTGAGTCGAGTTCCCCCTTTCCGCATCGCGCGGACTTTTTTGGCGACGCCAGCTACACAGTGCCGACAGTTTCGTGGGGCAATTCCCCTGATTGTTTAGATGATCGGACGTAGGCTAATCTTTGTGTTATTTTTCAACATTCATTGGTGCCCCTTTCGAACGATTGAATAAAACCGCCTCAGGGTTCCTACGGGTTTTGTAACTCTGTGAAGAACAATAACACCGTAAATTATTACTTATAGCAAACTTACCGTTTGATTGCAACCCCTACCCGTGGTAGTCGGTGTCGCATACCTTGCCGGAATCGGTCGGAGGGAGCGATCCGCTGCCACCAACCGACAACAGATTACAATATGACACGAAACAGACGATCATATCGCGAGGCAGGACGTGCGGTGTTCCTGGCCGCGATCATGGTACTTTCGATGGTCGCCATGACCGCTACCCTTCCGGGGGCGGCGGTGGCGACGGCGGCGACGGACGCGACCGTGCAGTTCGACAACCAAGAACTTGCACAGGATGACTCCGTGGACGTCGGCGTCGAGACCGATGGAGACGCAACAGTTGTACTGACATATGATGATCCTCTGAACGAGGATACCACGACAGTAGCGGCGATTGATGAAGATGCGAACGATGTTGACGAGATCATCAATGTTGGCCTCGAATGGGGCCATCCGGATGGTCTTCACGGGGCCTACACTGCTCACGTCTTTGATGACGATACTGCCGGTGCCGCAGATCTGAGCGTTGGCGATGAGGTAACCGAAACGGTTGCCGACGATGCGCTCGACGCTGATACGGCAGTAGTTGTGGCGGAGGGCGATGCTACAGAGGGCACACTTACGTTTGAAGCACAGGTCGGTGATACGGAAGACAGTGTGGTTGAGGATATCGAAATCACCAATATCGATGTTGATGGGGACGCCACGCTCATGCTGGAAACCGACTTTGGAGAGGGTGGTCAGTTCCTCCGCGGAATAACTGAAATTAATGAGGATGACGATACAGCAACGATAACTCGTGAAATTGATGGTGATGTGACGGGTGCGTTCACGGTATATGCAGTTCCGACCAGCGCAGTGAGTGGTGACTATCAAGACAGTACGGACCCCATATCGACTGCAACACTTGATAGCGCAATCGCATCGGATGACGCACCACTGGTCTGGCAAGATCACATCCGAGAAGCTGATATTGAGCTCGAACCACAGAGCTTCGACGCTGAGAACGGAAATGAGATTCTCTCTACTGGCCAGTATCTTGAAGAAGATGTTGGCTTGTTCGGCTACTATTTGGTAACTGACGACAGTACTGGCGAGCAAATTGTCGTCGATGACGGTGATGCTTCTCCTGGCAGCATCGACTCCGTAGAGCTCTATTCGTACGTAGACTCACCCGGTGAACACACAATTCATATTATTCCATATGATGTTGAGAACTTTGAGTATGATAAGCCCCTTCCTGAACAGACTGCAAAGGCGGTTATAGCTGACTCGACTGCGACAATCTACGATGCCGAACTGTCGATAGACGATCAGGTACCTGATGACGATACAGTCACAGTCAACGCGAACCTCGCTCCCGATGACGAGTACGTTGTGACGGTTTCTGATGCTGGTGACGATACAACCCTCGGAACCAGCGACCCAACAACCGGTGATGAAGAGGTTGCTGTGGAACTGGATGAGGCACTTGATCCAGGATTCACTGATGTCTATGCTCAACTGCATATAGCGGAAGATGACGGCAGTGCTGGAGACGTCATTCAGGAACTCAGCGACGGAGAGCTGAGTGATATTACAGATACTGCTACACTCTCAGAGACCTTCGTTGAGTTCGACAATCAGGCGCTCAATGAGAATGATGAAGAGGTCTACGTGAATACGGCAGGTAGTGCCGAAGCCACCCTTGTACTGACGTATGAGGACGGCGTCGATACGGTTGTCGCAGGTACGGCTGACGGTGCGAACGAAGAACAGTACGTCAACATTCCGGTTGACGATCGTGGAGGGGAACCCGGTGAACACACAGTTCACGCCATTGATGAATTGAGTAGTGACACTTCCGATACTGGTATCGTCTCTTCGGATACTCTGGATAACATTGTCACCGCTGACACAGCGACTGTCTACGATGCGGCTGTGTCAATCGAGGACGCTGACAACGAAGAAGTCACTGGAGATGTTGTGACCGTTAGCTCCAGTAATCTCGATCCGGCAAACGGTTACCAGATTGTCATTCACGAGGCTGCTGAAGACCGAGCGGTACTCGGCAGCTCCGAGACACTGAATGGTGCTGAATCCGGCGTCGAGGTAGAGATTGACCCGCTTGCTGAAGATACTGACGTCATCGCGATGCTTCACTTCGATGGGGAGCCGTACGGTTCGCCCATTCTGCAGGCCGGTGAAGACTTCCCGACGCCTGTAACCGACCAAGCGCAGGTGACACTCGACGTTCCGGACGATGCAATCCCACGGACGGTCCTCAATGATCGGACCGTATGGCAAGGACAGGAGCCACGAGTCGGTGGCTTCGAGCCTGGTGAACCCGTGCAGCTCCGCGAAGGGGTCATCGGTGATTCCGAGCGAGTTGACACGCTGCAAACCGACCACGAAGGAACGGTAACCTTCGAAACCGACGAGTTCTCGGGTTACCACTACCTGCAGGCAGGTACTGACGAGGAGGCAGTCTACGGTGAGTTCTTCGTCGAGCAACAGGATATCGAGCTAGAGTTCGACGCGGAAACCGTCGAACAGGGCTCGATTGTTGACCTATCGTTTGCCGAAGATAACCGTGGGGAAGCCGTTGATCTCCACATCAGCGGCGAGTACGACGGTGATGCTATCGAGGCCGATACGCTATCGGACATCTTCGATGCTGACGACGAAAATGATGACGAGAATACAGTAACCTTCCAGGACGTGAAGGAAGGTGACGTCATGCCCGCCGAGTTTGACGACGATAGTGATCTCGGCGACTACGAGTTCACTGCCGATGTCGCTGACTCGACTGCCTCCGATGCTGCGGAGATCGAAGTGGTAGAACCTACAGAAGGTGAAGTGAACTTCGTCGAAGGAGATTACGAAGTTCAGAGTGGGAACGTTGCACATGTCGACATCGATGTCGACAACTATGACGACAACCTCTATGTACAGCTTGGCGACGAGGAAGATGTCGCCTTCGAGATGATCGTCGAAATCAGCAATCTCGAGGAACATGAAGACGACGAAGATGTCGTTCTTACGTTCAACACATATTCTGAGCCTTCTGAATCCGGTGCCTGGGACATCAAAGATAGCGACGCTGAAGCGACTGTCCACGATCAGATCGTGGAACTTCCGCAGGGTCCATTCCTTGACCCAGCTGACTACGAAATGAGCATTGCGGAAGGGTATGATGCTAATGAAGAAGAACTTGAGGACGAATTAGACACGACGTTCGTCCGCATTACTGAGCATCAAGAGATCTGGGATGCACCGGCATCTATTATGACTGCTCCAGCAGACTCAATCGACGATGAAGGCGATCTAGATGATGCCACGCTCACGGAGACCGATACCGTGGCCGAAGACGATGAGCTGCTCGTAAAAGTTGAAGCCGAGAGCGTCTACGGCTTCGTCGAAGAGGGAGCTAACGTCGGTGGTATTGATGATAATGAGCATATCATCAACGACATGCAGATGAGGATCGAAGGTACAGAACAGGAACTCAATGTTGACGACCAAGAAGAAGTCGGGACTTGGTTTGACGGCGGCTTGGTCGGGACTATTGTGAGTGCTGATCAGGACGATGGTGAGTTTATCGCCCTGCTCGAACCGCAGGAAGACCTTTCGGTTGGGTCTGACTTCGAAGTCTTCGTACAGATGTCCGACTCAAGTCCGCTCTACGATGACTGGGAAGACACCTCTGCATCCTACTCCTCGGAAGAGCGAGATATCGAGTGGGACGAGAGCGCGTCCGAAGTTCCGGTCATTGCTAATGCAGATGTGACGGGTACGACAAACGTCGCACCCGGAACTGAGGTCGACACCCGAGCACGCGCGCCCGGTGAGTTCGTCGACCGCACCACCGTTGAGGTCGCAGAAGACGGTACGTTCACCGCCACCTACGACTTCAGCGAGGAATCCAGTGGCACCGAGTTCACGCTCCGCGCTACTGACGCCAACGATGGCGAGAACCAGCACGAACTCGACTCCACACTCGTCGAAGCCGAGGAAGACGACTTCGAGCTGTCCATCGACTTCGGTCAGGACACCTACGAAGTCGATCAGGGTGACTCCGTCGACATCGACGCCACCGCCGTCGCCGGCGCAGATGGCCTCGATGACGAGGAAGTCACGCTGTTCCTCAACGGTGAGGAAGAGGGCACCGCCACTGTGACCGCTGACGCGGGCAACAGTGACGATGCCACCTTCACGCTCGAAACCAACGAGGACGAGTTCCCTGAAGGCGACCACGACCTCGAAGTCGAGCTCCTCGACGAATCCGACTCCGCGACGCTGACGGTTGTCGTGGACCACGATGAGAACGGTGAGGAGAACGGCGAAGAGAACGGTGAAGAGAACGGTGAGGAGAACGGTGAAGAAGAGAACGGTGAGGAGAACGGCGACGATGACGGCGAGCCTGAAGACGATGACGACCAGCCCGGCTTCGGCCTGCTGGTTGCCCTCGTCTCCCTGCTCGGCGCAGCACTCCTCGCCCGCCGCCGCAACAACTAAACTCGACTAACTGAGTCGAGTTCCCGTTGCAGTTCCTTTCTTTTGCGTGCTCCACCCGAGAGCGGCAGCGACATCAAACCACGATGCCCGGCTCGAATCCAGCATCTTACCTGACTGCACCATGCCGTGGAAACGTTTACTGTGTTACAGTGTTTACAACAGGTATGGCCACAGCAGTAAAAGTCGACGAGGAGGCGAAATCCCGTCTCGAAGAGCTACAGGCGGAGATCAGACTCCGGACTGGCACGTCGGTAACCCAGCAGGAGCTGCTGTCGCATCTTATCGACGGTGCCTACGAGTCTCGGGAAGACGTCATCGGCTCGTTTCGCGAGACTGTCGTCCCGCTCTCGGAGTCCGAAAAGGAGGCGATGCGCCAGGGACGGTGTAGCTCCGGGATCGAGACGGACGAGGAGGATATCGACGAGATTCTGTACGGATGACTGTTATTGTCGATACCGGTGTTCTCTACGCGGACCACGACACTGATGCGACACGACACCAGACCGCGAGTGCGGCACTGGAAACCATCTACGATGGGGAGTACGGACATCCCTACATTTCCGAGTATATCTACGACGAAGCGATTACACTCGCTCGCACCCGCACTGGGTCGTTCGAGCTCGCACAGCGCCTTGGAAAGCGACTTCGAGGGGGCGATCCGTACCCGCAGGCCTTCGAACTACTGTACGTTTCTCCAGCGGAGCTCTCCGACGCCATTGACGTCTTCGAGCGGTATAACGATCAGGAGCTGAGCTTCACCGACGCGACGATCGTGGCGCTGACGCGTCGCCACGATATCGATCACGTCCTGAGCTTCGACGACGATTTCGATGGACTTGTCCCACGGCTTGATCCTGGGGATGTGTAGAAATCAGGTACATTTCCTGCGCCCACGTCCGTCTTCGACGCCTATTGGCTTGCGCCGCCAGGCTTGCGGGACATGGTCACACAGGCTCCACGCAGCACCTCTGCGCTCACCTGTAGATACTGTTCGCCAGCATATGGAACTTTGGATGGCTGATGCGAGAGCTCGCATGGGAGAACGCCGACGCGTTCGAGCGGGTTCGCGAAACCGCACTGAAGCCCAACGTCTTGTGACGGGAAACTCGTTGAGCACGTGGGGCGCGTTTTCGACCGGATACTCCGGTATATTGCAAGAACACTGGCCCCGCTTGACCTCTTGCATAGAGGCGGTTTCGCCCAGTGAATGGTTCAATATACGGCGGTCGGCTCAACTACTGCATTGGTTAGCTATATAAGTACTTGCGGTAACCAATGTATCACTCAGACTACTGACTGAAGTATTAGCGGCCGGGCCGCGGTGCGGTTTCGTACCGCTGGATAGTCTCGGTTTTTTCGATGGTGCTGTATATCTCCCCGAGCGTTTCCTCCGCACGGAGTAGCCCGTGTTCTTCCAGGAACTCACGGCCATCCTCGCCAAGCCCGTAGAACTTGTACGGGAGGTCGTTCTGCCGCTGATCTTTCGGTAGCGCGACTTCCTCAACGATGCCCTCGGTGACGAGTTTCTGGAGGTGCTGGCGAATCGTCGTCTGACTTTTACCCGGGTTGACGTAGTCCAGTTCCTTCAGCGTCGGCAGTTGGGCAGGATGCCCGAGGATATCCTGAATCAGCGAGAATCGCGTCTCCTGGGTGACGACGTTCAGTCGTTCCCGCACCGTATCGATCCCGCCCGACGGGTAGTCTGGCGTACTCATATTCCCTACTTTGGGGAGAACCGGATTAAGTATTTCGCCCAGATACGAATCGGTTATAACTGAATCGGTAACCGATTCGATCACTGCAGCAAAACACATACGAGGGTGTCATGGAACGATTGGTATACCCATCTTCTGTCTTCCCGAATCGTTCAATACAGGAGATTCATCGATCATTTAGCACCTCAAAAAATTCTCTTGGTGTGACTATGTCGATTCCACGGAACGATTCAAGATCGAGTAAGTGCTGGTCACCGGAGATGATGTAATCCGTATTGCCTGCCACAGCTGCCTCAAGGAACTTGTCGTCATCCGGGTCAGCCTCGACGGCCGTAATGTCTTCATCAGGGACAACGAATTCCGCAAAGTATCGGAGCGTTTCGACTTCAGTCTGAATCTCCTCATCATCCAATCCGAAGCGCTCGGGATATTTTTGTAATGTTTTTCGAAACTCCATGAGCGTCGGTACGGATGCGATGATCTGATACTCGTTCGTATATCCCGCTATGACGATCTCGTGCGGTGTGCCGGTCGAGATAGCTGCGGAAATAAGGACGTTCGTGTCGAGGACAGCCTTCATTCGTCGGTCTCACGCGTGGCGTGAACCAGCTGATTCACATCTCCGAGCGATAGTTCGTTATCCTCGGCTCGTTCGGCAACGCGCTCTTGGAACTCCGCAACTGACGGGAGCTCTATTTTTTTCAATACAAGACCGTAATCCGTCGGAACGACCATCAGCTTCGTTCCTTTTTCGAGTCCGAACTGATCTCGAAGCCGACTGGGGATCGTGATCTGTCCCTTCGAGGTAACCGTCGTCACTTCAGGGTCGTCTACGCTCATGCGTAAGAATTCCTTACGAAGATAGTTGAAACTACCGGTCGATACACAGACTAACCAATCGGATGATCCGTCCCGAGAGATTCTGAAACTAACTACCTTGTGAACTGTTCCATGACACCCTAACATACCCAGAATTCCGGATTCTCGCCGACTACACAGACCTCCTCAACGCTACCAAAGACCTGCCTTGATATCTCCTCTGCCCTGATCGGCTGGTTCACGACGAACGATGTCCATGACGAACACGATCTAGACTGTACTCCCGACCGTGACGTTTTTGCGCGCTCCGCCTGTCTCCTCGATAATGACGGACGAACCGAGCCGCCGCCGACTCCTCCAGGCGGCGGGCGTGGCGGCGACGGCCGGACTCGCGGGCTGTGCGGAGTTCGGCGGCGAGCCGAGCCCCCAGGAGACGATCGACTGTGATCCCGTGGAACCGGCGAGTTCAGTCTCGGAGTACGCGACCCATCCCGACGAGGACGTCTCGATGTTCGGCCGCGGGCTCCGGCGGCTGTATTACTATCCCGACGAGCACGTCCCCGAGTCAGTGGAAGTGAACTGGTCGATGCCGATCAACTACGCGGGGCATACGGCGGCCAAGTCCAGCCCGGTTCCGACGCCCGCCGGAGAGACGATCGTCTTCGCGGGGGACAAGGGACGGGTCGACGCCTACTGCCCGGATGGGCAAAAAAAGTGGAGTACCCAGACCAGTGCGACGGAGCTTGGCTTTCACGGCTCGGCGGCGATCGTCGGCAACACCGCGTACATCGGCGGCTACGACGGCGACGTCTACGCGCTGGATATCGACGACGGCGAGATCGTCTGGCATACGCCCTCCTCGGAGCTCGACGGGACGCTCGCGGTCGGCTCCAGCCCGGCGTACTACGAGGGCTCGCTGTACGTGATCGCGGAGTACGGCAGCCCCTCCTCGGGGGCGCTCTGGGAACTCGACGCCGAGACCGGCGAGCCGCTGTGGAGCGATGGGCGGATCTGGGGCCAGCCCCATCCCTCGCCGACGATCGACCTCGATCTGGGTCGGATCGTCGCGGGCTCGAACGACGGCGTCGTCTACTGCTGGGAGTTCCCCTCCATGGAGTTTCTCTGGGAGTTCCAGGCCGATGCCGATGGCGAGGAACGCGAGGGGGGCGAGTTCCGCGCCGGTGCGGAGATCAAAGGCACTGTTGCCGCCCACGACGGCCGCGGCTATTTCGGCTCGTGGGACAACAACTTCTACTGTCTCGATCTCGAGGACGGCAGCGAGGAGTGGGCGGTCGACACCGGCGGCTCGAACATGTCCAACCCCGCGGTCGACCCCGAGCAGGATATCGTCTACGCGGGCGGCGACAGCGGCATCGTGCGCGCGCTCGATGCCCATTCGGGCGACGAGATCTGGACCGCCGACGTGAATGGGCGCGTGGTCGGCGCGCTCACCGCGACGGCGGGGAAGGTACTCGTGGGCTCGTACGACAGCCACCTCTACGCGCTGGATCGCGAGACCGGCGAGCGTTGCTGGCGCGTCCGGAACCGCGGTCGGGTCACCAGCGCGGCGGTGCCGGTCGACGGCCGCGTCTACTACGCCGAGCGCGGCGTCTTCTCGAACTACTACGATGATGACGAAGAGACGGTTCTGGAGGAGCCGGGCCACGCCTACTGTCTGCGGGACGCGGAGTGAGTGCCATAGGTGGACAAACGCAGGGTATTGAGAGTGGCATTGGTCTCCTGACCAATGCTCTTATTGCGTTGGTCTGTGTACCAATAGTCGAGGATGGCCTCATCGGACGACCTCGATGGCGTGAGCGAGGCCCGAAAGTACTCTGACGGGACCGTTGTCCGCGTGTTTTGCATGCGGACGGACCGTGATGCGTACCCGTCCGGGTGGGCCTACAAGCTCCACTACGGTGCGACGGAGCCGGACCCGCCCAGCACGCTTGATGATGGAACGATTCGTCGGTACGACAACTCACACGAGAAGACAAAAGGGCATGAACTGCACGTCGCACCGGACCCCGAGCCGGAGATACTCGAGTTTCCCGGAATGTTCGAACGCTGGGAACGGTTCTGGAGCGAGATTCCGAAATCCGAGTTCGAGGTCGAGTGAGGCCATCACACTACGGTGATACCCATGAACGACACTACCCCACCGCTGCACCCGATGGAGCGCGAACAGCTACGGGCCGAATCAACCCTTATCGTGACTGTGAAGTCGTCCAGTGAGTTTCAGGACGACGTCAGTGAGGGCATCGAAGCGCTCAAACAGGGCGACGGAGTGGACTCCCCGCCGACGCTCTCGTTCACCAGTTACGACGATCTCATGGAGACGCTGACGCCGCGTGTCCTCGACCTCATCGAAGCGGTTCGCCAGGAAGCACCATCCAGCATCAATGAGACCGCTCGGATTGTCGAGCGGGACGTGAAGAACGTCCACGAGGAACTCAGTCGGCTCGCCCGGCTGGGCATCATCTTTTTCGAGGAAGACGGCCAGAGCAAGCGGCCTGTCGTCTGGTTCGACGAACTCGTCATCAATCTCCCGTTCGATCCAGAGGCTGGCGATACGGCACCTGCCACACCGTGATGTCGTGGACGTGACTCTACGCCGAGCGCGGCGTCTTCTCGAACTACTACGAGGATGACGAAGAGACGGTTCTGGAGGAGCCGGGTCACGCGTACTGTCTGCGGGAAGCGAACTATCCTGTCCGTTCCCACACCCGCACCCAGTCGATCACCAGTTGTTCGGTCCATTCCTTGTCCAGCGGTGCCTGGCCAAGGCGATTCACGTGATTGGAGAAGATCAGACCGAACGGACGCGCCGCCGAGGCAGTGAGTGACTCAAGCATCGCGGGCGGACCGGAGAGGGTTCGGACTCGCCGATCGTTGACGTACCACTCGATGCGGTCCTCGAACCACGCACAGCCGTAGGTGTTGAACTCCTCGGACACGGTGGAATCGACGTCAACTGACTGGGGCGAATGCTCGTGGGTCTCCATGTCGGCTGGTTCACCGGATCGACTCCAGTGCACGTCGACGTGGGCACCACGCCCCGATTCCCCGTCGGGCAGCAACTCGATGATATCGATCTCGGGCGGCCAGTGCATGTTCGCCGGATGCATCCAGAACCCCGGGAGAACGCCCCGACGATCCGGAAGCTTGAAGCTCGCTTCCACGTACTGCCCCGGGACGGGATCGATCGGAATCCCCGCACCCGGGTGGTGTGGCTCGCCCCCAGCGCTCGAATTGATGACGCCCTGAAAACAGCCCTCCGGACCGGCCCCCGTCGACTCGACCTCGAGGAGACACTGTCCGTCGCGAACGGTGACGTGATCGCTGCTCACCGTCGCGTCGTCATCGGGAATCCACTCCTCGCGGTCGATGAAGCCGACGGCCCACCGGTCGGTGTCGAACCGCTCCCACTGCTCGTCGACGACGAGTCGCCACCTCTCGGGGTCTCCCACTGGTGGTGCGGCGTCCCCACCATCGTCGATGAGACAGCCGCTTCCGGCGAGGGCTCCGAGAGTCACGAGGAGGTGCCGACGGCGGGACTGATCGACCGGCATACGATCACGGATCGGAGTAGGCGGGGCTATCGAATAAAGACTGTGTGGCGAGCGTCTCAGTCATCGTCTCCTGTTTCGTCGCCATCCGTGGCTATATCCTCCCCACCATCGGTGATCAGCCGCCCGGCTCCGTCGTGACCCGAGAACGCCCCGTCTTCGAGCTGTGGATGCACCTGTTCGATGATTTCGGGATCGACGTGCTCGGTGACCGGTGCGACTTTCTCCGTCACGGCGAAGGTGTGCACCGGGGAGACGAGTGCCCACAGCGCGCCGGCGGTGTTCAACACGACCACCAGCGGCGTGAGCGGGATCGCAAGCAACGTGATGCGCTCGCGGGGGAGATAGACGACCGTCCCGAGCAAGGTGATGAAAAAGAGCGTCGCGAAGAGAGTGAGTGAGCCGATCTGATAGTAGGCTGGTTCGGGGACGAACTGTGGAAACGCAAACAGGACGAGCGAGAGCAGCGGAATCAGTGGTGACAGCGCCCACGTGAACATCCGAAACGCGAACAAAAGTTTGTATCGCGCTGGGAGCAGACCTGTCGAATGTTGTGTTCCGGCAAACCAGCGACGGCGCTGTCGGAACATCCCCCGAATCGACGGCGGGGCCTGATTCCGGAACTTCAGATTCAATACGCGGAAATCGAGATCACGGGACTCCGCGGCACGCCAGACGAAGTTCGTGTCCTCGGTAATCGTCTCGGCGTCCCAGGTCAGTTCGTCTTCGAGCGATTTCCTGATCGCAATTCCGCCGCCCCACGCGTACAGTGGGTAGTTGAACCAGCCGAACGAGCGCTGTTCGTACTGGTAGCCGATCCGGAACGTCTCGGCGAAAAAGGCAAGCCACGAGCCGGTAAACAGCGGTTTCTCCGTAATCTGGACGATGTCAGCATCGGGGAGGCCCCGGAAATTCTGAACGATCGTATCCTCGTCCAGATAGAGGACGAACTCGCGCGTGCAGGGAACGTGCCGGCGCGCCCATTCGAGCGCGCGCCCCTTGTGTCGGGCCGTACACTCGAACTCCTCGGGGACTACGTGGACAGTCGCCCCGTCGATATCGATGTCGCGCTCGGCGATCACGTGGACGTCCTTGACCTCGTCGGGGACGGAATCGACCGTCGCCTGGACGACGGCTTCGGCCCCGATGGTGAGGATCCGTACTTGCACGTCCTCGTGATCGTAGGCCAGCTCCTCCTCGGAGACGAGCTGGTTTCGACCGAGAACGAACACCTGTCCCAGCCAGGTGAGAATCGAGACGGAGTAGAGAACGAACACCAGCCAGGCAAGCAGCAAGATCAGGCTGCCGAGGGGAGCGGTAACCATACGGACGTCTTGAGTAACTATCTAATAAATAAGCTGCCGAAACCGGGTGAACGAGTGGGGAAGTTTCAGGCCGCGTCCTGTGTTGCCGCGGCGAGCAACTCCACGCCCAGCTCGATCTCGCGCTCGGTGACGTCGAGCGGAGGTAGCAATCGAAGGGTTTTGTGGCCACAGCCAAGCGTCAGCAGGCCGCGAGAGAGCGCGGCACGCACCACGTCTTCACGCCTCTCTTTCGTGTCGAACTCGACGGCGAGCATCAGGCCGCGCCCGCGGATGTCCTCGACACCCGGCAGGTAGGCATCCGAGAGCAGTTCCTTTGCCTGTCGCCCGCGTCGGGTCGCGTTCTCCTGCAAGTCGTACTCCTCGATGGCGTCGATCGTCGCGACGCCCTGGAGTGCCGAGAGGAAATCGCCCGCACCCCACGTCGAGGAGAGCCGTCCCGTCTCGTCGGGGAAGACCTCCGCGCGCCCGACGGTCGCGCCGACGCGCAGGCCCTTCGCGCTGGCGATGACGTCCGGTTCGAGCGGCGTGTGCTCGATCGCCCAGAACTCGCCGGTCCGACCCAGCCCTGACTGGATCTCGTCGGCGATGACGTGGATGCCATACCGGTCGCGGATTTCGGCGATATCTTCCAGAAACCGATCCGAGGGGATCCGATAGCCACCCTCGCCCTGAATCGGCTCCAGAATAATGTAGGCGACTTCCTCGGGGTCGATGACGCCGTGCTCCGGATGCAGTTTGTCGCCCAGGGCGTTGCCAGCAGGACCGTCGGTAACCCACCCACAGGTACACTCCTCCTCGCAGGTGCAGTAGGGGACGCTGATGATGCCGGGCACCTCGGGATATCCCTTGCGATGGACCGCCTTCGAGCGGTTGAGCGAGAGCGCCCCGAGCGTCCGACCGTGAAAGGCTCCATCGAAGGTCACGCCACGATGGCCCCGGTCGGCATAGCAGATCTTGATGGCGTTCTCGACGGCCTCCGCGCCCGTGTTCGAGAGGAACACCTGATCGAGTCCGTCCGAGGCAGAAACGAGTCGCTCCATCAGTTGAGTGGGGCCGGGGAACTCGGGATCCTCGGGCGGCCAGCCGCCGCTGGCGTAGAAGTCTTGCCCGGCGATCTTCGTCGGTTCCGGGATATCGAACCCCTCCATCGCGCGCGTGATCTTCGGGTTATTGTAGCCCAGCGGCGACGCGGCGACGTGAGCGGTGAAATCCAGCAGGACGTTGCCGTCGACATCGGTACAGAAGGGTCCGATCGACTCGCCTGTCACGTCCCAGACGAACTCGTAGACGTACGTGCTCGGCGCGGCAAACTCGTGGTGATACTGGACCCACTGGTCTGCCCGATCACCGGGGATGTCAGTAACGACGGGCTCGGCTGTCTCTCTGTCCATAATTATACCTTATCTTCATGGCATGTTAAAGCAACCGGGCAAATTTCTGGTTGGTATTTAGACGAGCACGACAACGGCGGTTGCCCCGCCTGCGGCCGCCAGCAGTACCGCGCTCCAGCCTGCAACCTGGACCGCGAACGCTCGATTCGGCCCGGCGGCAGCGAGGCCGACCTTGACGAGCACGCTCGCTGCTGTCGCAAGCAGAATGGCGATGACGGCGGTGTCCGCGCTGATCTCGCCGACGCGGTACAGCAGGACGGCCGAGGCCGTTGCACCTGCACTGGAGATGAGCCCGGTCGCCGCCGCGGTAGCGTAAAAGCCGAGCCGACCGAGTTCGACTTCGGCGACGGCTCCGGCCAGCAATACGAGCGTAAACACCGCGCCAAAGGCCAGCGCGTTTCGCAGCGAGAAGGGGTTGTCGAGCTCCAGTTCGACCTCGCCGGACCAGTCGGCAACGACGAGCGCGATCAGCACTGATCCGATCACGATCGCACCGAGCGGGACGATCGCGCCGTATAGCAGCCCCCCGTCGATGGTGAAGACGACCGCGATCCCCAGGTTCCGGAGCGCCATCGCCGCGTTGGCCAGCAGGACGGCAGTAACCGCGTACGCCGTGGCCTCGGGGCGCTGGCTCACGTGGTCGATCATTGTCCCGACCACTGCCGCCGAGGAGGCGAGCCCGCCGAAAAAGCCCGTCACTGCGATGCCCCGCCCGCCGTAGGTCTCGACAACAGCGTAATTGACAATGCCGATTCCGGCGACGAGGACGACCATCAGCCAGGCCACACGCGGTTCGAAGGCCACGGTGGTCGTCCCGAGGTCGATATCGATCGGATCGGCGGGCAAGAGCGGGTAGACCACGAACGCGAGAATGGCGAACTCCGTCGCCGACCGTAGCTCCTCACGGGAGAGCCCCCACGCGATATCGTGTAGCTCCCGTTTCAGAACGAGCAACAGCGAGGAGAGCACGGCCACCGTGACGCCCTCGATCAGAAAGCCCGAGGCGACGAGCGCGCCGACGCCGTAGGCGACCAGCATCGAGACGGACGTCGTGAGGCTCAGCCCTTCCTCGTTGTCCTCGACGAGTCCCTCGACGGCCAGCAACACGCCCTGAGCGATCACGAGAACGCCGCCAACGACGAGCAGGGCGACCTGATCGAGGACGACAAACACCGCACCCAGCAGGCTAATCAACGAAAAGGTCCGGATTCCTGCGGACTTCTGTGACCACTCCCGTTCGAGGCCGAGAAACAGCCCCAGTGCAGCGGCGAGCGCGATCCGAAAGACCGTGCTGTCGAGTGGTGACGACATCACCAGTGGCTGCGGTGTTGCGGAAGCAACCACGACACTCACGACCTCGACGTGTTCGAGCACCGCTTGCGCTACTCCTTACAGCCGCTTAAGCGCCACCCTCACTCCTCGGTGTAGCGGGCTTCCCATTCCTCTCGAGCATCGATTTCGCGCTGGCCACGGCGCGTGATCGAGTAGGTGTTCGTCCGTCGGTCGCGTTCGCCTTTCTCGACGAGGCCCTTGTCGACGAGCGTGTCGAGGTTGGGGTAGAGTCGACCGTGGTGGATCTCCGACTCGTAGTACTGCTCCAATTCGTCTTTGACTGCGAGGCCGTGGGGCTCGTCTTTCCCGGCGATGACGTACAGTAGATCACGTTGGAATCCTGTTAGATCGTACATCGTATAACGATTTAGTACTAACTGGCAGATGAAAATAAGTGTGTCGCCTTCTGGGTAATACCGTTTAGACCGTGCTATGCCGGGCGAAACAGTGATATCTGAAGATACCGAACTCATACTATCTACTCACTAATAATATGACACGTCTGTTGATCGCCCACACCACGCAGAGAGTTATATCCTTGCGGCCCGTACTCTCATGCATGCCTGAAGAAGTGTTATTCGAGACCGAACGCAAGCAGAGCCGTGCCGAGATCGCCGACACCCTCCGCGCTGTCGCGGACAAACTGGACGCCGGCGAATCGATCACTCTCTCGGCGGGCAACCAGTCCGTCGATATGGACCCGCCAGCCAATCCGACCTTCGAGATCAAAGCCGAGCGTGAGGGTACCGAGTCAAACGAGGAGCTGAGCATCGAGTTCGAGCTCGAGTGGAAACCCGGCGAGAGCGACGACGGCCCCGTCAGCATCGAGTGAGAAGCGAAGCCGTTACTTCCGGGGCGCGTCCACGATAGCCCATGGATGCCCACTGCGTGCGGGTCCCCCGAGAGCGCGGCGAGGAGACGCGTCGCACGCTCGCCGAGGCTGATCTGGTCGCCGAGGACGTCGAAATCGTCGCCGAGGACGGTGCGATATACATCCCGGTCGTCGAGCCCGAGGGAGTCCCCGCGGAGTACGACCTCGTTGTGCGCGATCTCCCCGAGCGATCGCTCCCGGAGATGCCCGCCGACATACTGGGCTACGAACCGAGCTACGAACGGCTCGGCGACGTCGTGATTCTCGACGAGGACGACCCGGAGCGCGCCCGCGAGATCGCCGACGCCGTCGACGAGTCCGCCCTCCCCGTGGAGACGGTGCTCGACCGTGCCTCGAAGATCAAGGGCGAACAGCGCATCCGCGACTGGACGGTGCTGGTCGGCGAGAGTACGGAGACGGTCCACCGCGAGTACGGCTGTGAGTTCGCGCTCGATCTCGACGCGGTCTACTTTTCACCGCGACTCGCCACCGAGCGCCATCGCGTCGTCGAGCAAATCGCCCCCGACGAGCAGGTCTTCGACATGTTCGCGGGCGTCGGCCCCTTCGCGATCCCCGCGGCGGCCCGCGGTGCGACGGTTGTCGGTACGGACATCAACGAGCGCGCGATCGAGTACTTCCGCGAGAACGCCCGCAGAAATAGCGTCGAGGAGCGCGTGACGGCGATTGCGGGTGACGTCCGCGAGGTCGCCGCGGAGTACGAGAACTGGGCCGATCGTATCGTGATGAATCTCCCCCACAGTGCGGACGAGTTCCTCGATACTGCGGTCGAACTCGCTGGGGAGGACTGCGTGATCCACTATTACGACATTCAACACGAGGACGACCCGTACGGGCCCGGCGAGCGGGCGATCCGTGCGGCCGCAGAACCGGCGTACGACGTCACGGTCGGGCACACCCAGAGGGTCCGATCCTACGCGCCCCACGAGCTCAACGTCTGTCTCGACGTCCGACTGACCCGGGCGTAATTCGCAACCCTTATTGGGGTTTTGCGTCGTACCATTGAGTGAGCGCCGGTGTAGCTCAGACTGGCTAGAGCGAATCCTTCGTAAGGATTAGGCCGGGGGTTCAAATCCCCCCACCGGCTCTATTCTGTCCGAACGACAGTGAGGACGAAAGAGGCATGTGCGGGATTTGAACTACGGAACGAGGGAGCAATGCGACCGACGTTCAGGTGGTTCAAATCCCCCCACCGGCTTGTTTCTGTGAAGCTATCACCTACGGTCTAAGCGCTGGCTCGAAGCGGCTCGCCGCTTCGGTGAACGGAGGTGAAGCCGAGACAACGTGACGAGCGAGCGGTTCAGATTTCCTCACCGGCCTGTGTCCGCATACTGATTCCTATGTCCACTCGTCGGGTCGGTGTCAGACCGAACTGTTGGGCATGAACGTGTATAGTAACGTCCAATCGAGAAGAAAATATTTAAGTTGTGTCTTCGCCGACTGCACAATCATCCAATGGCAGTGGATCAAGTAGCGAACTTCTTCGGCTTCGAGGAGCACGACACAGACATACGAACCGAGATACTGGCTGGCGTGACGACGTTCCTGGCGATGTCGTACATTATCGTCGTCAATCCAGCAATTCTCTCGACTGCTATCGAGATAGAAAACTACAGCGAAACACAGATTTTCCAGATGATTGCCATCGCGACAATCCTGGCGTCGGTGGTGGCGACGCTCGTTATGGCGCTGTACGCCAAGCGACCGTTCGGACTCGCCCCGGGGATGGGTCTGAACGCGTTCTTTACCTACACGGTTGTCGTCGGTCTCGGTATTCCATGGCAGACAGCACTTGCAGCGGTGTTTGTTGAGGGTATTCTGTTCATTATCCTCACGGCAGTCGGTGCACGAAAGTACGTTATCAATCTCTTTCCGGAACCGGTCAAATATGCTGTCGGGGCCGGTATCGGCGTCTTCTTGCTCTTTATTGGACTTCAGGAGATGAATGTCATTGTCTCCGAGCCGGAGACCCTCGTTCAGCTCGGTGACATTGCCTCGGATCCTTTCGCAATTCTGGGCGTGCTGGGGATCGCCTTTACGCTGATCCTCTGGTCGCGTGACGTTACAGGATCGATCGTTATCGGTATCCTCGCGACAACTGTCGCTGGATGGCTCGTCGCTGCGGCGAACCTCACGGATCCCGAGAACGTGGTCGATGAAGGACTGTACACAACGTTCAGCCAGGACGGTATTCTGACAGGCCTCTGGGAGCTGGTAGTCACCGTCCAGTATGACATCACTCCTCTCGCTGGGGCGTTCGTTGATGGTCTGAGTGACATCGATCCAGTCACCTTCCTCTTTGTGATGCTGACGTTCTTCTTCGTGGATTTCTTCGACACAGCAGGGACGCTGATCGGTGTCGCCCAGTTCGGTGACTTCCTCGACGACGAAGGCGAGCTACCGGAGATGGAAAAACCCCTCATGGCTGACGCAGTCGGTACGACCTTCGGTGCGATGGTCGGTACTTCGACCGTGACGACCTACATCGAGTCCTCGACTGGGATCGAGGAAGGCGGTCGCAGCGGGTTCACAGCGCTCGTAGTCGCCGCCTGTTTCGTGCTGGCGCTTCCATTCGTCGCGCTCGTCTCAGTCATCCCCGATTACGCTTCGTTCCTCGCGCTGGTCGTCGTCGGCGTCATCATGTTCCAGGGCGTCACCGACATCGACTGGACCCACCCCGCGTGGGCCATCTCGGGCACGCTCACGATCACGATCATGCCTCTGACGTACTCTATCGCGGATGGTCTTGCAGCCGGGATCATCGCGTACCCAATCGTCAAGGCCGCGATGGGCGAAGGTCCGGACGTCCGGCTCGGCCAGTGGGTGCTTGCGGTGCTGCTGATCGCCTACTACGTGCTCCAGACTGGCGGGTTCATCCTCTGAGGCGTCGCCAACGCACACCACCAACGCTTTCTTACTCGTCACTCCCCAACTACGGGTGAATGTCGGACCTGATACTGTACGAACTCACGGGCTGTCCGTTCTGTGCGAAAGTAACGTCGAAACTAGACGAACTCGACCTGGAGTACGAGTCCCGTGAGGTGCCGCGAAGCCACTCCGAGCGAACCGAGGTCGAAGAGGTCAGTGGCCAGACCGGCGTGCCGGTATTGATCGACGAGGCTCAGGGCGTCCACGGGATGCCCGAAAGCGATGATATCGTCGCCCACCTTGAAGAACACTACGACTAGGTCTCGTATCCCTCACACTGCGGATAGTCGATACGACTCGGGCAGTCGGCTCTGTTGAAATCATTTAAAACTGACACGAACGGTGTGCTGAATACAGGGCGCGAGTCTTGCAGAGAGGCTTCGCGGAAAGCTACCTGATTAGATCGGTCAATAAAGGAGGTCCCTCATCTAACCGTCACTGAATAACTTGATTAACCCTATAACACCTATACACAAGAATATTGTACCTGAAATAACCCTAATGGAAATCAGGGTATTATTTGGGTATTCTAATATCATCCACGTAAGTATTAGTACCATTCCGCAAAGTGCTATGAACGCAGATGTTATTATTTCAAAATACTTAACGGCAGTTTGATCGTCCATGGATCAATTCACACACTTCTGTATTATAATTTATTTGTTTGCAGGCGTCATAAGGGTCTCTCTCACACTATAATCACGGTACTTCCTGCATTGTCGCCAAGTTCGTCATTCGTGAATGTGCTTTGCAAGATCGAACTTCGATAGTTAATGCCAAATGACGGGGGTGTAATAATCCTCCATCAAAATCAGGTAGACAATTACCGATATGACGAGAAAAGAAACTCCTAACTCTCTATCGGTCGGCTTCGCTGCTGACTATGCGCCTCTATCTTGTATACCAGTACAAATAGAATCCTTATCTGTCATACTCTTCACCGAACAGCCCGCAGGTTTACTGAGCAGTTGGTTCAAGGTCTCCAGTACGAAACAGACGAAGTCCCCGTGCTGAACTCATCCTCTGTATACAGCACGACGCAGGAAACCAATCACCGCTTGAGGATTTCAAGAGAGCCGGGCAGTCGGGTGCACTGGTGACTGGGTCCGAGCCCTGAAAACACTTTAGGCAGGTTCTTCTTCGTACTCGCCGCGCTCGCGGATGAGATCGCGGAACTCGTCGGGATCGTCGATCGCTTCTGCTTCCTCGCGTTCGATCAGCGCAGTCCCCTCGATCGAGGTCTGTTTGGCGCTATCGACGAAGTAGACCGACCGCGTGCCGACGACGCGCCCGACCGATCCCATGATCCGGGCGCGTTTCTCGGCGGTCCGGGTGTACTCCGAGTGGCCCGTCAGCACCGTCCCCTCGACAGGATCGGCGTCGTCTTCTTCCTCGCTAACGGCTTTGAACGGCGCGCGCAGGGTAGGATGGACCTCGTAGCCAGCGCGGGTCATCACCGTGACGATCCGCTCGTCGTCGGGGTCGGCATCGGGCGCGTCGGGGGTCGGGTCGGCGTCCCGTACGTCCTCGGCCCCATCGAGCACGTCGACGTCGCTTGTCAGGCCGGAGTCAAAGAGCTCTTCGAGCTGCATCGCGACCTCGATGCTCGCGTTCATTCCGTCCTCGTACTTCGAGACGGTTCGTCTGGAGACGCCGAGTTCGCTTGCGAGCTGGCCGAGACTCCAGCCGCGCTCCTCGCGTTTGTCCGCGAGGATGTCGCCGTCGATGCTGACGTACAGGCCGCCCGGCGCGGCGTAGATCAGCGGTGGGACGCCCTCGACAAATAGATCCATCGCGGTGTCGGGGCTCAGCACGGGAACCCCGTGGCGGAAGTAGACGACCTCGGGTTTCAGCTCCTCGTCTCTGGTTCGGAGCCCGATTACCAGTGGCGTGGCATCCAGATACGCGCCGATGCGGCGCATCTCCTCGCCCGTTTCGGCGTCGAAGGCGTCGACGTTACCGAGCACTTTCAACAGCACGAGTTCGTCGCCACGGCGGGCCGCGACATCGAAACTTCGCGGGCGTGTTGCACAGCGGTCACTCACTGCGAAGCCTGCGTCTTCGAGCATCGCCGCGACGTTGCCGACGAGCGCAGACCGTGACATATCCGAATCTAAGCTACTCCCGATATATAGGCGTTGTGGCGTCTATATCGTACCTTCCTCGGGCGATCGGCGGCGAAATGGTCCAGTTGTGGTCCACAGTACGGCCAGACCAGCGGGCAGACGGGTGCACACAATCGGGAACCGAAGGGGGTTTTCCGGCGGACTGCCGAGAACGAGTATGACCGCACTGCTGTCGGCCGACGACGTCTCGAAGTCCTATGGGGATCTCGTGGCACTCGACGGCGTTTCGCTGTCGGTCCGTGAGGGCGAGGTGTTCGCGTTGATCGGCCCGAACGGCGCGGGCAAGACCACCCTCGTCCGGGCGCTCACGGGGACGGTCGAACCCACCGCCGGAACGGTAACCGTCTTCGGCGAGTCGCCCGCAGACATCGATGCGAGACGCCTCGGCGTCCTGCCACAGAGCTTCTCCCCGCCCGACCGGCTCACTGCGCGCGAACTTCTCACCTACTACGCCGGACTGTACGACGACCCGCTCGACCCCGAGGAGGTGCTGGCGACGGTCGGCCTGCGCGACGCCGGCGACACCTGGTACGAGAACCTCTCTGGGGGGCAACAACGCCGAGTCTGTCTGGGGAGCGCGCTCGTCAACGATCCCGACCTGCTCTTTCTGGACGAGCCGACGACCGGAATCGACCCTGCGGGTCGCCGCACCGTCGCCGAGCGGGTCGAGACGCTCGCCGCGGGCGGGACGACCGTCCTGTTGACGACCCACGACATGGCCGAAGCCGAAGCGCTCGCCGACAGAGTTGGACTGCTCGCCGATGGTGAACTCGTTGCGGTCGGGACTCCCGACGAACTGCTCGCCGAATACGGCGGTGAGAGCCGACTCGAGATCGATCTCGACGCCGAAGCGGAGACTGTCGCGTCGATGCTCGCGGAGAGCGGGTTCGACGCCACGACGACCCATCGTGGCGTCGCCGTCCACGGGATCGCGCCCACCGAGATCGGGAGAGTCGTGGACGTGCTGGACGCCGAGGGGCTTTCCTACACCGCCCTGACGTGGCGCGAACCGACCCTCGAAGATGTCTACATGACCCTCGCGGGTGACGAAGAAGGTGGAATAGCGCGAGATGACGTTCGGTCACGGGGAGCACCAGCCGTGGGAGGTGACGTGTGAGCACACTCACCCGCATCCGATCAGAGTTTCACGCCTCCTGGCACTCCTTTTTGCGCCGCCGGACAGCCGTCTTTTTCACCTTCTTTTTCCCCGTTCTGCTGATCATCATCTTCGGCGCGCTCGTCCGGACCGATCCGGGCGGCGGCGGGCTCTTCACCGAGCCCGCGGAGTACTACGTCCCCGGCTACGTCGCCGTCGTCGTCCTCTTTACACCCCTCTCCCGGCTCGGCTCGACGGTCGCCCGCCACCGTGACGGGAACCGCTTCGAGAAGCTGGCGACGACGCCGCTCTCGAAAACTGAGTGGCTGGCCGCACACACGCTGGTCAACGTCGTGATTATCGGCATTGCCAGCCTGCTCGTGCTCGTGCTCGTCGCCGTCCTCACGGGGGCGACGCTTCCCCTCTCGCCACTGCTGGTTCCGTTCATCGTCGCTGGCGTCGTGCTGTTCTGTGGCGTCGGCGCGATGCTCGGCAGCTACACGGAATCACAGGACGGCGCGATTGCGGCCTCGAACTCGATCGGCCTTCCCCTCCTCTTTCTCTCGGATACCTTCGTCCCGCCCGACCTCCTGCCGGAGTGGTTCGGGCCGCTGATGGAGCTATCCCCACTCACGTACTTCGCACGCGGCGTCCGGGCGCTCTCGACCGGCGGCGACCCGCTCGCCGATCTCGCGGTGCTCTCGGTCCTCGCGGTCGTCTTCTTCGCGCTCGGCGCGTACTCGCTCCCGCAGGCGGATTGAAAACAGGCGCTCGTCGAACTGCCTTACTCGCTGCGCAACTCGTCCATGTGGTCGATCCGCTGCTGGACGAGATCTTCCTTGCCGATGTCGTGACGGACACGCAGTCCCTCGGTTCCGGCGCGTTCGAGGGCGTCCTCGGCCATCTCCTCGGCCTCGCTGATCGTATCGGCGACGCCGACGACGGCGTAGGATCGCGACGTCGTCGTGTAGATGCCGTCCTCGCGGGCGTCGACGCTGGCGTAGTACAGCAGGGCATCGCCCGCAGAATCCTCGTCGATGGTCACCAGTGCGCCCGCATCGGGATCGGTGGGGTAGCCGTCGGGCACCGCGTACTTGCAGACGGTCGCCTGCGCGTCGAAGGCGAGTTCGGGCAGCGCTTTGCCATTGCGGGCCGCCGTCAGCACGTCGAGGAAGTCGGTTTCGAGGACGGGCAGGGTGTTCATCGCCTCGGGATCGCCAAAGCGGGCGTTGAACTCGACGACCTTGACCCCCTCGGCAGTGAGCATGAACTGTCCGTAGAGGACGCCCTTGTAGCCAGCCAGTGCGTCGACGACCGAGCGCATGATATCGAGCGCCTCGGCCGAGTCGGCTTTCGTCATGAACGGCAACTGGAAGCTGGAGTCACTGTAACTGCCCATTCCGCCCGTGTTCGGCCCTTCGTCGCCCTCGTAGGCGCGCTTGTGGTCCTGCACCGCGGGCGTGATCCGGAGCGAGCCGTTCGCCACGAAGCCCTGGATCGTGAACTCCTCGCCGACGAGGCGCTCCTCGAGGACGATCCGGTCGTACTCCGAGTCACGGATGTACGCTTTCCCCTCCTCGGCGGTGACCTGGTCGCCGATCACCTTGACGCCCTTGCCGCCCGTCAGCCCGGCGGGCTTGATGACGAGATCGCCGTCGTACTCGTCGATATACTCGCAGGCCGCCTCGCCATCCTCGAACACCTCGAAGTCGGGACAGCCGGGAACATCGTGTTCGGCCATGAACTCCCGCTGGAACGACTTGTCCGTCTCGATGCGTGCCTCCTCGGCCTGTGGGCCGAAGGCGTAGACACCGGCCTCGTCCAGCGCGTCGGCGACGCCCGCGGCCAGCGGTGCTTCCGGGCCGACGACGGCAAGCGTCGCGTCGACGGACTCGGCGTACTCGACGACGGCCTCGGCGTCGGTCGTCTCCAGTGATTCGAACCCGGCGGCGATCTCGTTGATCCCGGGATTTCGGTTCCCCGCACAGGCGTACAGGGTCGCGTCACTGTTTTCGAGCGCGCGGGCGATAGCGTGTTCGCGACCCCCACCGCCGACCAGCAGCACGGTTTCTGACATACCCGAAACACCGCTACAGCACAGTGTAAAAGTTGCTGTTCTCGGTACAGTGGCTGTCCGTACTCTCGCGGCCTCCCTGACGGACGGACAGTTTACAACACCTATACACAATTAGTCGAAAGAGTAAACACCGTACTTGGCGTACTGTGTTAGTATGACCACCTCTCCGCCACTCCGTGGTCCGCTGTTCGAGGCGGTCCAGCGGAGCGACATCTTCGCGGACTCGAAGACCTTCGTCGACAGCGTCCCCCGTATGGATCCCGACCGGATCCACGAGCGGTTCCAGGAACGGCGCCACGACCCGGCGTTCGATCTCCGCGCGTTCGTCGAGGAGCACTTCGAGGTTCCCGACGGGAGCGAGGGGGCCGCGTACGACCCGGAGCCGACGCCGGAATCGATGGCAGCGCACATCCGGGGGCTCTGGCCCAGACTCGTCGACCATCCCGACGACGAGCGGGCGATCGAATACGGCTCGCTGATCGGAACGCCGGAGCCGTATGTCACGCCCGGCGGACGGTTTCGGGAGCTCTACTACTGGGACAGCTACTTCACCGCGGAGGGGCTGGCGGCCAGCGATCGCCTCGAGGATGTCGAAAACATCGTGGAGAACTTCGCGTGGGCCGTCGAGGAGTTTGGCTACGTTCCAAACGCCACCCGCGAGTATCAGACCTCCCGGACACAGCCGCCGCTGTTCGCCGAAACCGTGACGATTCTCGAACGGGAGCGCGGGATCGAGGCCGTGGAGCCGTACCTCGACGTCCTTGACGCCGAATACGAGTTCTGGATGAACGGCCGGGACGAACTCGACGGGGCAGGAACGGCGACACGGCGGGTCGTGGACCTCGGCGACGCCGTACTCAACCGCTACTGGGACGAATCGGCCGGCCCGCGCCGGGAATCCTACGACGAGGACGTCGAACTCGCCGAACGAGTCCCCGACCGTGACCGGGAAACACTCTACCGGGACATCCGTGCGGCCGCGGAATCAGGCTGGGACTTCAGCAGTCGCTGGTACCGGGATGCGTCGATGGAGACCATTCGCACGACAGAACTGGTACCGGTTGATCTGAATGCCCTGCTGTACGGCGTGGAGCGGGATCTGGCCGACTGGCACGCCGCCGTCGGAAACGACGCCGCGAGCGAGGCATACGCCACCGCAGCACAGCAACGGGCGGCAGCGATCGATCAGTACTGCTGGGACGACGAGGCTGGTTTCTACTTCGATTATAGTTTCGTCGAGGACGAACAGACCACCAAGTGGACGCTCGCGGCCACTGTCCCACTGTACACCGGTCTCGCGAGCGACGAGCAGGCGGCCGCCGTCGCCGACCACCTCCGAGAACAGTTCCTCCGGCGTGGCGGCCTCCTCACCACGCTCACCGAGAGCGGCGAGCAGTGGGACGCACCCAACGGCTGGGCACCGCTGCACTGGTTCGCGGTGCTCGGACTGGAACGCGCCGGCCACGACGAGCTGGCGCGTGAAATCGCTACCCGCTGGGTCGATCATGCCCGTACCGTCTACGAGCGCACGGGACGCATGGTCGAAAAGTACGACGTGACGGCCGACGGTCGGCTCGGCGGCGGTGGCGAGTACGAGTTACAGGACGGCTTCGGCTGGACGAACGGCGTGACGATCGCGTTTCAGGAGCGCTACGGACTGTTCGAGCAGCACTGAAAGACGGGATCTTTTTCGCATCTGGCGGACAATTCATCTGTAGTGACAGACACTCGCGGAGCGACGCCCGACAGCCGATATAGCTGGTTCGTTGCCGTCGTCGGCGCGGTAGCGATGGTGTTTACCTTCGGGACACCGCTCTCCTATGGCATCCTCAGAGCGCCGCTGTCCGACGCCTTCGGCGTTCCCGTTATCGAGCTGTCGGTCGTCTTCTCCGTCATGCTGTTTACGTTCTTTATCGGTTCTGGGCTGATCGGCGTCGTTGCGGCACGGCTTCCGGCACGCGGGATCGTCCTGGTCTGCGCGGTGACGACAGGGCTCCTTGCGCCGACGATCCTGCTAGTCGACTCGATTGTTGGCCTGCTCGTGGTGTTCGCCGTCCTTGGACTTGCGCTCGGGACCGTGTTCGTGGTTCTGGCATCGGTTATCCCGCGCTGGTTCGACGAGCGTCGCGGGGCGGCGACGGGCCTGATCTTCGTGGGCAACGGACTGGGGCTGTTCGTCCTGCCGCCGCTGTGGCAGTACGCGATCGATGCGGTGGGAATCGAACGGGCGTTCCTGTCCATCGTGGGCGTCTCGGCGGTGACCTTCCTCGCGGCCGGAGTAGTCTGCGGTCGACCGACCTGGACGGGCACGTCGGCGTCGACACTCGGCGAGATCGGTGGCTGGGTCCGCGGGCTGGTGTGGACGCGACGCTTTCAGTTGCTGTTCGTCGGCATGGCGCTTGCCTTTGCGTGGTATCAGCTGCTTGCGGCGTACGCCGTCGACCTCTTCGCCGCGCGTGGACTGACCGAGGCGGCGGCTTCGACCGCCTTCGGCCTCATCGGCGGCGTGAGCATCATCTCGCGGATCGGCGGCGGCTACGCTGCCGACCGGATCGGGGCGCGACGCGGCTTTCTCATCTCGCTTGCCTGTGCGGCCGCAGGGGTAGCCTTGCTGTTTGCACCACAGCTACCGATGCTCGCCCCGGCGATTTTCCTGCTCGGGATGGGGCTTGGCGGCTCGGCGACGCTGTACATCCCACTGCTGTTGAGCGTCTACGACCCCGAGAAGGACACGGCAATCGTCGGGATCTTCAACGTCGCTGGCGGGGTGGGAGCGCTGGCGATGCCGCCGCTCGGAGCCGCCAGCGTCGCCTATACGAACGGGTACGTGCTCGCGGTGGCGCTTACCCTCGGCGTGACGCTCGTCGCCATCTGGGCAGTCGTCGCCGGGACGCGCTAGACGGATCGCTGTGTGGGTCGACGGTGGGAGAACGGCTGTTGCAGTGTACTGATTGTGACTGTCACATTGTACTGATTGTGACTTTGTATACAATGTAACATTGTAACATCGGCGAGGGCGTCGTGGTCACTGTTAGGATAGCGTCGGGAGAGGTGTTCTGCTGGCGTCACAACGCCTGCCCTTCCCCGTCGAGCACGAGCCCACGCTATCGCGCGGGCCGTGCTCTCGGCCCGGTTGTCGGGTCGTCGGTCGAGTGCTGGCCCCGCCGACGACTCCGGTGCGGGCACTCTCGGTCCGCGGTCGTCGTCGGTGAGGCGGGTGCCCGTCTGTCGCCAAGGACGCCCTTTAGGGTCGCCAGCCCGTACGAGGGGTATGACCGATCCCACCCGTCGAAACCGCCTCGACGAGGAACAGAGCCCGTATCTCCGACAGCACGCGGACAACCCCGTCAACTGGCAGCCGTGGGACGAGGAGGCCCTCGCGGCCGCCGAGGAGCGCGACCAGCCGATCTTCCTCTCGGTCGGCTACTCGGCGTGTCACTGGTGTCACGTCATGGAAGCGGAGAGCTTCGAGGACGAGACGGTCGCCGAGAAACTCAACGAGAACTTCGTGCCGATCAAGGTCGACCGTGAGGAACGGCCCGACCTCGATAGCGTCTACCAGACCGTCTGCCAGCTGGTGAGCGGACGCGGGGGCTGGCCACTCTCAGTGTGGCTCACGCCCGAAGGAAAGCCCTTCTACGTGGGGACGTACTTCCCGCGGGAGAGCCGCCAGGGGATGCCCGGCTTTCTCGACCTGCTCGACAACATCGCAAACTCGTGGGAGGATTCACGCGGTGAGATGGAATCGCGCGCCGAGGAGTGGACGAAGGCCGCGAAAGGCCAGCTAGAGGAGACACCGAGTCAGCCCGCCGAGGTCGGCGATTCGGTGCTCGCCGACGCAGCAAACACGGCGCTCCGGGCGGCCGACCGCGACCACGGCGGCTTTGGCCCGGACGGCCCGAAGTTCCCCCAGCCGACACGGATTCACCTGCTCATGCGGGCCTACGAGCGTACCGGCCGGGAGACGTTCCGCGAGGCCGCCATCGAAACGCTCGACGCGATGGCCGACCGTGGGCTCTACGACCACGTCGGCGGCGGCTTCCACCGCTATGCGACCGACCGCGAGTGGATCGTGCCCCACTTCGAGAAGATGCTCTACGACAACGCAGAGATCCCGCGGGCCTATCTGGCGGGCTATCAGCTCACCGGCGACGATCGCTACGCCCGCGTTGTCGAGGAGACCTTCGAGTTCGTCGAGCGCGAGCTGACTCACGCGGAGGGTGTGGGCGAGCACGAGCACGGCGGCTTCTACAGCACGCTCGACGCCCAGAGCGACGGCGAGGAAGGCAAGTTCTACGTCTGGACGCCCCGCCAGATCGAGGAGATCCTCGACGATGATGCCGACCTGTTCTGCGATCGATACGGCATCACCCGGTCGGGTAACTTCGAGGGCAAGACCGTGCTGACGCTCGCCCGGAGCGTCGAGTCGCTCGCAGAAGAGTACGATCTCGGCGAAAGCTCCGTCGAGCGTCGTCTCGCTGACGCACGCGAGCAGGTGTTCGCGGCTCGCGAAGAGCGCATCCGCCCGGGACGTGACGAGAAGATCCTCGCGAGCTGGAACGGGCTGCTGATCTCCGCACTCGCCGAGGGTGGGCTGGTTCTCGACGAGCGCTGGACCGATCTTGCGGAGGACGCGCTTGCGTTCGTACGCGACCAGCTCTGGAACGCTGACACTGGCGAACTCGCCCGCCGGTACAAACCTACCGAAGACGGCGGCGATATCAAGGGTGAGGGCTATCTCGAAGATTACGCCTTCCTCGCCCGCGGTGCATTCGACTGCTATCAGGCGACCGGTGACGTCGACCACCTCGCGTTCGCGCTCGATCTCGCCCGGACGATCGAAGCCGAGTTCTGGGACGAGTCGGCGAAGACGATCTACTACACGCCGGAAAGCGGCGAGTCGCTGGTAACCCGGCCACAGGAGCGCCGCGACCAGTCGACGCCGTCGAGCCTCGGCGTCGCCGTTGACGTCTTGCTGTCGCTCGACCCCTTCGTCGATCACGACCGGTTCGACGAGATCGCGGGGACGGTCCTCTCGACACAGGGCCAGCATATCGAGTCGAGCCCGCTGGAGCACACGACGCTGGCGCTGGCCGCCGATCGACGGCGGACCGGGGACCTCGAACTCACCGTCGCCGCCGACTCGCTGCCGGACGAGTGGTGCGAGCGCCTCGCAGAAACCTACCAGCCGAACCGGATCCTCGCGCGACGGCCCCCGACGGCCGACGGGCTGGCCGAGTGGCTCGACACGCTGGAGCTGGACGAAGCGCCGCCGATCTGGCACGACCGCACGGCAGAATCTGGAGCGCCGACGATCTACACCTGTCGATCTTTCACCTGCTCGCCGCCGGTCACGACTATCGAGGAAGCCCTGGAGTGGGCCGAAGATCTGGCTCCCGACGCAAGGTAATCACTCGTCGTCGGCTGGTCCGTGCTCCGGCTCCGACGTGGGGTCGTCGGCTGGTCCGTGCTCCGGCTCCGACGTGGGGTCGTCGGCTGGTCCGTGCTCCGGCTCCGACGTGGGGTCGTCGGTCGGTTGTCCGGGCCGCTGGCTTGGATCAAAGCTATCGACCGGCCCGAGCTCCTGGCTGGAGCGTTCGGTCGCGGCGGCGTTGATCGCCGGCTCGCCGACCGCGAGCTTGTCGTAGTCGTCGACGAACGTGACGACCATCGCGACGAAGATCCCGAGGATGATCGGACCGACGAACAGCCCGACGAAGCCGAGGACGTACACCCCGCCGAACACGCCGACGAGAATGAGGCCGGGGTTGAGCCGCGCGCGTTTGTCGATCACGATCGGCCGGGCGTAGTTATCGACCATGCTCACGACGAGGACGCCGTAGAGGGCGAGGAACGTCCCCGATATCGGCTCGCTGACGATCACGAGGTAGATCGCCGCAGGGCCCCAGATCATGAACGCGCCGATCAGTGGGAGGAAGGCGAGCACGATCATCACGAACGTCCAGAAGACGACGTTGGGAAGCCCGGCGATCCAGAGGCCGATCCCGCCGAGCAGGCCCTGAACCACTGCGACGAAGATGTGTCCGATGACGACGCCCCAGGTCGTCTGCTCGATCTGCTCGAAGAGGTTCCCTGTGACCTCTCGCGGAAGCGGCGAGTTCTCTCTGATCCACGCGACGAACTCCGGGCCGTCTTTCAGCCCGTAGTAGATCAAAAAGAGTGCGAGCGCGAGGCCCAGCGATGTCCGGAGTGCAAGCGCGACGAACCCGGTCGCACCGGTAGAAAGCACTTCCAGTAACTCGCGCGCGCCAGTCATCAACAGCGGTTCGATCTCGACGACGAGGCCGAACTGGTCGAACAGGGCCGCTTCGACCTCGTCGATTTCGAGCCCAGTCCGTCCCCGGGCGAGGTTCTGGAGGTCCCGGATCAGGGCTGTAACGATGTAATAGAAGGGAAGCAAGGCCGCGATCACGGTCCCCGTGATCAACAGGATCGGTGAGAGTCGCTCGCCGACACGGGGAACGAGGCGGAGATGCAGCGGGTAGAGGACGTACGCGATCACGAGTGCCGAGAGGACGTACTCGATGAACGGTAAAACGACGATGAACGCCGCGAGCGCGGAGATCGCGATACAGACCAGCAGAAACGACTGGGAGCGATTCATGCCAACCTATATCGTACTGACGACAAAAAAGCTACTGACACGACGGTCCGCCGGGAGAACTACACGAAAGTTTAATATTTATCCCCGCTCACGTGTAGACACATGGCAGACAAAGACGACCTCAGAGACCAGATGATCGACGCCTTCGAGGGCGCTGACTACCCGATTTCCAGTCCGATGGATCTCGTTCCGGCGCTGCCGAACGGACCCGGAACGAAGTTCGAGTCCGGCGACTTCTCGATGACCGCAATGGAGCTTAACACCAAACTCGGCGGCGGGGACTTTCCCTACGACACGCCCGAGGCCTTTGTCGACGACGTGCTCGAACAGCTCGAAGACCAGGACCTGCTCTGAGCGTCAATCGGCCCGTATTTTTCGCACTCACCGACCAGCGGCGGCGTCGCGCGTCGTCACAGTCTATTTAATAGTTCGCTTCGCAGGGACCAGTATGCCCGAAATTGAGATCACCGAGGATCAACAGGAGTATCTGGAAGATCTGCGTTCGGAACTCGAAGCCGATATCGTCGGCCCCTACGGCCACGTCCGCATCAGCGACGCCGTCCAGTACCTGATCGACGACCACGATGGAACGCTCGATGACGTGCTCGCGGAAGGGACTGGAGGCGTCGAGGAGAGCGACGACGAGTCGGGCGACACCGAGGACGAGCCGGAGCCCGAAGACGCCGAAACGGACGAGGAGAGCGAGGACGCGGACGAAGCGGATGACGAGGATGCCAATGACGAGGACGAATCAGACAGTGCCGAAAGCGGTGAGGACCGCCTTTCGGCGATGATGTCACTGCTCGATACCCACGACGACAAATGGCGCGAGACGGAGGGCGACGCGCGCTACGAGGTCGACCTTCCGGATGGAACGACCGAGAACGCGGGGACGAAAGACGACGTCCGGGCGGTGTTGTTCAAGAACTACTGAACGGGAATTCAGTCGTCGGCGTTCTTTTCCACTTCGGTGACGATGACGTCCCAGTCGGGATGGTCCTCGCCGTTTCGACAGTCCCACCCGCCTTCGACCTCGACGTCGTTATCGTCCGCCCGGCGGAGCAGCGACGCGAGTGCAGACTGAAATGCCGTTTCCGAGACGATCGCAGATTCGGGTCGATCCATCAGTTGGCACCCCGACCCATGTCAGCTGTTGGCCCCTCGTCGGGCGGCGTGAGATCAATGGTTCCGTCGGTCGAGACGGAGACGTCGTAGCCCTCGAACTGAAAGGACACGTTCATCTCGTCATTTGCGTGGTCCACTACATCGTTCAGCGCGTCGATATCGACCGAGTACTGAAGCGGCTCCAGCTCGATCGGATCGACGTCTAACACGCTCGCAAGCGAACTCACGATGGCCATATCGGCAGAACACGTCTCGGGATCGTATCGTGCGCGATAGCTTTGAGACTGACGCGAAAACTCCATTGATTGCAGTTGACAGCCGTTCCATGTCTTGCTCATAACAGGAGAGTTAGTCGGCTTGAGCGTTTGAGGCTGACCACTTACTATACAGTATCTATATAAGTAAATCGGCGCGCTACTCCGGCATCAGCGTGGCGTCGATAAGCCGCCGATGGCCGCGCCTGAGCCGCGAGGACAGGGATTGCTGGGTGATCCCGAGCTCGTCGGCGATCTCCTCGAGCGAGGTGGTCCGCGGCGAATCGAAGTAGCCCCGCTCGAAGGCCAGCACGAGCGCCTCCTGCTGGGCGTCAGTCAGTTCGTAGCCCTCGCCGTGTATCGGTAACAGGGAGTGAACGGCCGTGATCGTGATCGGAATCTCGTGATCCTGGCAGTACGAGCGGAACTCGCTGATCTCCGCGCGCTCCTCGCCGCGAACCTCGAACTCCCAGCCGTCGGCCGTTCCGACGCCCGAGAGAACGACGAGATTCGTCTCCGCGAGGGCCGTCAGGATCCCCACGTACTCCCGATCCCACTCGACGCGCATGAGGTACTCCTGTTCGACGCTGTCGACGAGTTCGATATCGTTCGTCCCCTCGTGGGATTTGAACGCCGCCTCGATGTCCGTGGCCTCGGCTCCCCGAACCCAGAAGTACGGGATGATCACTGTCTCGTGGGGGATGAGTCGCTCCAGTTCGACGGTCACCGTCGGGAGGGTCTCGAAGACGGTTCCGAGCGGGAACTCGGCGGCTGGACTGGTGAACTCCATAACCGTGGCCATAGACTTTCATAGGGTGAAGCCGTGTATAATACCAAGTGATGGTGTACCAAGTGACACATGTGAGGTCTGACTGCAGAGGGGGTGCCGTGGTGCGGTCTCGAACACCGCCGTACGAGCGGGACTTGGTATACCAAGCCACCACATTTTGTACGGGCATACTAAATGGGGGAGTACTAAATGAGCGTAATTGCGGAGTTTCGAGTACCGGCGGGTGAGTTCGAACTCGGGCGTATTCTCACTGTCGCCGGCAACGCTTCTATCGAACTCGAAAGTCTCGTTCCGACCGGCGACGCGACCGTTCCCCTGTTCTGGGTCCACGATATCACTCGGGAGTCGTTTGTCGAACGGATCGAAGAACATCCGACCGTCAACGACGCGACCGAAGTGGACGTCTTCGAGGGGCGGACGCTGTTTACACTCGACTGGGACGCGAACCAGGACCACCTGTTTGCCGGAATCGGCCAGTACGATGGCCAGCTCCTGAGTGCCGTCGGCACGGCCGAGACCTGGAAGTTCGAGCTCCGATTTCCCGAACACGAGTTGCTCACTGGCTTTACGGACCATTGTGAGCGGGCGGGGATCTCACTGGAAATGACGCGCATCTACAATCCGACGGAGCCGGATGCCGGGCCGTGGTACGGGCTGACTGAGCCACAGCGGGAGGCGATGGAACTCGCAATCGAGCTGGGCTACTACGAGATCCCCCGTGGCTGTACCACGAACGAACTCGCCGCGAAACTCGGTATCTCCGATCAGGCCGTGACCGAACGGCTCCGCCGGGCGATCGTCACCCTGGCCACCCACACGCTCGTACCCGACGAACCAGGATAATATCAGTTTTTCTTGCAAATCTTCGAGCGCGCAGGAAATCATTGTGTATCCTGCAAATCTTCGAGCGCGCAGGAAACCATTGTGTATCATGGGGAACTGGGAGATGGTTCGATGGCATGCTATCGAACGTGACTGAGAGTTCCGGTCGAATGCAAACGAGACAGGTGACCCACACATGACCACGAACACCCCCAGCGACAGTGCAACAGCACCGCCGGAGGAACTGTTCGGCGCAGTTGCCAGCGAACCCCGACAGGTAGCCCTCCGTGCTATCGCAGCGACAGAGGACCGACCCATCGAACTGGAGCATCTCGCCGAGCGTGTTGCGGGAGAGCTACACGTCGGCGGGGCGACCATGACCGAGGCAGAGCGCGTCCGAATCGCGCTCCATCACAACCATCTCCCGAAACTGGAGGAGTCGGGACTGATCCGGTACGACGAGGACGGCAAGACCGTCGATGTCGCGGGGAATGGACTGGATCGACGGGTTCTCGAACTGATCGAGCCGACCGGGATGGCCGACTGAGCGATCGACCGACTGGGTGTACCTATTCGTCGGTATCGGTGGTTCTCGGGGGGTGAGAAATCGTGAAACTATTACAACGACCTGGTAAGTAGGGACAACTATGGACTATCTAGTTGCAACCGACGGCTCCGCAGTCAGCGACACGGCGATCGAACACGCGGCCAGGCAGGCCGGACTGGTCGACGCTGACCTCGAAATCGTCCACGTCCTGACGCCGGAGACCGAACTGGTCGACGGACAGGTCGTGTTGCCCGGCGAGGACGCCGCGCTCGAACAGGGCGAACGGATACTTGAGCAGGCGGAAACGGTTGCGGCACGGGCCGTCACCGAGGCGGACGCCGCAGTCCAGATCACGACCGAGCTGCTGACCGGCCGTCCCGCCGAGTCGATCACGACGTACGCCGACGAGAACGGAATCGAAGCTATCTACGTCGGTCATCGCGGCCTGTCTGACAAACCGGACTACGTCGTCGGGAGCGTCGCGAAGACGGTCGTTGACAAGACTACAGTCCCAGTGACCATCGTCAAATAGCCCGGACAGACGTCGAGCGTAGGCTCACTCGCCCATGGGCGGCTTGGGAGCCATGACGATCCCGAGTGCGATCGAGAGCAGGCCAGCGACGGCGCCGATCAGCAGGATCCCCCACTGGGGGTAGCCCGAGACCGCCGCCCCCGCCGCCGCGGAGACGAGCATGACGCCGGTCGCGATCGGTAGCTGATGGGACTCCATCAGAGGCCGAACCCGATCCGGGTAAAGACGAGGTAGGTCAAGAGGAGACACGGTGCGAACACGCCGAGGAAGACGGCCTTGCTCCAGTTGTAGACCGTCTTCCCATCCAGCGGGCCGAAGGGGATCATGTTGAACGTCGCCAAGAAGACGTTGATGAAGACGCCAAAGCGGCCCACCTGCTCGACAAAGGCGACCGGGGCGAACACCAGGGGGAAGAAGACGGCGGCGAGCCCGAGGTTCACCGCCGGTCCGGCGAGCGCGATCAGGCCGTTCTCGGCGAGCGTGATCCGGCCGCGGTGATGTACCGCGCCCGGCGCGGCGAAAATGAAGCCGATGATCGCGCTCATGATCGCGAGAAACAACATTCCGTAGTCGGCGCGGAACTCGGCAGCCTGGCCAAACCGGACCGCGGCGACCTTGTGGGCGAGTTCGTGCAGGATGAAGCCGACGCCGACGGTGACCATCGAGAGGACGAAGATCCCGCTGACGCTCGCCGCGCCGCCCGCCATGTGCAGGAAAATAAAGATCGCGAAGGCGACGCCCAGCGCGACCCACGCGATTGCCAGATCGCGTTTCTCGTCGGTACTGAACGTCAACTCGCGTCGCCGTGTTCGGGTTGGAACGCCGGCCATGATCAGGGGAGCAGGCCGCGGACGATCTCCGCGCCGTTGCGCGCGCCGTTGATCAGTTCGTTGCCGACGCCGCTGAGGCCGCCGATCTCGGGGGCCATGTAGGGTACGACGACCGTAATGAAGAGGAAGCTAGCGATAATCGAGCCGATGTTCGTCAGCGCGACCACCGTGATCAGCCGGAAGAGTGGCACCTCGAACATCCGGTCGATCAGCTCGGAGATCGGACTCTCAGTGTCGTCGAGGATCTCATTCAGGGTCTGGATATCGCTGACGTTGACCGGTCGTTTGCGAAGTTCCATGTAGCCGGTGAACCAGCCGGGCGCGAGCATCGGGTTGATGCTAGTTAGCCAGGCGACCGCGCCGCCGACGCCCGCGCTCGACCAGTGTGCGCCGCCGAGACGGGCAAGGCCGAACGCGAAGACGCCGTTGATCAGGAACCACGCGGCGAACAGCCGCAGCAAGAATCCGTCCTCGACGCCCGCGAGCAGGAGGAGGACGAAGAAGGCAGCGAACCCGATCGTAAAGAGGTAGCCGACTGCCTTGCCGATCGAGAACCGGCGCTTCTTTGCGGTCGTCGAGATCGATTGCAGATCCGGCAGCGTCGACGGCTCGTCGAGGTAGCGTTCGATCCCGGCCTGATGGCCCGCGCCCACGACCGCAACCACGTTGTAGCCGTTCGCGCGCAGGGCGTTGAGCTTGTGTGCGATGAAGGCGTCCCGTTCGTCGATCAGCGCTTCCGCGCCCCGAGGGCTAAAGCGGCGGAACTCCTCCATCATTGCCGAGACGACGTCGCCGTCGGTGAGCTCTTCGATATCGAACTCCTCGTCGATGCTTTCGACGTCTTCCATCGAGGCGTCCAGTGCAAGGCCGATCAGCGTCCCGACGAGGAGGCCAATCGCCCCGCCAGCCGCGACGCCGGTGCCGAGCCGCAGTGCCGTGACGCCGTAGCCCTCGAACGTCGCCGGGCCGAAGAAGCCAAACGGAGCGACCCCGCTCGTCACGAGCGCGACGGCACCGGCAATGCCGGCTACTGCACCGACCAGCAGTCGTGTCGTAAAGCCATCAAGCGGGAGTCCGGGCGGTGGACGAATCGTCGGCACGAAGAGGAAACCGATGAGGAGTCCGGCGATTGTGCCGAATCCGACTGCGCCGACAAGCTGGAGCAAGCCGGCGCTCGTGACGCCCAGCGTGAGCAGGTCGCCGTAGCCGAGCGCGGGGGCGATAACGACCCCGGCGATCGCGCCGAAGACCATCCCGAGCACGCCGCCGCCGACCACACCGAGGGTTCGAGGGTCGGTGATTCCGAGGGCGAGTCCGCCGACGAGTTTGGCCTTCTCCCCTATCGACAGTCTGGTCCAGAAGCGTTGCATCGTTACCTGAATATCGCGGTCGACGAGCGCAACGCCCATCCCGAGCTCTTCGGCCGTGTTGATCCCGGCCCGCATGTCGGCACCGGGTTCGATGTCGAACCGGTCGCCCATGCGCGTCTGGACGTAGGAGAGCATCCAGTAGGCCAGGAACTGAAAGACGGTGTTGCCGCTAAGCAGGTCCTTGGCCTCGATGTCGTCGGGCGTCTCGCCTTGCATCTGGCGATATCGTCCCTCGTCGAGCTCGACCGCGACGACGTCCGGGCGCTCCTCGCGGATCCGCGCTTCAACCCGCTCCGCGCTCTCGGCGGAGACGTGGGCCGTCCCGACAACGGTCACGTTCCCCTCCCCCGAGGGGACGGCGTCCACGTCCTCGGCTTCCGCTGCGTCGGTCATCTACGGCGACATATACGGGCGCGGTTTTTACGCTTGTCGTGTCATGGGTTCCGACCCCGGTATCGACAGCCGATCGTAGCACACTTGCCACGTCTCCGATGAGTTCGAGTATGCCGACGAACCTCCTCGATTCGTACATCGAGAACCGCGAGATGGTCCAGCCGAACCACGCAAACAGCCTCGAAACCGCCCACGGCGGCAACGTCGTCAAGTGGATGGACGAGGTGGGCGGGATGGCCGCGATGCGCTTTGCGGGCGAGACCTGCGTTACCGCCCGGATGGATCGGGTCGATTTCAAGCGGCCGATCGAGGTCGGGGATACGGCACTGATCGAATCCTACGTCTACGCGGCCGGAACGTCGAGCGTCCGCGTGCGTGTCCAGACCTATCGGGAGAACCCGCGTACTGCCGAGACAGAGCAGACAGCCGACTCCTACTTCATCTACGTGGCAATCGACGATAACCGAGATACCGTCGAAGTCCCCGACCTCGTCGTCGATTCGGAGCGTGGAGAACAGCTGCGACAGGAGGCACTGGCCGGTGAGAACGGCGACTACTAGCGCTCAGTCGTCGTCGACGAAGGTTCCCGAGGTCGGTCCGCCGGGACTGCCCGTGTTTGCTTTCTGTTCGGTCCGTCCCCCGAGCGTCTCGAAGTCGAAGTTGTCGAACTGATCGGGCTTGACACCCTCCTGTGCGTAGACGTACAGTGCCGTCTTTGCGATGCCCCAGATCGTCTGGCTAAGAAGATAGCTGAAGGTGATCGCGACCGCGACGAAGACGATCGCAAGCACGATACCGACGCCGGGGAGCGCAGTCGCCACGACCGCAGACAGTGCCAGTGCGACCACGATGAAGCCAACGCCAAACAGCAGGACGATCCCCGTGATCCCGAACCCGGCCCCGAGCGTCTCGCCCCAGGTGTCTCTGAACGTCCCGCCGCTCTTTTTGAACATCTCCGTCGTCGAGACCTCCTCGAAGACGATCACCGGGACGATGAAGAAGGTCATAATCGACCAGCCGAGCGCGAACAGCGAACGCATGATGGCTGCAACCGGACTATCGGAATTCTCCAGTATTCGGAAGATGATACTGACCGTCGCGGAGATCAGCGACCAGACGACGATCGGTCCGAGCCGACCGTTGATCGCCGACATACTCGATCGGAGCCCCGGCTCGCGCCCGTGAAACGCCTCGTTTGAGGCGTACACCAGCGCCGCCGAGAAGTACGTGCTAAAGAAGGTCGTCACGAAGTACAGCACGAACAGGACGACGTACTCCAGTCCGCCGCCGATGAACTCCGCAAGCACCATCGGGACGAAAAAGAGCACGAGGAAGAATATGCTCGAAATCGCCGCCAGCAATGGGAAGACCATCAGTTTCGGGTGATCGCGGATCACGCCGACGCTGTCTTTGGTAAGCGTCCAGCCGGTCTTCAGGCGGTCAAAAAACCCCAGTCCACCGGCGCGTGTGTTGGTTGCCATATCGGTAGCATACCCCCATCTGGCTTAATATTGATGGGTTGTGGTGCGAAACATCGGTCAGTACCCACCCTCGAAGGTATGCTCGTCGACGGGACCGGCGAATACGGAGTACAGATAGGCGAAATATCCAAGCACGAGTACGAGCACGGGCAGGCCGATGATCGTCGAGACGTTGAGCGGGATTGGCGAGACGACGGCGTCCCGGACTGTCATCTCGGCGGCCGGATAGATTGTCGGATACAGCAGTGAAATTACGACCGCGAGCAGGGCGAGCGCGAGGCCAGCAGTACTGGCAAACCACGCGCGGTCAGCGCCACGACCGGCAAAGACGACCGCAGCGACGCCCAGCCCGATCGTCGTAAGGACGATTGCAATGCCACTGATCGACGCAACGACCGACCGGATCGCCCCGGCGTCGAGCGCGACGGCGACGGTGAGCAACAGTACAACTGCGCCCAGATAGCCGACCACGGCACCCTGGCCGTACCGTGCCATCCGATCCCGGAGCGCGCCGTCGGTCTTGAGACCAAGGAGCGCTGCGCCAGTGCTCAGCGACAGTGCAACCACGACAACGCCAGTCAGGACGGCGGGCAAGGAGAGCGCACCGGTGCCGAAGACCCAGCTGCCCACCAGTGTCCCGAGCAGGAGTGGCGAGACGAGACTTCCGAGGATGAACGATCGGTCGCAGGTCTCCTGCCACGTGGCGTCTTCGCGTTCGTCACGAAGCTTCGGCGCGACACCCCGCGCAATCAGCGCGAACAGGATCGCGATCGCCAGCAGATAGTGCTCGCTGAGCAAGCGGGCGTACACCGGTGGGAACGCGGCGATCAAGAATGTGCCAAACCCGACCAGCCATACTTCGTTCGCCTTCCAGATCGGGCCGAAGGCAGCCATCAGTGTGTCGCGTTCGGCCTCGGTCTCACAGGTGGCATACAGCATACCGATCCCGAAGTCGAAGCCGTCGAGGAAGACGTACAGTCCCAGCGCGAGCATGACGACGGCGAACCACAACTCGGGGAGCGAGCCGATGAGATACTCGTCCAGCGAGACGAACAGCGGCGTCATTCGTGGGTACCCTCCGGCGCAGCCTCGTCGTCACGTCGCGCCGTGTCGGCGTCGGTGGCCGTCCCGGCGTCGCGACTGTCCGTCTCGCTGACGCTCTCGATCCGTTCGCGTTCCCGGCCCATAATCCGCCAGAACACGTAGACGAAGATCAGGAACAGCGCGGTGAACACGACGAAAAAGGCGACAAATGACAGGAGTGCCTCCGAGGTCGAGAGCGTCTCCGAGACTCCATCGTCGACCGTCAGGACGTCCTGTACGATCCACGGTTGCCGGCCTACTTCGGTGGTGTACCACCCCGAGATCATCGCGATAAACCCGAGCGGCGTCGACAGCATGAACGCGGCCAGCAACCGGTTGCTCTCTGTCAACTGTCCCCGATAGGCCCGATAGCCCGCCCACAGCGAGAGGGTGATAAACCAGACCCCCAGGCCGACCATCACCCGGAACGACCAGAACACCACCGCTACCGGGGGTGTATCCTCGAACTCGTTGAGGCCGGTCACCTCGGTCTCTGCATCACCACCCGTTAACACCGAGGCCAACTCTGGGATACTTATTGTCCAGAGGTTCTCCGCCCGTGGATCAGTGAGCCCGTCGAGACTGTTCGGGAACGCGATGATGTGCAGATCGGCCCCCGTCTGTGTCTCGTAGTGGGCCTCCATCGCGGCAAATTTCGCTGGCTGGGTGTCCTCGACGTGGCGCGCGTAGGCATCGCCCTGTAACGCCTGGAGCGGTGCGGTAACGATCAGAACGACGATCGCGATCATCAATGCGGTTCGCCAGACCGTCGAGTCGCGGTTGTGCCAGATGAAGTAGGCCGCGACTCCGGCGATGAGCAGGGCAACGGCGATTACCGCAGAGAGCTGCATGTGTGCGTACATCCACGGCAGCCGCGGCGTCAGCATCGCAGCGACGGGGTCGGTCATCGTGGCGACCTCCAGTCCGCTCCCGTCGTCGACGAGTTCGTAGCCCTGTGGGGTCTGCATCCACGCGTTGACGACGATAATCCAGAACGCCGACAGCCACGCGCCGACTGCAACCAGCACTGACGAAAGCACGTAGGTCCGATCACTGACCCGCTCGCGGCCAAAGAGCAGAATACCGAGGAAGACTGCTTCGAGGAAGAAGGCCATCTTCGCTTCGAAGGCAAGCGGACCGCCGATCAGTTCGCCAGTCACCTCCGAGAAGATCGGGAAGTTCGTGCCGAACTGGAAACTCATCGGGATCCCTGTCGCCGTGCCCATCACGAAGCCGATCGCAAAGACCGTCACCCAGAACTCGCGGAGCCGGGCGTACCGCTGGCTCCCCGTTCTGACGTCTTTCCACGTAAAGTAGACGATAAACGGTGCGAGCCCAACAGATAACGACGCGAAAATGATATGAATCGTGATCGTCCACGCGAACTGTGACCGACTCAGAAACGTCGGCTCGAGTAGCCCCAGCACCGGGGCGAGTGCGGTCCCGAGCATCAGCGGTCGTCCTCCAGCCGACTGGCTGCCAACCGTCCGTACGGGCGCTTGATCGTCGTGCTCTTCCCCGGGGCGATTCGGCTCACAGTCATTGGTGAGCCGTCTCCCACAATACGGCTTAATACCGACGCGGTTTCTCGAACCGTGAGAACGTGGTCAATCGTATTCGTAGAATCCCTCGCCCGTCTTCTTGCCGAGGTCACCCGCCGCAACCTTTCGCTTGAGCAGATAGGCGGGTGTGTATCGGTCGCCCAGTTCCTCATGGAGCGTCTCCGAGGCGTGCAGGGCGACGTCTAGCCCGATGTGGTCGGCGAGTTCGAGTGGTCCCATCGGAACGTTGGTACCGAGTGTCATCCCGCGGTCGATATCCTCCTTGCTGGCGACACCCTCGTCGTATGCGCGGATCCCCTCGTTGAGCCAGGGGATGAGGATCCGGTTCGTGACGAAGCCGGGTTTGTCGTCGGCTTCCCACGTTTCCTTGCCGAGATCTTCGGCGAAGGTATGGGCGAACTCGACCGTCGCCTCATTCGTCTTTTCGCCGACGACGACCTCGACGCCGTCCATAATTGGGACCGGGTTCATGAAGTGCAGACCGACGACCTGTTCCGGTCTATCGGTCGCGCTGGCGATCGTCGTGATCGAGAGGGTGCTGGTGTTGGTGGCGAGATAGGCATCCTCGTCGAGCAGGTCGTCAAGCGACGAGAAGACGTCCTGCTTGATGTCGATATCTTCGATCACCGCCTCGATAACGAGATCGCAACTCTCCATGTTGTCGAGGTCAGTGGTCCCCTCGATCCGTTCGCGGGCAGCCGCCGCATCGGCCTCCGTCATGTCGCCGCGATTCACGAGTCGACCCAGACTGTCGTCGATCCGGTCGATTCCATCCTCGACGAGGTCGGGGTCGATATCCCGGAGTACGACGTCGTATCCCGCAGTTGCAGCGACCTGTGCGATTCCACTGCCCATCTGTCCGGCACCGACGACACCGACCCGCTCTACCCTGTCGAGAGCCCCGTGCATGACGAAGCATAGAACGGCATCGCCGATAAACGTTTGTTCCCTGATAATAGTATCGTAATCAATACGTGTCTGACGGGTCCAGTCGTGTGATACTGGGAGCAAGTTTCAAGAACCTGTGTAATAATCATCGGGTAATCAGGTGATCACCCGTGAGCGAGGATACACGAGAGGACCTAGAAGAGTTGCGCTATATCGGCCCTGCGACCGCCGAAACGCTGCGCGCCGAGAGCGTGGCGGCGGCCGATATCCGCGACAAGCGCGTCTCGTACCAGCTGCTCGTCGACGCGGGCATCAACGCGGGTGTCGCGACGAAGATCAGGCGCTGGCACTCGCTACCGTGGACGTTCGGCGGCGAGGGAAGCCAGCTCGACAATCGATCGAAGAACGTCCGTGGGCTTCGTGATGGGGAACGCAAGTGGGTCGCGGCGAGTACGGGGAGTGACGCTACAACTGATGGCTCCGCAACGGATGGCGATTGGTCGCCTGCCGGATCCGCGGATGGTCGCACCGAGAACCGGTCGAGGATTCGAGACGGCGACTGGACGCCGTCCGGAGATATCGACGATACTGACGACTCGTTCACCGAGGACGACTGGACGTCCGAACGCGGCACAAGCGACGGGGAGACAACCGCGGAGACGGATGGTGGAGGGACCGCCGTTGCCGCCGAGTCGGCATGGCGCGAACGGTCGAAGCCCGATCCCATCACCGCGGTTGCTGGTGTCACGGAAGACGACGCCGAACTGCTGGCCGAGGCCGGAATTACGTCGGTACGCCGGCTTGCCACCGCCGATCCCGAACAGGTAGCCGATCTACTCGACATCGAACACGAGCGCGTCGAGGACTGGCATTCGGCGGCAACATCGATGACTCCTTAGCGGTGAATTAACTATGTCTGTAGTAATGCGCTGTCTTCCACATAAAGTCCTTAAATAGGACGAAACCCGATTTACGACTGTCTAAACTGCCCTTCTCAAATTGCAATACGACCAATAACTATATATGTGTGATTACCGGATTACGAAATAGATGAACGCCCTGAGCGACACTCTGTACTCGGTACGTACTGCCGAACGAACTCCAGCGGTCGACGCGAGAACGGACGGGATCGGGGGGCCAGTCGATGAGTGACAGTATGAAAACGGTACGAACAGCGACTGCGACGGGTCAGGTGCGGACGTCGATCACCGATCAGGTCTTCGAGACGATTGCCGAGAGCACGCCCGAACTGCGCGATGCAATTCGAGGGCGTCGTGGGAAAACTGAATCAACGAACAGGAGCGGTGAGCGCCAGCGCGCAGCCGATCTCTGGTTCGACGAAGTGCTCGCCGAACGGCTCGGCAACATCGACGGGGTGGGGACGTACGCGAGCGAAGAACGGTCGGATCCCGTCGATGTCGGCGACGGGTTAAGCGTCACCGTCGATCCACTCGATGGTTCCTCGAACCTCGACTCGAACAATCTCGTCGGGACGGTCGTCGGCGTCTACGATGGGGCGCTCCCGGCGAGCGGTCGAGATCTCGTCGGTGCGGCCTTCGTCGTCTATGGCCCGACGATCACGATGGTCTCGGCGACGGCCGGGACAGTCACCGAGTACGAGGTCGTCCACGGTGAGCTAGAGTGCCAGGAGCGAGATCTGGAACTCCCGCCCGAACCCAGCGTCTTCGGCTTCGGTGGGGGAGTCGACGAATGGTCCGACTCCTTCGAGTCGTACGCCGAGGGGATTCGTGAAAACCTGAAACTCCGGTATGGGGGTGCCCTGGTCGGCGATGTCAATCAGGTGCTGGGATACGGTGGCGTGTTCGCATATCCCGCACTCGAATCCAGACCCGCCGGTAAGCTTCGCCACCAGTTCGAGGCCGCGCCGATCGCCTATATCGTCGAATGCGCAGGGGGACGCTCTAGCGACGGCCGCCAGTCAATCCTCGAGATCGAACCGGGCGATTTACACGAGCGGTGTCCCCTGCACGTCGGTAACAAGACATTGATCGACGAACTCGAACGCTCGCTCGGCACGTAATCAGTGCCTACTCCCCAGTAGAAACTGTATAACAAAGCGAGTACTCCCACTTTCCAGCAAGTGGACGCAGCAGCGTCCGCCGGCCTGCTGGGGAGACAGGCCGCCAGGGGGAAAGAGGAGAGAGGACGGCCGCGTCACACGCGCCGCTGATGGGGGACGGTTCGGCCGTTACTTTTTAATCACAGTATTACTATCCCACGTCGACAATGCTGTTGGTCCATGGCAGAACGAACGTCGAGTTCGGAGACGGTATCGACCGAGGAGATGGCACGGTACCTTCGAGAGCTCGCGGATGCCTTCGAGGATGCGGAGACGCGCATTTCGGTCGGAAACAAGTCCGTCAGAGTGTCGCCGCCCGAGGAGGTCAACTACTCGATCGACGTGATCGAACGTTCGGCGCTGCTCAGAGGAGATCACGAGACGATCGAGATCGAGGTGAGCTGGAAACCGGCAACGTCCGGGAACTAATATCACGAACGACCAAAATATTTTATCCGCAGTCGTTCCATTCAGTGACGTGAAAGTTCGTATCGGGAACACGGCAACCGACGAGGAGGCCACAGCGATCGCCGCGGCGCTTGCGACCCACGTCGACGAGCGGATCGAGGTCTATGTCGGAGAGGAGCCGGAGCCGACCGTTACACGTTCTCCGGATGATGATCCGGACCGGCCGACCCGGGAGCATGGAGACGCCAGTGGCCCGGAAGCCGACCTCGGACCAACGGACCGGGAACGACGGCTTCGTGAGGAGATCGACGATATCGAACAGGGCGGTCCGGAGAAGTACCGCGAGCGTCTCGACGAGCAGGGTAAACTGTTCGTCCGCGAGCGTCTGGCGCTGTGGTTCGGCGACGACGATGTGTCGGACGGGGAAGAGACCGCCCTCCACTTCGAGGACGGTGCATTCGCCAACTTCGATAGCTGGCATCCGAACAGTCCCGAGGTCGACGATCCCGATCCCGATACGAGACTGCCAGCCGATGGCCTGCTGACAGGTGCTGCGGCATTCGAGGGGCGGGACGTCCACTTCATGGCGAACGATTTTACTGTGAAGGCGGGTTCGATGGCCCAGCGCGGCGTCGAGAAGTTCCTGCGGATGCAACAGCGCGCGCTCAAGTCGGGCAAGCCGGTGCTGTACCTGATGGACTCCTCGGGCGGCCGGATCGACGAGCAGACCGGCTTTTTCGCCAACCGCGAGGGGATCGGGAAGTACTACTACAACCACTCGATGCTCTCCGGTCGCGTGCCACAGATCTGCGTACTTTATGGCCCATGTATCGCTGGCGCGGCGTACACGCCCGTTTTCGCCGATTTCACGGTGATGGTCGAGGACGTCAGCGCGATGGCGATCGCCAGTCCCCGGATGGTCGAGATGGTCACCGGCGAGCGGATCGACCTGGAGGAGCTCGGCGGTCCCCGGATCCACATGGAGGAGTCGGGGAGCGCGGACCTGATCGCCCGCGACGAGGAACACGCCCGCGAACTGGTCGCCGATCTGATCGGCTACCTGCCCGACAGAGCGGGGGAGAAGCCGCCGAAACGGGAGGGAAAGTCACCGGCGAAGGCACCCGATGGGATCGACGCGGTCGTCCCCGAGAAACCGAACGAGAGCTACGACGTGCTGGACCTGATCGAGCGGGTCGTCGATGCCGACTCCTTTTTCGAGCTACGGGAGGACTACGGCAAGGAGATCGTTACGGGATACGCCCGGATCGACGGCCGACCGGTGGGTATTGTCGCCAACCAGCCTGCGGTCCGTGCGGGGGCGATATTCCCCGACGCCGCCGAGAAGGCGGCCGAGTTCATCTGGAAATCCGACGCCTATGAGATCCCGATCCTGTATCTCTGCGACACGCCCGGCTTCATGGCGGGGTCGCAAGTCGAGAAGGAGGGTATTCTGGAACAGGGCAAAAAATTCATCTACGCCACCTCTTCGGCCACGGTCCCACAGCAGACCGTCGTCACGCGCAAGGCCTACGGCGCGGGCATCTACGCCATGGGTGGCCCGGCCTACGATCCCGAGAGCGTCATTGCGCTACCCTCCGGCGAAATCGGGATCATGGGTCCCGAGGCCGCAATCAACGCCGTCTACGCCAACAAGCTCGACGAGATCGACGATCCCGAGGAGCGAGCCGAGCGTGAGGCGGAGCTCCGCGAGGAGTACCGTGAGGACATCGACGTCCACCGAATGGCCAGCGAGGTCGTCATCGACGAGATCGTCCCGCCGAGCGATCTCCGGGCGCAACTGGCCGCCCGCTTTGCGTTCTACGAGGACGTCGAGAAAGAGGTGCCCGAGAAGAAACACGGCACCGTTCTGTAGCGGCCGGGGATTTCGGCCCGGTCGGCACCGGTCGGTGGCCATTTCGTGCACAAATTCCAAACATTGTAGAATGTCTGAACATCGTGCCGTCCGGAACCGGGGCGTTCGGCCGCCCGCGCGTTGCTAAGGGATTCATTGGGCCACCAGTTCAAAATTTATAAGTACTCCTGTTCACTCCGCTGGATCTCACTCCTCAGTGAGGTGGTTGTCGAAAAGTCGAAGCAGCGTGTCGACGGTCTCCTGATCGTCCTCGGCTGCCGCCCGACGTAGCTCGGACGTCGTGGGATGTAACAGCTTGTTGACAATTGCCATCGAGAGATCCCGGACCACAGTCTCCTGGCGTTCCGTGAGCGGCTCCCCCTTTTCGTTGTGTAACCGTGCAAGCGCCCGCTCGGTCTCGGACTCGCGGAGCGTGTGCGCCTGCGAGTAGATCCGGTCGAGTGTGTCGTCGACACGTTCGACCCGGAGCTGTTCTTCGAGCCGGTCACTCTCCTCGTCGATAATCGCCCGGACGTCGTCGATCGCCGCCTCGCGCCGTCGTATCTCGCTGTTTCTGACGGCCAACACCTCGTCGATGGTCGTCACCGAGATGTCATCGAGGTCGGCGACAGCCGGATCGACATCGCGGGGGTTCGCGAGATCGATCATGATCAGCTCGTGGCCGACAAGCTGGCCGAGCGTGAGGACGCGGTCGTCGGCTCCCGTGGCGGACACCACCACGTCCGCACGCTCAAAGTATGCGTTCGACAGATCCGCGATCCGGATGGCCTCCCCATCGACCGTTTCCGCGAGCCGTTCGGCTCCGTGCCGGCTCCGGTTCGCAACAACGACCGACCCGTCAGTGCCGGTCCGACAGGCGATGGAGTCGACGACCAGCTCCGCGACCTCGCCAGCACCGACGACCAGCACGTCACAGTCGGCGATCCGGTCTGGCCCCTCGACCGCGGCAAGTTCGTGGTGGATCCGATCGAGGGTGACGCTCCCCAGCGAGACCGCACCCTCATTGATCGCGGTCTCGGTTCTGGCACGCTCGCCGACGCGGATCGATTTCGAGATGACCGTCTCCAGCCGTCCGTTCACCGCGCCCTCATCAACTGCGTTGTGGTACGCATCACGAAGCTGTCCAAGCACTTCGTCCTCCCCGAGCACCCCGCTTTCGAGTCCCGAGGCAACCTGAAAGAGATGGGTAACGGCAGCTTCCCCGGTTAGCAACCGACCGCCGTCCGGCGTGACGTCGACGCCGACGCACCGACCGACCTCCGCGAGTACGCAGCGTGCGCGGGATCCGTATGCATACAGTTCACACCTCTGACACGTATTGAGAACAAACGTCTCCTCGATCCCACTCTCCTCGTGGATCGATCGGCGAGCCGTCGGCTCCGCGCCGTCACGGATCGATTCGAGACGGTCGAACCCGTCGCTTCCGAGCGTCACTGAGAGACCGGCGATATCGTCGTACATGTGTGTTCGAAATCCGACGACCCCACGGAACGGGATGTTACCCCGTCGTGCAACCGTTACTTCCGCGGGATGTCCGGGCTCTCGAGTTCGAGCATCCGCTGGGCATCTCTGCCCATTTCGACGTCAGGCTCGATGTCAAAGCCCGTTTTTTTCGACTACTTCAGCCGTCCATTCCTCCCACTCATTGCTTTCGATAGCTGGTGGTGGGCCTCTACTCATACATAACTGTACTAGCGGATCCTGTCTACGCCACTCGCTGTATATTACAGCTTTTTAACCGGTGCCTCCGTCACAGAGACGGAAAGAGCGACCGTGGTCGAATCCCCTGTGCGAGGATTATTTGCGCGGCGCCATCGACTCTTCCAGATCGATCATGCGCTGTGCGAACTCCTCGGGAGCCTCGTCGTGGTATTCCCAGATATTGATCTCGTTGTTTCGGATATCGTCGACCTGAGGGTGTTCCCCACTGATCATCCATGTCCAGTCAGTTTGACCAGGGTACATCAGCGGAAGTGTGTAGGTCTCGATGTCGTCCCAGTCTGGTTCGCCCTCGATCTCTTCGGCGACCAGTTCCGATGTGCCGAGTTCATCACTCTCACCCTGGTATTCGGGCTCGACGCCGAGTCCGAGTTTGTACGGATATCCGACCCAGTGCCAGCGCTGGGCACCTCCACCATGGACAGCCGGTGAGAAGTCGTAGACTTCACCCGGTTCGAATTCCGTTTCACCGAGATACCCCACAGAGAGGTCACGCCACATCTGGACGGTCCACGTTCCGTCTTCCCACGTTGCGTCCACTTGCCAGATCGCTCCTGGCCCCTCGACTGCGTCTGGACGGTTGTAGCGTCGGGGGATGACTGCTCCCTCGTAGATATCAGCTTCCTCCTCGTCGAACGGCACCATGTTTTCGTTCTCGATCAAGGCGTGCGTATCGGTCTGTAATACCTCCCCTTCGTAAATCTCGTCGAGGTCCAATGTCCCGCCCTCAACGACCTCCGGATCGAACATGTACTCCGGGTTGCCGTCCACGAGATCCTGACTGTTCCGAATCCGCGTCGAGGGCTCATCCATTGCACCATGGCGGTGGTCAAGGATGCAGTGTGTCGTTCCGTAACCGCCAGGTCCACCACGGTGTGCCCGGAACATAGGCATATCGAGGAACTCACCGTTTTCTAGCATCTCGTCGAGCTCCTCCTGATCTTTGACATCGTCCCAGTCGTTTTCCCACCACTCACCGTTTCGGGATTGTGGAATGTACTTTCTGACGTCGTCATTTTCGAGGATGTCTCCGTGATGGGGGTGCTCTTCGACTTCCTCACCTTCGACTGCTCCCGGCAGCGTTCGCGTTCCTTCGTGGATAGTAAGCCAACCGCCGAAGTTCTCGAATCCTTCGACACTACCGTCATCAATAAAGAAGGCCAGCCGATCCTCGGTAAAGCCACTGAAAATATCGCCGACGCCGTAGTCCGGATCCGCGGCACCGGGGTTGGGCTCACCGTACCGTACCCATTCGTCATCTTCGTACACGAACAGGTCGTGGAACCAACCGTTCGGTACGTCCCAGTCCCACTCGAAATTGAAGAAAATCTGCTCGTCGTTGTACGCGACTTGGGTATCGAGTGAGATGACGAGGTCTTTCATCGCCCAGTCCGGCATCATCGTGTCGATTTCGGTGTAATCTGGACGCTCTGTTGTTTCCTCGTCGTCCTCGTCACCGTTTTCCGGCTCCGGATCGTCAGCAGTGTCGTCGTCCGGTTCCTCGAACAGGCCGAGACAGCCAGCGACGGCGACGGTCCCGAGACCACCAATGGCACCCAGTAGTCGCCGACGATGAGTCTCCGAACTCCCCCGCGGCATCGTGAACGTTCCGTCGAGACTCTCTTCGATCTCGTTTGCTTGCTCTTCGTCTATCGGCGGTTCAGCCGGTTGGTCATCGCCCATATTCTTCCTTCAATACCTGTGGGTACATTTATGTGTCTTCATATTTCAGTCATTTATATGATTCCGTACAGCTCGCTGTAACAGCCGCTCGTCCTGAGCAAGTGTAAAAAGGAATGTAAAAGTGTAAAAAGGAATGTAATATACAGGACAACCCAGACCCGTGAACAGCAGCTATCATTAAGTGTAAGTCACAGCACTCTGACCCCCTCCACGACCACGCCGATGACGACGATTACCCGAACCGACGTCGCGTCCGTGCCGATCCCGAACGCCGACGCCTGCTAGTTGCGATGGGCGGTGCCGGAACCATCGCGATTTCGGGTTTTCTCGGCCTGTTCGACGACGAAGAGGACGAACCGGAAGAAGACGAACCCGAAGAGGAAGAAAACGGCGAGGAAGACGAACCCGAAGAAGAGAACGGCGAAGAAGAAGCCGCCGAAATGTACGAAGTCGAGTTCCTGGAGTTCGACGAGACCATCGAGGTCGATGAAGAGGAAGCGCTGCTCTACGCCGGACTGGACGAGGGGTGGGATCTGCCCTACGCCTGCGAAGCCGGCACCTGTGGCCAGTGTACGGCCCGCTACGACGGGGATGCCAACGAGGTTATTAGCCACGACGGCAACGAGTACCTCGACGACGAGCAGATCGAGGACGGCTGGTTCCTCACCTGTGTCGGCTACGCCGAGGACGACTTCGCGATGGAAACAAACGTTCATCCCGACGACGACTGAGCGCTCTCCGATCTACTCGCGTTCTACTTTCTTCTGGTCCGGTCCCACACGACGAGCAGACTCGGTAACACCAGTACACTCGCGAGGAACGCGTAGGCAACCACGATTGCAGTGACGATGCCAAAGCGCTGGAGCGATGGCACCAGGGTCAGCGCGAGGAGTCCGAACCCGACGGCGGTCGTGATCGCGCTGGCGAGGACCGCCCCACCCGTCTCGCGGAGTGTTACCTCCAGCGCGTCGCGCAGTCCTGCCCGCTCGCGTTCGGCGAGGAATCGCTCGGTCAGGTGAACGGTGTAGTCCGTGCCGAGTCCGACTGCGATCGCGGTGATCAGTGCTGTCTCGGCGTTGTACGGCAACGAGAGCGCAGCCATCGTCCCTATCAGCCACGCGATCGCAGCGACCACTGGTGCGACCGTTATCGCCCCGAGAAGCCACGACCGGTGTCGGGATCGGAAGACGACTGTCAACAACGCTCCGATGACGGCGAGCGCGAGCAGAAACGTCAGCAAGACAGTTTCGAGCACCGCCCGCTCCTGGACATCGTCGAGAATCGGTTCGCCGGTTACGACGGCGGTCAGTTCCGGATGCGTCTCGACCGCGTCCGTGATCGCCACCGCATCGCTTCGGATAGCCGAGTCATCGGCCGACTCGTCGACGACGACCGAGAGTCTAACCGCCTCGTAGGCACCGCCGTCGGTCCGGTTGATCGTCGCCGCCGCGGCATCGCGATCTGCCTCATAGACCGCGTCGAAGACGGTCGCGAGGTCCTCATCGGGGACGCCGTCGCCGGTCGTATCGTGCTCGTCGACGAGCTCCGCGACCGTTTCGTTCTCTGCCGCCACGTCCTCGATCGTCCCGAGCGGGCTCTCGACCGGGCCCCCGCCGTCGACCGGCGTCCCCGTGGTGTCCATCGCCGACGCGTTCGTCTCCGCCGCCTGCAGCGCTTGAGTGACGGAGTCGTCCGTCACGTCCCCCTCGATCCATACCTCGACGGTCCGGTCAGTGTGGCGCGGGAACGTCTCCTCGAGAAACGTCGCTTGCTCTCTGAGACCGTACGCATCCGGGCGAATCTCCGCCGGTAACTGCTCCATCCAGCCGGACCGTTCCTCGGGGAAGAAGTCGCTTCGCTCGGTGGAGGTATCTACTGCTGTTGCGCCCATTGCCCCACCGACCGTGAACAGGAACGCGAGGACGAGGACCGCCAGTGGTGCGCGTGCGACGAGTCGGGCGCACTGATCCAGCGGTCGCGCAACGATACCCAGAGAACCAACCGTTGGCGGAGCCCGATCCGACTGTCGTTCTCGCTGGTGGAGCAGTTCGTCGATCTCGACTCTGAGCGCCGGGATCAGGTAGCCGAAGACGACAAACGCCGACACGATGCCAAGGCTGGCGACCAGACCGAACTCCCGCAGGATCTCGATCGGGCTCACGAGTCCAGTGAGAAAGCCGGCTGCAGTCGTGACCGTCGTCGTCCCGATCGCAACGAGCACCCCGGCGAGTGCGATCGACATGGCTGCTGCTGGCCGGAAGGATGGATCATCTCCCCGGGTTTCGCGGTACCGCATCACGACGTGGAGGTAGTAATCGATTCCGAGTCCGACCAGTAGACACGGCACAGCGATGAGCAACTGGTTGAACGGACGGCCGAGCCAGCCGAGTATTCCCGCGAGCCAGACGAGGACGACGCCGATCCCGACGGATGCCAGTAGCACGTCCAGTGGATCACGGTATGCGACAACCAGCATCGTCAGGACGACCAGCACGATCAGTGGGCCGACCACAGCGAAACTTTCGGCCGTCGCCTGTCCACCGCGCTCGAAGAGTAACGCTTCGCCGAAGACGAACGAGTCTGTCCGCTCCAGCCGATCGTCGGCGAGCGACTCGATCTGCTGTTGGGCATCCAGTAGCTCGTCGTCGGTGGCGTCCTCGTCGTGGACGACGATCAGCAACTGTGCGGATGCCGGTTCCTCACCGTGAGCATAGTTCTCCGGCAGCAGCGCGGACACCGGGGGCTGTCCCTCGGGAGTCATCTCGTCGTCACGAAGGGCAACCGAGAGCGCTGCCGCCGTCTGTTCGTCGGTTCGCCCGTCCAGTGCACTTGCTTTGTCCGCTATTGTAATCTCTTCGGCAAAGGCGATCCGCGGATCGGACGCGACCGCGACACCGTTTGCGACACCGACCGTCGGTTGTGGTCCGTCGAGCGTCCCGTTGATTGTTTCGTCATCCCTGATCGCTTGCTGGAGCGTGAGTGTTTCTTCAAGCGCTGCCGTCGAGGCAGTGTCGTTCTGGTCGGAGGTGATAACGACCTGTGTGATCTGTTGCTCCCCGGTGTCGAAGGATTCAGACAGCTGGTCAGCGGCCGCACGTTCATCGGATTCAACCGCGAAGGTTGTGATTTCGACCCCACCACCGACAAAGAGGATGCCGCTCCCCAGAGTGACCGTCAGGGCACACAAGAGGACAATTCGTACTCTTCGCCGTCTGGTGGTGTCCACAGTGAACCTTGTTTCCACAGGAGAATATATATTCTCAATTCTAGGGCCGATCTCTCCGATTGCGTCGGTCTTCCACACCGGAACTCGCGATGCGCCACACCGCGACTCGATTGAAACATCGGCTTGTGAATGGCGAGTATTCACCTGCCGCCTCAGTAGTTAGCACGGAATTCCACGCTGAATGCTACGTCCTTTGAGGCGTAGCGTACATAATCCCGGGGACCGTCCCACGAGTATGCGACTCGATAACAAGACAGTTCTTATCACGGGATCGGGCTCGGGAATCGGCCGCGCGAGCGCGCTCCGCTGTGCCGAGGAGGGTGCGACGGTGATCTCGACGGACGTGGACGGCGACGCCGCCGCCGAGACTGCCGACGAGATCCGCGAGGCGGGCGGGACCGCCGACGAGTACGAGTTCGACGTGACCGACGCCGACGCGTTCCGGGCGGCAGTCGAGGAGGTCGCGGAGACACACGGGCTCGACGTACTGGTCAACAACGCCGGGATCGGCCAGCCGCCGGGCAGGATCGAGGACGTCGACGAGTCCGTGCTCGATTACGTGATCGACGTCAATCTCAAGGGGCCGTGGAACGGGACACACGCAGCCCTGCCGATCATGCGAGAACAGGGGGGCGGAACGATCGTCAACATGGCCTCGCTGGCCGGGCAACTTGGCTTTCCCTACCAGTCGGTGTACGCCCTGACGAAGGCTGCTGTCATCAACTTCACCCGGGCGACCGCGGCCGAAGCCGGACCAGACGGCGTCCGGGCGAACGCGATCTGTCCGGGCTTTATTGATACGCAACTCACCGACGCGTACTTCGCTGGCCGAAGCGATCCCGAAGCCGCCCGCGAGGAGATGATACGGGACTACCCGCTCCAGCGACTGGGCGAAGCCGAAGAGATCGCGGACTGCGTCGTCTTTCTGGCCAGCGAGGAGTCCTCCTTTGTCACCGGACACGCGCTGACGGCTGACGGCGGCTACTCGATATCGTGAATTAGTAGCCTGTGAAATCGGACAATGTACAGTAATTGTGTGGTAATTGTAGAATATGAAGACATTATACCGCGATCTTATACCGCTGTGTCCAATCCAGTCCGACATGGCAACGAACTCCGGATCGGACGCAGAACAACAGCCCACCGACGCGGAAGACGACGAGACGACCTCGGATTCGTATCCGACGAGCTACGGCGGCATACACACGTTCCTTAGAGCGCCAGCGTGTGAACCATCGGAACTGACGGCGGACGTCGACGTTGGGTTCGTCGGCATCCCTTTCGATGGTGGCGTCACCCGCGAACCCGGCGCTCGTCACGGACCGTCGGCCTTGCGCAAATCGAGCGCCTGGCAGGGCCGTCGGTTTCACTCGGACAGGGAATCGGTATCGCTCCCCACCGAGCGGACGGCCAACTACAGCGACGTGACGCTCAGAGATTGCGGCGACGCGCCAGTCGTCCCAAACGACATCGAAGCGACCGCCGAGAAGGTGACGGAGTACATGGAGTCAGTCGCTGCGAAGACGATGCCGGTGATGCTCGGCGGCGATCATTATCTCACGTATCCGGCGTTCGTCGGTTACGCGAACACTGTCGAGGACGACGTTGGCCTGATCCATCTCGATGCTCACTCGGATACGTCTGATGACAGTGATCTCTATGGAAAACACTACCACGGCTCGCCGATGGCTCGGATCGACGAGTCGGAGTATGGCAGCTACGACAACCACGCCATGATCGGTATCCGTGGCCACTCACGCCCCTCGTTTCTCGATATTCTCGAGGAGCGCGACCTCTACGTTGACTACGCGAGCGACGTTCACGACAAAGGGATCGAGGCGAGCGTACAGGGTGCGATCGACCACGTCACCGAGAACGTGGATCACGTCTACCTGACGATGGACATCGATGTCGTCGATCCCGGCTTTGCACCGGGCACTGGCACCCCGGAACACGGCGGATTGACCAGTAACCAGTTCCTGCGCGCTGTCGACCGGCTTGGCGCGTGTGATGCCATCGGTGCTGCCGATCTGGTCGAGGTCGCACCACGACTGGACACCGGCAACACGACCTCACTTCTCGGATCGAACGCGGTGAGCCGGTTGCTCGAAGCGAAGTTCTACGAATCCATGTGATCTCGCGTGGAGTTTCGCCTCGGGACTGACTGCTTGAGACCCAGAACGCTTCGTCACCACGGGAATTATAATTGGACTCGGCTTTTTTCCTGTTTCCCGGCTCTACGACCGGCCGTTCACTACTGGGTGTCCTCGTAGAAGTACGATTCCAGGAATCGCGTGAGAGCGGTCGCACCCACCAGTGAGGTCGTTCCGGCAGGATCCTCCGTCGGCAGCACTTCCACGAGATCGACGGCACCGATCGCGTCGCACTCGCCGAGCAGGTCCGCAGCCCGGAGGAAGTCGTTACTGGTGATCCCGCCGGGCGATGGTGTTCCGGTTCCGGGTGCGAACGACGGATCAACGACGTCGATGTCCATCGTCAGATACACCTGATCGACACCGTCGGTCGCGTGCTCGATTGCCCCTTCGATACACGCTTCGATCCCCTTCTCGTGGACATCTCTCGCGAAGTCCACGTACAGTCCCTCGTCGTCGACGATATCGAGGAACTCCATGTCAGCATGGCCCCGGATCCCGACCATCGCGTGGTTTTCGTAGCCGCCGTACTCCGTCTCGTCGATCCGGGCCATCGGCGAGCCGTGGTAGTGTTCGCCGTAGAGGTCGCTCTCCCCCCAGGTGTCCGTGTGAGCATCGAGATGGATCAGGCCGACATCGTCCTCGACGGCGTTGGCGTAGCCGACGAACGCCGGGTACGTGAGATAATGATCGCCGCCGATCATGATCGGCATCGTCTGTTCAGACACGGTTTCGGAAAACTCGACGACGGACTCGTAGGTAGCCTCGATATCGTTCGGAACGACCGGCGCGTCGCCACAGTCACGAAACGTGATCTCGTCGTAGGCCGCACTTCGATCCGTCGCGATGTTGTAGGATTCCCTGTCGGACTCGAAGGTGTAGGATCCCCGACGGGCAGTTGCCGCGCGGAGCGCCTCCGGGCCGTACCGGGTTCCGGGCTTGTTCGATACTGCTCCATCGTAGGGGACACCGTACACTGCCGCGTCGACACTGTCGTCTATCTCCTCTGGTTCGGCGGTATCGGCCCCCAGAAACGTTTTGACACCGGAGTAGCCCGGACTATCACGATCTCTGAACTTCTCTTCTGGCTCAGCTCTGGCCATACTACCAACTACCGCCGCATAGAGTTAATGAACATAGTTCAAATAATACTTGCAGCAAGGCAAAGCATTAGGTACTAATAGGCATAGTTAGATACGATCGGTCAGCGGTTCGGTATTCTGATCACGGTTTGCAAAATTATTTACTCGCCGTTGCTGAACGTTCCTCAGAACGCCGGTGCTGTCAGCCGTGCCGCGGACCAAATTGTCGATCACCGGAACCGAGGCGCTACTGTCTCTTCCTTGACGAGCGCCGACGCCATGAGCAGACGGGGGAGAGAGCGGTCACTCCTCGTAGAAGTACGACTCGAAGAACCGTGATAGCGCGTTCGCTCCGACCAGCGAGGTCGTTCCAGCCGGGTCCTCGGTCGGAAGCACCTCCACGAGATCGACGGCACCGATCGCGTCGCACTCACCGAGTCGGTCGGCCGCGCGGAGGAGGTCGTTACTGGTGATCCCGCCGGGAGCTGGCGTCCCGGTTCCCGGTGCGTACGACGGATCGACGACGTCGATATCCATCGTCAGGTAGACGTGATCGACACCGTCCGTCGCGTGTTCGATAGCATTCTCGATGCAGGCTTCGATTCCCTTCTCGTGGACGTCTTTGGCGTATTCGATGTGGAGGCCCTCTTCCTCGATGGCATCGAGAACTTCCATCCGACTGTGTCCCCGGATCCCGACCATCGCGTGGTTCTCGAGACCACCGTATTCCGTGTCTGCGATACGACTCATCGGCGAGCCATGATAGTGCTCTCCGTAGAGGTCGCTCGATCCGATATCTTCGTGGGCATCCAGATGGATGATGCCGATATCGTCCTCGACCGCGTTAGCGTACCCGACGAAGGCAGGATACGTGAGATAGTGATCCCCACCGATCATCACGGGCATCGCCTCTGCCGCGATCGTCTCGGCATACTCGACGACCGATTCGTACGTCTCCTCGGTACTGTTTGGCGTAACAGGCGCGTCCCCACAGTCCCTGACCGTCACCCCATCGTAGGAGGCTGTTCGATCGGTTGCGATACTGTATCGCTTCTTATCGGAGTCGAAGACGCGCGAATAGCGGTTCGTCGCCGTTCGCACGGCCTCGGGTCCGTACCGTGTGCCCGGTTTGTTCGTTACGGCACCATCGTAGGGAACGCCGTACGCCGCGACATCGACAGTCCCGTCTAGCTCCTCCGGCTCCACGCTGTCGCCCCCGAAAAAGGTCTTGACGCCCGAGTATCCTGGTCTATTCCTGTCCGCGAACCTGGTTGTTTGCTCTGATTTTGCCACAATTATACAAACGTTCGTGCAAACATATACGATATTGTTCTCGACATTTTTTGCGATATTCTCTAGATATGGACAAATATGTTCTCATAACTCGGTATTCCGGTGGCTGTCGTATTCCGAAGCAAGGATACTCGGAATCGGCCGGTTAGTCCGCAACCTCTGCCGTGCTGTCAGTGCCGCCGGTTTTCGGGAACAGTTTGCCTGTCGAGACGTAGAGCCCCACGACCAGTGCGACGCCAGCAAACAGCGGGAACCCTGCAGAAACGGTGTATACCGGCACGAATCCAATACTATCGATCAACGGTAACGCAATGATCGGGCCGAGCCCACCTCCGATATCGCTAAACACGTTGGTCGTCCCACTCGCTCGTCCCATCCGTTCTTCCGGGGTGAGATCCGCAAGCAACGCCATGTAGGGGCCGAGTGTCCCACCCATGCCTGTGCCGATAACTACACACACCGGAGCGAGCTGACGTGCCGACTCCGCCCACGGTAACAGCACGAATCCGACCGTCAGGAGACTCAGAAACACGAGCATGACGGGTACCCGCGAGTCCCACGTATCGCTCGTTTTCCCACCGATCAACATCGACACGGCAGCCGACAACACGGTCAGGGCCATGAAGATCCCCGACGAGCCCTGCGCGTCGAACCCGAGCGCTCCGATACCGGTCGCCTCGAGGAAGAGCACGAGCGACGCGAACAGGACACCCATATACGCAAACCAGATGCCGAAGTTCACCAGGCCAAGCGTCAGCGTCGGGATGCTCGTGTCGATGTCCCACGGCTTGACCGATCGGCTCGTCCCGTCCTCGACGTGCGTTTCGGGAATCGTCCAGTACGCAAGGCCGGTGGCGATGACGGCAAAGACAGCCGCCACGAAAAACGCCGCCGACATGCCGATGAGATCACTGACGACGCCGCCGACCAGCAGTCCGGTCGGGAAGCCGAGGATACTGCCGCCGCGAATGAGCCCCATTTTCATCCCCCGGGAGTCCCCGACGCTGACGTTTGCTGCGATCGTGTAGGAGGTCGCGAACGTGAGTGCACTGGCGGCCCCGAGGACGATCCGCGAGCCGAGGAACCACGCCTCCGGGAGCGGCACGTACAGTGCGACGATGTATCCAAACGTCGCGATGGCCTGGATTCCCAGACCGAGGACGTACGGGGTGCGCGCCCCGAACCGATCGACGATGGCTCCCGCCGGTGCACTACAGATGAGGCGTGAAAAGCGGTTTGCACTCAGTATGACCCCGACCAGAAACGGCGAGATCCCGAGGATCGTTCCGAGTGCCGGAAAGATGGGGAACACGACGCCGCCGCCAAAGCCCGAGAAGAACGTCGAAACGAGCAGCGAAAAAATGATGAACCACGAGGATCGCTCTGTCACTGCTCCCTCGTCGTTCTCGCTCATAGTGACACTCGGAACGGGGACCCGTGGTTCGTGACGCCGAAATCAGGGTCAGAACCGATCACGAATGTACACCGGTGTAGCGGGGAACAGCCGATCGAGCGTTTCGATGGCGTTTCCAGTGGCATCCAGCCGCCCGGCCCGGGCGAGGGCGGTCGCCGAGCGATGTCCCACGGCGAGCTGGGAGAGCGCGGCGATATCGAGCCGTGCAGTCGGGTCCGCGACGGTCGGCTCACAACGGCCAGTAGCGTCGCTCACTGACAGGCGAAATCTCCCATCGTTCCAGTCGGCGACATCGTCGCTGACTGACAGGACGATCTCGTCCTCAACCGCGGGATACGAGAGTGCCGACAACGTCGATTCGACATCGACGACCCGAACCATCGGCCCCGTACTGAGCGTACACTCGACGTCGTCGGGGGACGTGAGGAGATCCCGAAACACGGAATCGTCCGCCGCGTGGAACTCGACCGTGTCGCCCTGCGAATCGTGGTTGTAACAGAAGGCAAGCACGGCGTTCAGCGCCTCCTGGTCAGTGTAGGCGAACTCCCTGACTTTCATCGTGCGACTGTGGTAGTCACCGGTGAAGCGAAACACGAGATACGCGCGCGGTTCGCCGTCCTTGAACCACGCATAGACGTACGGGTCGTTCTCTCGACTGTAGCAGACACGATGACGCCACCACTCGGCATCCCGTTCGATAGTCAGCGAGTAGTTGTCCGAGAACGACTCGTACACCGGAGCAACGGTGTCGAACGAATCGAGCGCGAGTTGTCGATACTCACCAGCAGCCCCCAGGGTCTCGGCGGCAAACGCGAGCGTCTCGACCGGACACGCGTAGTTCCGGACCTCGTTTGCCGTATCCCAGCCGAACGACCGATAGAAGCCGTAATCGAAGGGACGGAGGATCGAGAAGTGACGGTCTCGTTCCTCGTACTCAGTGAGTGTCGCCGCGAGAATGTCGGAGACGTAGCCGTTTCTGCGGTGTTCAGGCGGTGTGATGACCGAGGTCAGCCCCGCTCCGGGATGAGTCTGCCCGCGGACAGAGACATCGAACCAGTAGTGTCGGCAGATTGCAACCGGCTCTTCCTCACCGTCGACGTACAGACCACGACGGTCCCCGATCGGTTTCCGGATATCGTCCGGATCAAACTCCACGGGGCCGTTCTCTGGCCTGAACCCGTACTGCATGTACTCATAGATCGTTTCCGCGCCGTCGTCGTCGATTTGTTTGTATTGCCCCATCTTACCAGAGTTGCCCATCAAGCTTGAAGTCGATAATCAGAATCACACCGATCGTTACCACCATGTAGATCACGCTGATCGCCGCGATCGTCGGATCGTAGCCGTACCGAAGCATCGAGAAAATCAGGATTGGCACCGTTTCCGTCCCCGGCCCACTCACAAACAGCGCAATCAGGTATTCGTTGAGCGAGATGATGAAGACGAACAACAGTCCGATGACGACGTTCGATGCGATTAGCGGCACCGTAATCGTCCGAATCGTCTGTGAACGACTCGCGCCGAGAATTCTCGCTGCTTCCTCGACCGAACTGTCGATCTCGTCGAGCCCGGAGCTGATCATAATAAACGGAAACGGCGCAAAGACGATCCCGTGTGCAAGAATGATCGCCAGCGGACTTCCCCAGATACCGATGACGAGGAAAAACGACATGAGTCCGACGGCGATGATGACCGGTGGCACCAGGATCGGGAGCACAGCCAGCCCCCAGATTGATTTCGAGTAGCGAATCTCGTACCGGTTGAGTCCGAACGCGAGCGCACCGCCGAGTGTCGTCGCCAGAATCGACGACCCGATCGCAACAGTTACCGATAGTTGGATCGCACTCAGCCAGTTCGCACTTTGCAGGATCTCGCTGTAGTACTGCAACGAGAACCCCTGTGGCGGGAACTCCAGAAAATCACCGGCAGTGACTGAGACTGCCACGATGATCACCAGCGGTATGGCAAGTGCCAGGATCATGATCGTGATGTACAGGTTCGCCAGCAGTGCCCCGATCGAGCCCCACGGGATTGACAGCCCGGCACCGGTGTTCGATTCCGGGGAGTGACTGCTAGCCATCGGTCTCACCTTCTGGAGTATCGCCAACCAGTTCGTCCGAGCCGAGACCGAACACTTTCACGGCGAGCACGAAGAAAAACACCGTGAGCGCCGTCAGTACGACCGAGAGCACAGCGCCGAACGGAACGTTCATCTGTTCGTTTACCTGTTCGGTGATGATCACCGGGAGGGTCCACTCGGACGGGTTACCGAGGAGCATCGGAACGACGTAGGATCCGATCGCGAGGATGAACACGAGCGCCGTTGCCCCCGCAACACCGTTTTTAGAGAGCGGCAAGACGACGTACCGGATGGTCTGGAGTTTGGATGCGCCGAGGTTTCGTGATGCCTCTTCCAGTTTCGGATTGATATTCGCAATACTGGTGTAGATCGTCAGCACTGCGAACGGGAGGAATCCGTACACCATCCCGACAATCGTGGACAGGTAGCCGGTGCTGCTGGTCAGCGGTTCGCTAATCAACCGAAGATCGATCAGCAGGTTGTTCAACACGCCGTTGCCAGCCAGAACGACCTGTACTGCGTACGCACGGATGATAACCGTGATCCACATCGTAGCCACGATCATCAGGAGAAGCCCCCGCTTCATCGCTGGTGAGTCGACACGGGCGATCCAGTACGCGATCGGGTAGCCGAGAACCACGCTGATGACGGTCGTTACGGCTGCAAGTTCGAGCGTCGTCATCAGGTACTGCCGATAGATCGGCGAGTCGAACAGGCGGGCGTAGTGTTCGAGGGTGAACCCGAAACTGTAGTATCCCGACACTTCTCGTGGGAAAAACGTCGTCGCGAACAGGTACAATGTCGGGACGAGGAAGAAGATCACGAGTAGTGCCACTGGGATCCCGACCAGCACGTAGCCGAGGTTGTCTTTGACCCGGCTGGGCGTCAGATCGCGGAACCGATCGCCGATCCCGGCCGTTTTACTACTCACTACTGTAGACCCCCTTCGCTGGTTCGGATACGTTAGTTTCTATCGCAGGTTCGGGATCAGGGATGACGAAACAGTCGGCGGGATCGACCGACAGCTGCACCTGTTGTCCTTCGGTGACCGACTGCCCACCGGACTGGTCCTCAACGATCAACTGCCCGGCCTGCTCGGAGCTGACGTGGTATCTGGCGACTGACCCGAGCAGATGAGTGATCTCTATCGTTCCGGAGATCATGTTCTTGGAGTCGGGGGCGGACGTCGTCGACATTCTGAAGTCCTCAGGTCGGACCAGTAGCTGCACGGACGTCTCCGTGGCAAACGATGTGTCCTCGACGACGAATTCGCCGGCGTCGGTTCGAACTGTCGACTGCCTCGAACCGCGCTCGGATACCGTGCCAGGAAAGAGATTGGACTTTCCCATGAAGTCAGCAACGAACGTAGACTGGGGGTTATTGTACACCTCCTCGGGACTGCCGATCTGTGCGAAGTGTCCGTCGTCCATGATGACGATACGATCGGACATCGTCATCGCCTCTTCCTGATTATGCGTTACGAACACCGTCGTAACGCCGAGCTCTTGCTGGATCTTCGTGAGCTCGGTCTGCATCTGCTCTCGGAGCTTTTCGTCCAGCGCCGACAGCGGCTCGTCGAGTAACAGGATCTCGGGGCGCAACGCAAGCGACCGAGCGAGGCCGATCCGCTGTTGTTGTCCCCCCGAAAGCTGTTCTGGATACCGATCCGCAGTTTCGGGCATCTCGATTAGTTCCAGCATTTCCTCGACGCGCTCGTCCATCTCCGACCGGCTGAAGCTCTCGTTGGCGACTTTCATCCCGTAGGAGATGTTCTCCGCGACAGTCATGTGCGGGAACAGCGCGATCGACTGGAACACCATGCCGATATCGCGCTTGTTCGGCGGCAATGCGGTGATATCCTGCCCGTTCATCTCGATCGAACCGGCTGTCGGATCAATAAAGCCCGCGATCATCCGCAGTGTGGTAGATTTTCCACAGCCACTTGGCCCCACGAGTGTGACGAACTCGCCGTCTTGCACATCGAGCTCGACACCATCGACTGCTCGTACCCGACCATCGTAGATCTTGGTCAGCCCTTTTAGACTGAGATGCGCGCCCGCACTCATAGAACCATTTCCCTCCAGGTCTCGTCGAGGAACTCCTCGTTGTCGATTTTCGTCTGGTGGTTCGGCCGGATCGCCGCATCGACGCCGGGGCCGAAGATCCGATCCTGTAGCTCCTCGTCCATGTCGAGGAGCTCGTCCCGGACCGTCGGGTAGGTAAACAGGTTCTCGGAGATGTTCTGTTGCACTTCGGGGCGGAGCGTGTAGTTGACGAACTCGAGCGCTTCCTCGGGGAAGTCCGTCGATTCGAGAATCACCCAGTTCGCGTCGTTCTGGACCGCCCCCTCCTCGGGGAAGTTCGTCGAGACTGGTGCGCCGTCGTCTTCCATCACGAGCGTCACGTCGTGAAACAGGGAGGCGACCTCGACGTTCTCGTCGAGCAACGCCTGCTGGGCTTCCGCCTCGCCGTCGTACCAGACACCGACATTGTCGGTTACTTCCTGGATTTTCTCCATCACCTCGACGAGGCCATCTTCCGTGTCCAGGGTTTCGGCCCCATCGAAGAATACTTCGGCGGTGATATCGAGCAACGTCGTCTGGGAGGACTCACTCAGCGCCCACGTGTGGTCCTGCTCCCAGAGGGCTTCCCAGCTGGTCACTTCCTCATCCAGCAGATCGGTCTGGGAGACGATCGTTCCAAACCAGCCGTACGCACCGACGCCCGATACCGCGCCGGACTCTTGATCGTACGAGACCAGATCGTCGACCGCATTGTCGATGTTCGGCAGGTCCGATTCCTCGTACGTATACCAGTTGCCCAGACGTTCGCCGCGGATCCGGTTGACTGGTGATGCAGCGACCAGATCGATCGGTGCCTCTCCAGCCTGCACCGCTTGTTGGAGCTGCAACGGCTCCCCAGCACTCGTTCCGGCGCTGCTCTCGACCGGAATCCCAGTATCCTCTCGGAACGGTTCGATGAGATGTTCATCGAGTACTTCCTGAAACACACCGCCAAAGAACTCGACTTCGAGGGGATTGCTCTCCGTCGGTTCGTCGGTCTCTTCGTCACCGAGACAGCCCGCCAGTCCGCCGATCGCCGTCACGCTTCCCAATTTAATAAATTTTCTTCTGCTCGCACTTCCGCCGACGTTCGTAGAGTTATCAGAACTCATGCTAACAATACGTAGCAAAATACCGGATTATAATAGACTTCTGTTCATATTGGCTAGTGGGATACAGTCGGCTGGATAGTGTATTGAAGACAATAAGTTAAACCGGATACGTGCAAATATTTTATTATATGGTGCATATACGGTACAGAAAAACAGAACTTCAATATCTATTCTCTATATTGTAACTATTGGTCCCATTCCAGAACAGCTACCGATGAAATGACATTGTCACCAGTCGCTGCTGTCGATACTGGCCAGCGGCCACTGATATGGGCAGAGGGCTGCTGCTTACCCAGTTCGTCAGTATTTCATGAGGTAATTGTAAGTTATGTCGAGATTCTCCACTATTGCTGGAAGATGCACACATATTTATCGTGGGGATGCAACGCACACCCATGGAACCGAATGCAACGATTCTGCACGGGGGTCGTATCCACACACTGGGGGACACGACATCCACCACAGACGCGATACGGTTCGATGGCGGTATCGTCTCGGACGTGGGCACTACTATACGCGAGAGGAGCTCGGATCGTCGGATTGATCTCGACGGGAATGTCGTCCTGCCCGGTTTTCACGACGCGCATACACACGTTCTCTGGGTCGGTCTCTACGAACGGGAAACGGATCTCAGTGGAGTAGAGAGGAGGCGAGACGTGCTAGCTCGACTGGCCGACAATGCTGCCCGCACCGAACCGGGGGAGTGGGTACTCGGCTTCGGCTACGACGAGAGCGCATGGAACGATGATACTCGACTTCGCCGGAAAGAACTCGACGGCGTAAGTGATCAGCATCCGATCGTCGTGCAGCGAGTCGACGGACACACACTTTCGCTGAACACGCAAGCGATCGACAGGATCGACTTCTCCGGAGCGGACGGTGTCGAGCGAGATGCCAGCGACACGCCGAGCGGAATCGTGGTGGAGGAAGCCGCAGGACTCGTCCAGCGCGAGATCTACCCCGATCGCGAGCGTGCCCGTGAACTGCTTGACGCCGCCTGCGACCGATTGCACGAACTCGGCGTCACGTCTGTTCAGGACATGGCAGGGTTAACGACGCCCAGTGGAACGGGCGATCCCATGCACGCAGCGTTTCAGCAAGCCCAACGCGACGGCGAGTTACCGCTCCGTATCGGCTACTATATTCACGTTGAGCGTGCCGAAGAACTGGCTGCACTCGAACTGGCGTCCGGCTTCGGGGACGACCGTCTGCGGATACTCGGCGTCAAACTGTTCATCGACGGCTCGATCGGTTCCAGAACCGCGAAACTCGACGGTGAGTTCGCCGACGACCTCGGCAACTCGGGCGAGTTCGTGATCGGGACTGACCGTCTGCAGACGGTTCTCGAACAGGCGTCCGAGCGCTCTCAGCGTGTCGCGGTTCACGCCATCGGCGATGCCGCTATCGGTCGTATACTGTCGGCGTTCGAGACCGTCGCCGATCGATACGAGACGCCCGCGCCGAACCTTCGGATCGAACACCTCGAGCTGGCGACGGACGAGCAGCTGGACCGAGTAGCGTCACTAGACGTACTCGCGAGTATGCAACCGAACTTCCTGCAGTGGGCAGGCGATACCGGTCTCTACGCCGACCGACTAGAGCAGCGGTGGCACGGCGGGACGAACCGACTTCGTGACATCCGCGACCGGGGGATTGATCTTGCGTTCGGTAGCGATACGATGCCGTCGGGACCACTGTACGGGATCCATCACGCCGTCAACGCCCCGACCGCTGCACAGCGGCTTGAGGTCGACGAAGCGCTTCGGGCGTACACCCACGGCGGCGCAGTCGCGGAGGGAACGGACGACTGGAAGGGAACGCTGGAACCGGGGATGGCCGCTGATGCCGTCGTCCTCGAATCCGATCCGTTCGACCGGCCCGAAACGATCAACGAAATCTCGGTCGTTGCGACGATCGTCGATGGAGAACTCGTATACGACGACGGACTGACCTGATCGAGGGCACTCTGTGCAGGCCCGACCCCGTGATCGAATATGTCCATTTGGATCGCCGGGTTATATACGGCTCACCCACTGATACATCGACAATGAGCGGAAACGACGAGTCGGAGCCGCCGGAGCGCTCGACTGGCGGGCAGCCCGATGAGACGAACGGACTCTCCACGGAGTCGGACCACGAGACAGCGGTCCAGTCGGACGGCTTCACGCAAGCCGAACCCTCTCCACGAGTGGACCGAGAGGAAGAAGCACCGGGGCCGTCAGATGACGGCGAAACCGGTGACAGCGTGACGACCGACGATCTGCGCGATCAGCTCGAGGACGTCTCGGCGTCGGAACTGACGATCCCGCCACAGTCGCTGAACCCGAAAGTGCGGATCGTCTGGATCGTCCAGTCGCTGATATCGGCGACCATCTTCGGCGCTATCGCGGGAGCGATCGAGTTCGCAGTCCTCGATGTCGGGATCTGGGTTGGTCCTGCCGTCTTCGGCGTGTTCGCCCTGCTCGGCGTCGTCCACGCCATCCTGCGATACCGCGTCTGGGAGTACGAGGTCCGCAAGGACGCGCTCTACCTCGAACGCGGCGTCATCACGCGTGTGCGAACGGTCGTTCCGTACGTCCGGATCCAGCACGTCGACGCCAGTCGTGGACCGGTCGAACGGCTCGTCGGCCTCGCCTCTGCAGTCGTCTACACCGCCGGGTCCCGCGGTGCTGACGTGACGATCCCCGGCCTCACCGCCGACGATGCCGACGACCTCCAGCACCGGCTCAAGCAGATGGCGATCCTCGCCGAGGGCGACGACGCTGTATGACGACAAAACTGCATCCGCTCTCGATTCCCTACCGGAGCGTCCAGACGGCGCTCGGCCTGCTCTGGATCGTCTTCCTGATCGGGTTTTCGGGCACCGCCGTCATTGGTGGAACGACAGGCGCACTGGTGTTCGGAGCGGCGATCCTCACTGGACTCGTCGGCGCTGTCGTCTGGGAGATCCTCTACTACCAGCGGTTCGAGTACGAGCTAACCGACGACACGTTCGATGTGGTTTCCGGCGTCGTTTCGCGGCGAAACCGTGAGATCCCCTACCGCCGGATACAGAACGTCGGGATCAGTCGAAACGTGATCCAGCGCCTCGCCGGGATCGCCGAAGTCTCCTTCGAGACTGCTGGCGGCAGTGGTGCTGAAGCACAACTGCGCTACGTCAGCTACGAGGAGGCACAGCGACTACAGGACGAGCTCAGTGAGCGCAAGCGCCGGCGAGTGACAACCGACCAGAACGGCGAGCAACGTGAGACTGATGAAGAACTCCCTCGCGAGCCCGAGACCGAGCGGCTGTTCGAGATCACCGACTGGGAACTGGCGGTTCTGGGTGTGGTCTCGATCGACCTGCGGCTCATTCCGCTGTTGACCCTTGCCATTCCCTTCCTGTCGCCCGCGCTGGCGGATCCGGCACTGTGGGCCGGGCCGCTGTACGTCGTCGCGCCGCTTGCGGCGATCGTGCTTTACCTCCTGACATCGATCGCCAGCGGCATTATCTCGGTGACGAACTACTACGGGTTCTTGCTCGTGCGGACCGGCGACGAACTCCGGTTCGAGCGAGGACTACTCCAGCGCTACAGCGGCACGATTCCGCTGTCGAAGGTCCAGACGTTGACGATCAGCGAGAACGTCCTCGAACGGGCCGTCGGCTACGCCTCCTTGCTCATCGAGACGGCGGGCTACTCGCCCGGCGAGTCCGGCGGCTCCCAGTCCGCAGTGCCGATCGCCAAACGCGGACGGGTACTCGATCTCGCCCAATCGATAGAGCCGTACGGCGACGTCGAGTTCGAGCGCCCGCCCAAGCGCGCCCGGGAACGGTACTTCTTCCGCTATCTGGGCGTGCTGGCCGTCCTGACGGGGATCGTCTATCTCGCCGACCAATATTTCGTGCCGGGACTGGAGTGGTACTGGATGCTGCTCGGCGTGATTGCGGTGCCGATCGGTGCGCATCTCAAGTGGAAACACCTCGGCTACGCGCTCGTCGACGACCACGTCGTCACGCGGGCGGGCTTCTGGAACCGGACCACGACGGTGGTTCCGTACCATCGCGTCCAGACTGTGCTGGACAGTCAGACGATCTTTCAGCGTCGCCGAAAGCTCGCGACGTTGACGGTTGATACCGCTGGCTCAAGTAGTCTGATCGGCCAGGACGCCAGAGCGATCGATATCGATCGTGAGCGCGCAGACGAGCTACGTGAGGACGTGGCAGACCGCCTGCAGCACTCACTCGCAGGCCGGACCGCGCCCGAGGACAAACTGTTCGACCCCGCGGCGACGGGGTCAGAGATGGGCGAGGACTCGCCCTCGGTATCGCCGGGTGAGTGACCGGGAAACCGGCGATCTGGCTGCGAAAACCGTTCTGGGGGCGTGGGTACTCCGGCGAGCGTGCCGCGGCGATGATCGAGTTGGCGTTCGACCGGCTCGGTCTCGATCTGGTGGCCGTCCCGGTCCAGGACGGAAACGAGCGCTCCCGGGCCGCCGTCGAGCGGTACGTCGACGAACTCGGCGGGCAGTACGACGGCGTCGTCCGCAACGCGACGCGGCGGCCCGATGGCGAGATCATCGACCACCATCGGTACACGGTCACGGCCGAGCAGTACGACAGCTAGTGGCAGGCGGAGACCTCCGAGATGCGTTCATTTGGGCGTCGAAAGTTCTCCTTGCACTCGAAGACCACGGTGTCGACGCTGGACTTTCGCTTTTCAACCACCTTTGCGCAGCCGAAAGGGATTTGAATATGAATATGATATGGATATGTATGGGCCGAAGCAAGGAACGTACGGTCGGTGAACGCGGACAGGTCACTCTACCGAAAGAACTGCGAGAGAAACTGGGTATCGACGGAGGTGACGAGGTACTCGTCCACGAAGAGGGCGGGAAGATCACGATCGAGAAACCCATGAGCCGCGAGGAAATAGCTGAGGGCTATCGACAGTATGCGGCAGACGCAGAAGCTCTCGAAGCCGAGATGGCTGGCGTGTCTCGCGAATCCAACGACCATCTTGGCGATTCTCCGGAGTGGTAATCGATGGACGTTCGCCGTGGAGATATCGTCATCGTCGAACTTGATCCGACAGAGGGGTCAGAACAGCGAGGCACGCGACCCTGTCTGGTCGTGCAAAACGATGTCGGAAACGAGAACGCCCCGACGACGATCGTCGTCCCCTTCACGACGTCGCGAGGGGACAAACTGTATCCGTTCGAGGTGCTCGTCACCGCTGCGGAGTCCCCCCTTCGAGAGGATTCAGTCGCGCTCTGTAGTCAGATTCGCACGGTTTCGATCGAGCATCGAATCACGGAGTCGATTGGCTCTGTTCCGGATTCCCGGATGGAAGACGTCGATTCGGCACTCGAATACAGTCTCGGTTTGACGGAACGCTAGCGAGACTCCCGCTGCTCGGCCTTGTTCAACTCGATCAGCAGCCGAAAGATCGCTTTGACGAGGTTCCGGTCGACGTCGAACATATCGGCGTTCTCGCTCGCACGAGCCATCACCGCCTCCTCCTGTGACTCGTCGGTCGTCGGCAGGCCCTCCTGTTCTTTTACCTGTGCGATCGTGTCGGCAACGTACGTGCGCCGTGCGATCAACTCGACTATCTCGTGGTCGATATCCTGAATCTCCTCGCGGAGCTCGTCGAGGCTCATCTCGTCCGCGCGCCCGCTGATTGTGTCGTTGTCAGCCATGTGGTCCCACGTCTCTTGTTCCACTTCTCTTGTACCCCTTCGAGTGCTTTTCGGTCGCCGATGGCAACGACGCTCGGGCCGGTTCCCGACAGCGAGACGCCGTAGGCCTCTGGCAGGGCCTCGATGGCGGGCGCAGTCGGGAACTCCAGCGCCGCGCTGAAGGCAAAGCCGTTGACGGTCATCGCCAGCCCGTACCGGCCGTCGACGGCGAGTTCTGCGACCAGTTCGGCGACCGGGGCGATCCGGTGACAGCGCTCGACGTCGGCGTCGGCGCTAAAGGCCTGCTCGGGCGGCGTATAGACCAGTACGTCCCAGTCGACGGTCTCGTGGGCGAGCAGTTCGTCCTCGGTGTTGTCGGTGACGGTGACCCCGCCGAGCATCGACGCGGAGGCGTCGTCGAACGCGCCGGTGATCGTGACGCCGACGTCACGTGCCGCCTCGACGCCGAGCAGACAGGCGGTCTCGCGCTCGACCGTCTCGGTCTTACCCAGCGCGTCGAGCGTGGCGAGGACGGTCGCGTTCGCCGCCGCGCTCGAACTCTTGAGTCCCGAGGCCATCGGCACCTCGCTTTCGGTCGTGACAGTGCCCCCCTCGCCGTCACCGTAGCGTTCGGTCGCAAGCTCGACACACCGCTCGATGAGCCGGGTGTCTGCGTCCGGTGCACTCTCGATTTCGCCCGTCACGGTGTCGGCATCGGTATCCAGCGAGACGGTTGCAGTCGTATATGCGTCGATCGCAAAGGCCGATCCCTTCCCGCTGGCGAGCGCGTTGAGAATCGTTCCGGCAGCGGGGGCTTCGGCAGTACCGTTCATGCTGTGACAGAGTCACAAAGTCCACTTACCTCTTACTTTTCGCGCGGGTGACGATCAGCCCTGTTGGATCCCCCGGCCGACAGCAAGTCGAACACCCGCGTTCTCAGTTCCGCCGCGTCCTCGACGAGTTCGTCGGCGGGCGAGAGATCCGTCTCCCGGTTGCCCGCGCCGCGAAGTGCGATCGTGCAGGCACCGGCGGCTGTCGCGGCCGCGATCCCGTGGGCGGAATCCTCGACGACGATACACCGCTCCGGATCGACGCCGACCTGGTCGGCTGCGGTCAGATACGGCGTCGGGTTCGGCTTCGACGGTCCGTCGATATCGGTCGAGGAAACGACCACGTCGTATGCGTTACCGAGCTCGAACCGGTCCAGCACCAGCTCCACCCAGTCCCGGCAGGACGCAGAGACGAGGCCGAGAGCCACTCCCGCGGCGCGCAGGTCCGTGAGCAACGCCTCGTAGCCGTCCAGAAGCGTCGCACGTTCCAGATAGACCTCCTCGGCGTACTCGTCGTACAGGGCAACGAACTCGTCGCGGTCGACCCGTAACGAGACCTCGTCCATCGATGCGAGTCGGTCGTAGGAATCCTCGGGACTGAGCGCCCGGATCGTCTCGATGTCGATTCCCTCACCGGCGGCAGGCAGGATCTGCTCGGCTTCGAGCTCCCGCCACGCGTTCGCAGTCGCAACCGTGACACCGTCCATGTCGAAGAAGACTGCCTGATACCCGCTCATAGATCCAGCGAGAACCCCTCCAGTGTCTCCGGGTTGACGACGTGCATCGGACGCTCGTCCGCGGCCAGTGCCTCGATATCGGCGACCGTCAGCTCGGTGTGACGATCGATGACGCCCTGGGAGGCCGAACCGATATGTGGCGTCAGGACGACGTCGTCTCGTTCCAGTAACGGATGGTCGTCGGCGATCGGCTCCTCGTGGTAGACGTCGAGCGCAGCCGCACGGATCTGGTCGGCTTCCAGCGCCGAGAGCAGGGCTCCCTCCTCGACGAGCGCCGCGCGAGCCGTGTTGACGAAGTACGCGTGCTCGGGCATCGCCGCGAACTCGTCGGGTCCGATCATTCCCCGGGAACTCGGCGCGATCGCGGCGTGCAGGCTGACGACGTCACTGCGCGAACACAGTGTTTCGAGGTCGTCAACTTTCTCCACGTCGAACGGCTCCATCTCGACGTGGTCGACGAACGGATCGTACGCGATGACGTCCATTCCGAAGCCGGCGCTCGCCCGTTTGGCGACACGTCGGCCGATCCGACTGAAGCCGACGAGCCCGATCGTTCGGCCGTGTAGCTCCGGCCCCCGTAGCGTGGTGTACGGCGAGTCAGCGCCGATCCCCCAGGTGACGTCCTCGCGCTCGCCGCCAGCGGAGGCGTCCTCGCGTGGCTCGCCCGTATACTGTCCTGCACGGAGGCGTCGATCCGCGAGTGCGATGTTGCGCGTCGCGGCGAGCAACAGCCCCATCGTGTGATCAGCGACCGTCTCGGCGTTCCGGCCCGGTGCGTACAGAACCGGAATACCCCGCTCCGTCGCCGCACTGATATCGACGCTCGCATCGGGACCACCGCGCGGACAGGCGATCAACTTGAGATCGTCGGCGGCGTCCATCAGCTCGGCCGGGACGCCATCGAACCCCGAGACGAACACTGACACTCCCTGTAGTTTCTCCTGTAGCGTCTCGACTGAGTGCCGCGAGTCCCGATCCTCAATCGGATCGAACTCGGCATCGAAGCCGAGCGCAGTTAATCGGTCGATACCCTCAGACGAGAAGTTAGACGTGACAAGCGCTTTCATGCGGTACGTTGGCAACCCTACTCCGATGTACTCGGCACCGAATAAATATTTTCCGACGGTCCCCACCCTGTCGGAGTCAGCGCTGACGAACGCGGCGTTTTTCCCCCTGTCCACCAAATCATCGGGCATGAGCGCACGCAACGACGTCGCACCGTCGACCCTCGGCGTCACCCTCGAAGAGTCAGGGATCACGGTCGAGTATCTCGACGGGCGAGAGGTCTTCTATCACGGGCCGCCACAGAAGGCATTGGAGACCGTCCGAACCGCCCCCGGAAAGCTCGTGCAGGTACTCGTCACCAACCCCACGGAGACGGAGGGCGTGATGATGTACGTCAACGACCGGAACACCCACGACTCGATCCTCGAAACGACCGGCGTCGGCCGGGTGTTCGTCGAGCCCGGTGAGGAGACACAGCTGTTCCCCGGCGTCCACGCCCGGGCAGAAGGTCACTCGGTCATCGTCGAGGCCGACCCCGAAGTCGCGCGAGGACGCGTGTTCGTCTTCGCCGAGGACGAGTTGAGCGAGCAGGCCTACGAAATCGTCGACGAGAGCGATGAGGAGTAAGATGCCGCTTCGCACACAGTGGCGCGATCTCGACCGCGCCGCCGCGCGAGCCGCGCCGAACCGGTACGGCGTCGTGGAGTACGGCACGAGCGATGGCGACGTCCTTGCCGTCGAGACCGGGATGCTCAAAGACGAACTCAAAAGCGCAGTGGGTTACCGCGATGCGGCTGCCGTCCGGTGGAAAGAGACCCAGACGAAAGCGCAGGCCGAGGAGCTGGCTGCCGAACACCGTGCCCGGCTTGACGACTGATGACTGGCGGCACCTACACCCTGCTGATCGAACTCCCGGGATCGATCGAACTGGAGATCGGCGCGCTCGGTATGCACAACCTCCCGGAAGGCTGGTACGCCTACACCGGCAGCGCCTTTGGCGCGGGTGGCTTTTCGCGAATCGACCGCCATCGCCGCGTCGCATCGGGCGAGCACGACGTCCGACACTGGCATATCGACTACCTGCTGGGGCATCCGGCGACGACGCTCGCGGACGTCAGGCGCCAGCCCGAGGCAGACGTCGAATGTGCGGTCGCCGACGCACTGCCCGACTCACCGGTGGCTGGCTTCGGCTCGTCGGACTGTGACTGTCCGGCGCATCTGGCGTACGACGCCGACGAAGCGTCGCTCCGGTCGGCGATTCAGGCGGCATACCCCGACGAAAAACCGATGGGTTAAACCCACCCCACTGGCTACATCGTACTGCGTGCGAGGGTAGCCAAGCCTGGAAACGGCGGCGGACTCAAGATCCGCTCCTGTAGAGGTCCATGCGTTCAAATCGCATCCCTCGCACTGACGGCCCACATGGGCTCACAACAGTGCGGCAAGACGGAGCGTCTTGCCCTCGCAAACTTCTCACGAATGCCGCTCGCCCAGTCACGCGTCTCGACATCGCGCCGGGCCGGTCGTCATGGCTCTCTGGATCAATACACTCATTTGGATGCGGAATATTGACGTGAATATGTCCGCCGGATGGTTCCACTCCAAGCCCTTCGCAACGCAACTCATCATCGTCGCGACCGTCTGTGATATCACTGGCGCGTCGCTCGGCTATGCCTTCCACCCACAGCTCGGTGTCGACCCGATCATGGGCGTCGTCTACGGGCTGATTGCAGGAACGATCCCGCTGGGGATCTGGCTGAGCATGCAGCCGGAAGTCAGGTCTTAGTACACGCAGGCCAAGCAGGTGGTAATGGAAGAGCAGTCCGATCCCAGCGCGATCAGGTCGATCGCGGTGACGGCTGACGACGTGGTGACGGGAGCCGAGCGCACGCTTCGCAGCACCGACGAGGTCGTCCTGCGCGTGACGCCGCCCTTCGCGGGGCGAATGCGGGCGCGGATCCATCGGGTACGTGAGGGAGAGTACGGCGTTACGGATGAGGAGTACGGCGACCCGGTGCCGATTCACGTCGATCCCACAGAACTGATCGCGGAGCTACCGACGTACCCCGAGCCCGAAGAGACCGAAGACGAGCTACGGGCCGAACCGGAGCGATACACGCCCGAACGACACCGGGAGTACCACCAGCAGGTTGTCGAGGACTGGCGAGAAACGGTGCGAGAGCGGATCGTCGATGAAACGACGCTTGAGTGGGACGGCGGCCACAAGCGGGTGTCGGTCAAACATCTGGGCTGAGCGACGGGACCGACAGAGTGAGGGACGTCCTCCCGGTAGCGAACGGTATGGGAAACGAGGCAGGCGAACGAGCCGGGATCGCCGAACGCGCGGCCAGCGCAGGGGCCGATCGTGCCCTCGCGCTGTTCCGCGGGGAGCTTGACGTCGAGACGAAGGCGAACCCGTCGGATGTCGTCACGGAGGCCGATCGGGACGCCCAGCGGGCCGTCTTCGACGCGATCCACAGTGGGTATCCCGACGATCCAATCGTTGGGGAGGAAGATGATGCACTGAAAGAGGTGCCAGAAGAGGGCCCAGCCTGGATCGTCGATCCGATTGACGGGACGGCCAACTACGTGCGCGGGAACCCGATCTGGTGTACGAGCGTCGCGGCGGTCGTGGATCGAGAGGCCGTCGCGGGCGCGACGATTCTGCCAGCGCTCGGGGAATCCTACGTCGCCGACGACTCGACGGCACGGCTGAACGGCGAGCCGATCTCGGTGAGCGAGCGGAGCGATCCGGCCGCCGCACAGGTCGCGACGACGCTCTGGTGGGGGTTCATGGAGGGCGAGAATCATGTCGAGACGATCGGCCGGCTTGGCCGCCGGTTCGGCGATATCCGACGGTTTGGGTCTGCACAGGCAACGCTTGCGATGGTCGCGAGCGGAACGGTCGACGCCGCTGCGTCGCCGATCACGCCGAACTCGTGGGATTCGGTTGCGGGCGTACAGTTGATCAGGAACGCAGGTGGAGTCGTGACAGACATCCACGGCGATCGATGGGAGGTCGGAAGCGAGGGACTGGTCGCCTCGAACGGACACCTCCACGACGCTCTGTTAGACGCGATGCAATAGACCGGAACCCTGAAAGTCCACCCGGACGCTGTATCGTGTATGGAAGAGCTGTACGAACGGATCGACGAGCCGTTTCGAGCGTGGCTCGCCGCGCTGGTCGGCATCGTCGGTATCCTCGTTGTCGGGGCACTCGCGTTCCCGCGGCAGGTCTACGACGGGTTTCTCTGGCGGTACTTCTGGGGCCCCGTGGCGGCCGACGGACAGGGTGCGACGTGTGCCGTCCGTGAGGGCGGTGAGACGACACTGTTGACGAGCACCACCGAGTGTGCTCAGGCGACAGGCTACGTCGCCGAACCGGGTTATACGACGGTCTCGACCATCAGCTACGCGCTGATCCTCATCTTCATGCTTGTCGGTGTCGTACTCCTGCTTCGCCGTCTGGAACTCGGCTACGATCCGGCGTTTTTCTTCGCGCTGTTCCCCTTCGTCCTCTTCGGTGGGGCACTAAGAACTGTCGAGGACGTCGGGATCACGCTTGGGCCGGAGGCCGCCGCGACCGTGCCGTATCCCTGGAGCGCCGCGCTGATCAGCCCCTTTATCTACTTCACCGTCTTCTTCTTGACCCTTGCAGCGCTGCTGGTGAGTATCGGACTCTCGGAACGTGGGGTCGTCGATCGGTTCCAGCCACCGCTTGCAGTCGCGGGATCCGTCCTGCTCACGATCACGATCGTCTATCTCGGCTGGGTGATTCAGGTATCCGACGCGATTACGTTCAACCTCTGGGTGCCAGTCATCACGCTCGGGGGGGCGACGATCCTTACCGCTGGCGCGTGGTGGGCAACCGAGCGCTTCGCCCCTGCTGTCAACGCCGGGACCGGGCTCATGGGCGCGCTGGTCATCTGGGGCCACAACGTCGACGGCGTCGCGAACGTTCTCAGCCTCGACTGGAACCACGTGTTCGGCCTGCCGAACTACGGCCCGAAACACGTCGTCAACGGGTTCATCTACAACAATACCGGCACGGTCCAGCCCCAGTTCGTGACCGATGCGATCGGGACTGCGTGGCCCTTCATTTTCCTCAAACTGGGTGCGGCAGTCTTCGTCGTCTGGATCTTCGACGACCGGATCTTCGAGGAAAGTCCAGCGTACGCGATGTTGCTGTTGATCACCGTCCTTGCAGTCGGTCTCGGCCCGGGTACTCGTGACTTCCTGCGAGCGACGCTGGGGATATAGGCGCTCGTTCGGGTCGGTCAGAGATCTGGTCGGTCGTTCGGACTGGGCCGCAGCGCCCCAACAACTATCTGGTTGCGAAATTACACTTTCACCATGTCCTCGCCCCTGCACACCCTCCAGCGATCATTGAGCGGGATACTCACTCGTGACGCGGTCCTTCTCGGGCTCGCGTGCGGCCTCCTCCACGCGCTCGTTGCGCTGTGGGCGTACGCGTCGATCCGGCCGGGATCGGTCGTTGAGGTGTTCTCCCCCGAACAGGCCGCCGGTGCGCTCTTGCTTGCCGCTGCCTGTCTTGGCCTCGTCGTCCTCGGTGCGGTGCCAGCCGTCCTGCTGTATCGTCGCGGACTCGTCGCGCCCGTCGTAACGCTAATCGTTCTCTTTTCGTGGTCGTTCTATCGAAGCTGGCAGTCGTTTGCGGCCGCGAGCGAGGTCGGTGCGACACCCGGCGTGACGCTCCGGCCCGATTCGGTGTACGTCATGTTCTGGGTTCTCCCGCTGGCGATCGTACTCGTCGTCGCGGTCGTCGAGCAGCTGCTCCGAGGCTCATCTCGACCGTCGGAGCACGTCTGAGCCCGACCTTCGGGAGTACTCCGCCGTGATGACGAACGCGAGTGCCCAGATGATGGCTGCACTTCCCCATAGCACGCCCGCCGAGCTGGACTGTGCCGGGAACGAGATGGACATGAGGCCGTAGTAGCCCATCGGCAGTGCGGCGAGCCACGAGGCAAGTCGCCAGCCGTCGAAACCGAGTGCGGCGAACGCACCGTACGCCAGCGGTGCCACGGCAAGGCCAGCCATCATCACGTGGTGGCCCATGATACCGTGTGAATCGAGCGTGCCGGTGCTGGCCCCCAGCTGGGTCGAGATGAACGCCAGCAGGGGGACGGCCGCGAGGGCGACCAGCCCCAGCAGCGCGGGACTGTAGGAGTCACCACGCCTGAACAGCCGTCGGCCCGCAGGGTGGGCGACCAGCGCGATACCCGTGAGGAGGAAAAACGGTATCACCTCTTCGGGGCGGCCGACACCGTACCAGACGGTCCCTGCAGTGATTGCGGCGATGACGATGAAGGCACCCCACATCGACGCGATCCGGTCTTTCGGCCGGTAGGCCTGTGCGAACAGGCCAAGCAGGAAGACCGTCACGACGGTCGCGATCCCCATGATGTGAAGCCGGTGGATGCCGAGTTCGGCGGCACCGCTGGCAGACCAGCCGGTGGCGAGCGTCCCGAGCAGTTCCGGAAGGAACAGCACGGACAGGACGCCGGCCAGCACGAGCGAGAGGTAGAACGTTCCGTTACGTATCGTCCCCAGTACCGAGCGGCGCTTGCGCACGTCCTCGTAGTCGTTTGTCGATTCTGCCAGATCTACTTCATTGTTAACTGTCCCCATGGTACAATGGTATACACGCCTCTGACGGCAATAAACCGGTATTCAGCAAAATTCGGAATATCCGTTAAACGGTCCTGACAGGAACCGAGAAAGAGTATGGGTCAGGGGTACGGGTGGAATCGACGCTCCAGTCGCGGCTCGAATCCGAGGTCGCCCGGGACGGTTCGGGCGCGCTCGCCGAAGAACGGTTCGCGGGTAAAGAGTGGCTGTGCCTCCGGAACGACCGCACGCACGACCTCGAAGCCGATGGTCTCTAGATCCCTCGGGGTGAGCCTGACGCCATACGGCGACAGTCCGGCGTCGACGACCCGTTCGACGAGCATATCGAGTTCTGCCTCGCCCTCGGGAACGTCGTCTGGCCCCACAGAATCCACTGGAATCGGGTTGCCGGCGTCGACGAAGATGGCAGCCTCCTCGGGGAACGAGGCGTACTCGCCGATCGCACCGCTTTCCTCGCTCGCGGTTTCTCGGCCCATCGAGCGGAGCTCCATCCAGTTCTGGAGGGCTTCAGCCAGAGCGTCTCGGGCTGCGTCTGTGGGATCGAGAGCAGCTGCGGAACCGACCGCAAAGCGCGGCCACTCGCCATCACGGTGGACGGCAACAGCAATGACGGGGATGTCCACGTCCTGCGTGACGAGCAGGGGGGTCACCGTGAGTTCCTCGCTCCGGGCACGACGGGCCAGCGACTGGAACGCCTCGTCGTCGACCGCCAGTGCAAGGGGCTCGAACGTCGAGTACCACGCAAGCATTGTCGCGTCGCGTTCGATTACCTCGTATAGCCCCGACAGCAGTGCTCCGACGGTTGAGGAGCCAAGTCCAAGGCCGGTCGTGATGGCGGCTCCGAGTTCGCGGGTCGGCGGCGGGAAGTGTGCCTTCTCGGCGGGGACTGACACCGTCTCTCCCGTGTCGATATCCAGTCCGGAACGCCACGGGATCGGCCCGTCGAGATCCGCGTCGGTGTCGTCGGGAAGTACGAACCGATCCGGTGTGATCGGGTTCTCGATGTCGTCGGTACGGCCGTGCTGGAACTCTTCGTCCCGGTAGATCGCCGCCCCGTAGCGCTCCAGGGCCTCCCCGAGCGCCTTCATGAACGCGGTATTCCAGTCTGGATGGACGCCAGCAGCCTGCGCGGGCGCGTCGGCGTCGCTAAAGCCACTCGTTGCACGGACGTTCGCGAGGTAGTACGGGGCCGGGAACGATTCGATCTCCCCCACCGATTCGACGATGCCGACCCGGTCGTCGAGTGCCATCTCCGCACGTTCGAGGGCCGCCTCAACCGGGGACGGTTCGTACGCGAGGTCGAGGTCAGCGGCAGGCGCGGAGCCACACTCACAGCCCGGAACCGGCAGGAACTGGCGTCGGTGATGGGGTATCTCGATGACGCCGCCCAGCACGGGAGTCTCCTCACCGGAGAGCAACTGCACGAGTTCGTGACCGGCGACCGAGCCCGCAAGTCGGACTGCACTCCGGCCCGCTCTGGGCTCGCTGCTGGCCCCATCGGAGTCGCGGTCCGCGTCGACGCGAGACCGGAGACAGTCATAACAGCCCGTCGCGGGTGCGAACCCCGAAATAGCTGCGTCAATGTCGCCGATCGCCCGCCCGCCGATCCCGCCGACCTCGATGGCAAGCCAGGGCGTCCCGCCCTCGCGTGCTGCCCTGTTCGCCCGGTCGAACGTCTGCGCTCCGGCGAGGTCCGTAACGACGGCGAACTCGGCCGTTCCGATCTCCTCGGCGTCAGCTGTTCGCGTCGAAACCGATGCGTCGTGCAACGTCTCCGTGAGGGCGTCGATAGCGGGACCGTCGCCGACGAGAGTAACGTCCATACCCCGAGAGTCGTGCGGGGAGTCGAAAAAGCGTAGGGATCTAGTTCAGGATCGACTGGGCCGTCGTCGCGAGCTGACCGTTGTCAGCGTCACGAAGGCGGTCGTCGCCGAACTTCAGGCGGAGTCGCGGTCGACCGACGTCGATCGGGACTTTTTCGGTATCGATCAGGCCCATGTCTTCGAGCCTCGTCTTCGTCCGCGAAAAGGTCGCTTTCGAGGCGATCCCGACGTCCTCGCCCCACTTGCTGATGTCGTAAAGCAGTGCCTCGTTTTTCGCCGCGACGAGCAGGCTGATCGTTACTTCGTCGAGACCGTCGCCGTCACCGCGGGCCGTTTCGAGGGAGTCGAGAATGTTGGAGAAGTCGGCCTCGGCGTCGGCACTGATCTCTTCGCTGAGCGTCTCGCGAACGCGGGAGATCGGTGGGGTTCGGAGATTGAACTCGTCGGCTGCCTCCCACCGGCTGCGATACGTCTCGACTGTCCGATCGACGAATGCATCGTCCTCCGAGACGAGTCCGGCAACCTCGTTGCCCGTGTCGATTAGTGCGACGATGGACTCGTCGGTAATGACGAGCGAGTTCCGGGGCGGGCTTTCGACCGTCCGAAGCGTGAGTACGCCCATCTCGACGAGGTCGGCGGTGTTACTCGCGATGATGAAGTCGTCCATGACGTCTTTGAGCGTCCGCTCCTCGGCAAGAAGCTGGACAGACGGGAGCTCGCCGTCGAGATGCGTCGCGACATCGACGAACGTTTCGATCGTCTCCTCCGCCGGGTTCACGAGCAACAACTCCTCGTCGGCGTCATCGATCATCTCGCGAAGAATTTCATCAAGCTGTGTGTCGAGTAAATTCGAAGTCATGCCTATATACTGGTGAAGGGGGTGAGATACTTAATTTTATTGGCCGAACCTGAGTCAAATCTTTCATTCATTTATATATTCTAAATATCCATTATAGATATGGGGAAATATGACTTCATCCGGCTTTCGGGGAAACAGTAATATGACTTCGATCTAGTTGCTGTGAGTACAATGTGTGTAACTGACTCCCAGTCCGCACCGCTGGGCACCTCACAGTCCGATCCGGAACCCGGGCTCGCCGGGGGTAGCGCCTACACCGGGCCGTAGCAATCGATCGACGATAGGACTCCAGGACAGAGCCCGCTACACGACGACTTCGCTCGAATCGTTCTCGTCGGGGGAGCTAAGTCGCTCGACGATACTATTGATCAGCACGACATCGCCGACCGACCGCACCCACCGATACGGGATCATGATGCCGCGTCCATCCCCGACGTGTCCCGAGAACAGATCCATATTAAGCTGGTGCAGGGCAAGCCCGGTCACCTGCTGTTTGTCGAGGTCGAGGCGGACATCCTCGATCTCGCCCACGAACACCCCGTTGTTTGAGTAGACTTCACGGCCGACGAGCGCAGTGATCTCCGCTGAGGAGTTTTCCATACGTGTCCATGAGCGGGGTGTCACGTTAACTTTTCGTCAGACACGGTTCGTGGCGGAAAAACTAAACGAAGCTGGCGCAGTTGAATACTAATAAATATATCTTCCCAGCAAATATTTACCGGTTGGCGGAAAGGAGCCACTATGGAACGACGAACATACCTGCAATCGGGCACTGCGGTCGTGGGATGTTTGCTGGTCGCCGGCTGCCTCGATGACGACGATACTGAGGATGAAGCAAACGGCGATGAGGAAAATGGAGAGGACGAGACCGGTGACGAGGAGAACGGCGAGACACAGGAGGAGTCCCGTGACGATACCGAGATCGCGGCCGAGTACATCGATGATGCCGACCGGAACCTCGAACAGGCGATTTCCACGTTCGAAGACGAACTCGACGCAGTCGACAGTATCGAGGACGGTCATTTCGATATCAGTCTGATACAGTCGTATATCGACGACGGAGAGTCGGATCTCGACGAGGCGGCGGAGTACGCAAGTCAGGATCAGCGAGACGAGATCGACGCACGCCGTGATCTGATCACGTTCCTGCGCGAGTTTGTCGCAGTGTTCGAGTCGCTGGATTCTGGTGTCGAAGACATCGAAACAGCCGACAGCTATATCGACGCAGAACGGTTCAGTGACGCGATCGATCGGGTCGACTCGGCTCACTCGCACTTCCAGGACGCGAGTTCGAGCGCCGAGGCGGCTCAGGATGCGTATGCGGATGTCGACAGGGATGTCCTCGAATCACTGTCGGATATCAACCCGAACGAACTCCAGAGCGCGATCGACGAGATGCAGACCATCGTCGACAGTATGGTCCCGCTGGCGGACGGGTTCGCGTCGCTAATCTCCGGGCTCGAACTGTTTCTGGATGGGCTCGAACACTTCGAGCGCGAGGAGTGGCACAGCTCCTATGAGCGTATCGAGGATTCGGAAGACGAATTTTCCGATGCCGTCACCGCGTTCCGCGATGGTGAAGAGATCGCGCCCGGTGATATTCGCGACGATTTCATCGAGTTTACCTGTGCTGCAGAGAACTTCGAGACTGCGGCCGGACACTGGGCAGCGGCGGCACGGGCCGCCGAGGACGGCGACTGGGACCGTGCTGACGAAGAATCACAACTGGGCAACGAAGCACTCGAATCCGACTGCGAGATCGGGATCTGATTGGTCCCACCGGTAGCTGTCCCTCTTCGGGAGCATGTAAACCGTTCGAGAACGTACGTCAGCTATGACCGACTCGGATCGACCAGCGAACGAGGTGCAAGGGGACGGGATCGATCGTCCTGCTGGCCTGTACGACACCGCCGACCTCGACGAATTCGTCGCCGACCACGACCTCGCACTCGTCGAGTTCTACACGGACGGCTGCTCGATCTGTCAGTCGATGGAACCCATCCTCGGGAACGTCCACCGGAGCAGCCCCGCAACCGTGGGAACGATCAACCCCCGTAACGATCCGCCGCTGATCGACGAGTTTGACGTCAGGAGTGTCCCGCTGTTCGTCCTCTTTGTCGACGGTGAGCCGGTCGAGCGGATCGCCGAGGGGTTCGTCGAAACCGAGCGACTGATTGATCTGATCGAATCACACGCGGGCTAGACCGGAGACTTTTCCGGCGGCGACGCGACCACCGCACATGGACGTTCTTATCATCGGCGGGACGGGACTGATCAGTACCGAAATCACGCGCCAGCTCGTCGACGCCGGACACGACGTGACCTGTTTTACGCGGGGAGAGACCGACGCGGAGGTCCCCAAATCGGTGCAGTTCGTCTACGGCGACCGCGACGACCACGAGGAGTTCGTCGAGCAGGTAGCCGACCTCGACGTCGACTGCGTCATCGACATGGTCTGTTTCGACGCAGAGACGGCCGAACGAGCGATCGAGGCATTCGCAGGCGAGATAGACCAGTACATCTTCACGTCGACGATCGACGTCTACAGTCGGCCGCTCGACACTAACCCCGTCACTGAGGACGCCCCACGGGAACCGCCGACCAGCGAGTACGGGAAGAACAAGGCAGCAGCCGAAGACGTCTTTACCGCCGCTGACGGCGAGGCGTTCGCAACCACGATCATCCGGCCCTGGAGCACCTACGGCGATCAGGGGCCAGTGCTTCACACCTTCGGCGACGGGACGTACTACCTCGACCGCATCCGGAAGGGCAAACCGATCGTCGTCCACGGGGATGGCACCTCGCTGTGGGGGCCCTGCCATCGCGAGGACGTCGCCAGAGCGTTCGTCAGTGCCGTGGGCAACGAGCGTGCCTACGGCGAGACCTATCACGTCACCAGCGAGGAGGTGATCACGTGGAACCAGTACTACCGGATCGTCGCCGATGCGCTTGACGCCCCCGAGCCCGAACTCGTCCACATCCCGACCGAACAGCTGCTGGAGGCCGATCCCGAGCGCCGACATCTGCTGGAAAACCACACGTACTACGCCACGGTGTTCGACAACAGCAAAGCCCGTCGTGATCTCGACTTCGAGTACACGATCCCGTTTTCCGAGGGCGTCTCCCGGGCGGTCGAGTGGCTCGCTGCGAACGACGAGATCGAGCCGTGGGATAGCGAACGTGACGACGAGATTATCGACGCCTGGCGTGAGGCGATGGGGGCGTTTCGGTCGGCCGTAAACGACGAAGCCTGAGTGGGATAGTGTAACTGTTACAGAATCCAGTATCTATAAGTATCTACCAGTAGTAAATAGT